>NZ_JBEPPD010000003.1:0-391558 GCF_040547165.1 Pedobacter sp. UYP30 | reverse complement strand
CCCATATCCCTGAGCGGAGTGCAAAGATAGAAAAAATAACGGCACGCAGTTATAACCGGAAGAGGATTTCAGGATAATCACCGCAAAACGCTGTGACATAGCATCATTTATTTTTGCAACGGGGTATCGGGACGGCGCTGGGGCAGCGCCAACGACAGAAACGGCATCCTTTCGACCTCTACTTCGGAAATCAAAAGATATAGTAGATGGCGTGTTAAGGCGCCCAAAAAATACTGATTACTCAATAGTATCTACAATTCTAAAAATTATTATCTAAATTAGGGTTGTGGTTTCAGCAAAACATTACTTCCAAGACTTTGTTGGGCTTCTGTTTCCCAACCTCTGCAATGCCTGTGGAACGCCACTATTTAGAGGTGAGCATTTGGTGTGTTTAAATTGCATCCATCATTTACCGTATACCGACTACCATATACATTTTGAAAACCGAGTTGCAAAACAGCTTTGGGGTAGAATGGAATTTGAAGCGGCTATGGCTATGTTGTATTTTAGAAAGGGCGCAAGCATTCAAAATTTGATGCACAATTTAAAATACAACCAGAAAACCGAGATTGGGCTGTTGTTGGGCAGACTGCTTGGAGATAAACTCTTGGAAAGCTCATTATATAAAGGTATAGATTTTATTGTGCCGGTACCGCTGCATCCAAAAAGGTTACAAAAAAGGGGATACAACCAAAGTGCCTTTATTGCAATGGGGGTTGCCGAGAAAATTGAGGTCACGGTAAATGAAGGTTTGCTATTGCGAACCACCCATACAGACAGCCAAACCAAGAAAAACAGGTACAATCGTTACCAGAACATGAAAGATGTTTTTTCGGTTGAAAGCAGCGAGCCTCTTTGTAACAAACATATTTTACTGGTAGACGACGTTATTACAACAGGTGCAACTATAGAAGCTTGTGCCAACGCCCTAACAAAAAGCGGGGTAGCGAAGGTAAGCATCGCCGCTTTGGCTTTTGCCGATTAACGCCGCGTGGGCAATTTCTAGCCCGACAAAAAAAATCAACTAAAACTTTAAGAATTATTTTGAAAACTAAAAAATTAGTTTTAAGTTTGATTAATATTTCGACACCAAAATAAAAAAGATATGAAAATTAAAGATTTAACCAGAGCGGAAGAACAGCTGATGCAGGTGTTGTGGGATTTAGATAAAGCCTTTGTGAAAGAGGTTATCGAAAAGCTGCCAATACCCAAACCAGCATACAATACGGTAAGCACCATTATTAGGATTTTAGAAACCAAGGGCTTTGTAGGGCATGAGGCGTTTGGAAAAGCGCATCAATACTTCCCGATCATTAGCAAGGAAGATTACAAGCGCTTCGCCACAGAAAAATTACTGGATAACTATTTCGAAAATTCTGTAGAAAGCATGTTCTCATTCTTTGTTAAAGAAGAAAAAATGGATTTGAGCGATGTGGATGAAATTTTAAAAATGATTAATAAAATTAAAAACAGACCAAGATGAGCTTCTCCAACTACCTACTCTTAGCCAACTTGTATTTAACCGCTTTTTTTATTTTTTATAAACTGCTGTTGGATAAGGAAACCTATTTTAAGCTAAATAGAGTTTATTTGTTGTGCGCCGGCATACTTTCTATGGCCTTGCCTTTTTGTAGAAGCAGCTGGTTATACAACGATGCCATTGGGACCAACGTACAAACTATCGTTTCTTGGGATGCCTTGGCGCAACCTGTCGGCATTATTCCCGATGAAAAAATCAGCTTTACTTTTACCGATGTTTTGGCCGTTCTTTATTTGTTAGGGGTAGCCTTCTTTTTGGGTAAACTTATTCTAAGCCTTATTAAAACCCGAAAATTATTGTCGGCAGAGACTCCGGGAGCTGCCTATTCTTTTCTAGGCAGAAAAGTAATTGACCCAGCTTTACCTGCCGCTGAGGTAATTTCTCTGCACGAAGACGTACACATTAGGCAGTTTCACAGTATCGACGTGTTGCTGTTTGAGCTGTTTGCCATAGTAAACTGGTTCAATCCATTTATTCACCTGTATAAAAAAGCGCTTCAAGACATCCATGAGTTTTTGGCCGACGAAGCTTCTGCCAATAGCCACGGAGATAAACATGCTTACGCCGTGCTGATTCTTAGTAACGTAATGGGCGTAGAGCCGAGCTTACTTATGCATGGCTTTTTTAAAAAATCACTAATTAAAAAACGAATTTATATGTTACACAAAAACAAATCTAGAAGAATAGCCTTGTTAAAATACGGAATGTTCTTACCCATGTTTATGTTGGCGGCCGTGTTATCATCTGCCACACTTAACAAAAATAAAAAATTGGCAACACTTGCAGATAAGGTAGATGTAGAAAAATCTATTGAGACGGTAAATAGTATTTTGCCAGAGGCGATGAAAATTGCTCCAGCAAAAATTGAAAAAAGTGTTAATGCATCGCAAAAAACTAAAACAATTGAGCCTCAAAATGTTCCTGGGGAATGGGCAGCATTTTATAAATTTGTGTCCGGGCATTTACACTATCCATCTGACGCATACGACAACAATATTGCAGGCAATAGCCAAATAACTTTCAGCGTAAGAAGTGGAAGAGTGGTAGACCTCTCTATTGCAAAGCCTTTAGGTTATGGTTGCGACGAGGAAGTGATGAAAGCAGTTCTGTCTTACAAAGGTCTTAATAAAACCTATGATGGAAAATATGCTATGGGCGTAACGTTTGCGATTTACGATGAACACAATAACAACAACGCTCAAAAAATTGCGCCGTTAGAAGGTTACACAAATTTGAAAACGACAATACTTGTACGTTACAAAACAACGCAAGCGGACAAGGACAGCATTAAGAATGTGACGATTACGCAATATGATAAAACAAAAGCCGGCGGGATTGCATTAAATGAAGTACAGGTTAAAGACAAATCTTCGCAAACTGAAGGGGCGGTTTTGGGCGTAAAACTTACACAAAAACCATCAGGCGATAAAATATATGACTTTGTGTCCATTCAAAAGCAACCTGAATTTCCAGGTGGGATTGAGAAGTTCTACCAATATTTGAGCAAATCGATTAGGTACCCAAAGAAAGCACAGGAGGACAATAAACAAGGAAAGGTATTTTTGACTTTCATAGTTGAAGAAGATGGGAGTCTGTCGGATATTCAAGTAGTTAGAGGACCGAGTGAAGAAATTAATGATGAGGCAATAAGAGTGCTCAAAGCAAGCCCGAGATGGAATCCAGGGATTTATAATGACAAAGCTGTACGGGTAAAATACAATATTGCGGTAAATTTTAATTTGGACGATGGAAAAGATTCTGCGAAAAAGCCCCTATATATAGTAAACGGAAAAGAATATACCAAAGATTTTAAAACCATTTCTCCAAACGACATTGAGACAATTAAGGTCTTGAAAGACACCGAGGCAACCGCCTTATATGGAGATAAAGGAAAAAATGGAGTGATTATAATTGCCTTAAAGAAGAAATTGGAAGATTACAAAAAATAACTTTTACTTTCTGCCAGTTAAAATTTGAGATTTACGCTCTCATTTTAAATCTCTCCAAACCTAAGCAGACCATTATAAAACTTGGTAACCAGCTGTATTAGTCTTTTTTAACAAAAAACACTAAATTCGAAGATGCGTTTTAAACGTAACATCTTTCAATACAAAGCAAAATGCTAGAAAAAACAAAACTTAAGAAAACTGTGCGTTTGAAATATAGCGTCTTTTTTTCCTTGTTGATGCTTGCTGCCATTTTTTCTTCGGCTCATTTAAAACCAAACGCCGTCCTTAATAATTCTATTAAAGTTAGCAGAAATGTTTTGCCAACGGCAATAAACCCCAATTGGGATGCCTTTTACAAATTTATAGCTAAATCTATAAAATACCCAAAAAAGGCACAAGAAATTAATTTTTCGGGGCCATGCCAGGTAACCTTTAGCATTACAGATGGAAAGGTGGCCAACTTAACCGTTGTTAAACGTCTTGGGCAGGGTTGCGATGAAGAAGTAATGAAAGCCATTTTATCTTACCCAAATTTTGATACAAGTTATGATGGCAGCTATGCGTTTGTAACGTCTTTTGCCCTGCAAGGCAAAGGTAGAATAGTTACCAAAGAAGAAGTTAAACCATTAGAAGGTTTTACAAATTTAAATCACGTAATTATCATCGCCTACGCACGTAAACAAAAAGAGGTCGACAAAACAAACACAGAAAAGTTGATGAACTCTGGAATTAACGGAAAAGTATCAAACCTTGGAAAAGTATCAAACCTTGATGTTAAAAAAGACCAAGTTTTCGATTTTACAAAGGTTGAGAAAATGCCCGCATTTCCTGGTGGTTTGCAAATGTTCTACAAATATTTGGGAAATACCATTCGTTACCCAAAATCTGCAAGTATAGCTGGCATACAAGGAAAAGTATTTGTTCAATTTACAGTTGAAACGGATGGTAGTTTAACCGACTTTAAAATAATGAAAGGCGTAAGTGACGATATTGACGCCGAGGCCATACGAGCGTTAAAGGAAAGTCCGAAATGGAATCCAGGTGTGCAAAATGGAGAGTTTGTACGCGTACGCTACAACATTGTAGTAAACTTTAATTTAGGATCCAATAAACCGACACCTTTAGTTTTTGTTGATGGAAAGGAATACTTTGGCTCGTATATGAGCATACCTTCAAAGCATATTTATTCTGTAGATGTTCTAAAAGCGGCTGAGGATATTAAGCCGTATGGCGAGAAAGGTAAAAATGGAGTTATCTTAATTAAACTAAAAAAGAAGGTTGAAGAGAAGAAAGAATGACTGCTTGCGTTAACAACTAAAAAAAGTCGAAATCTAGGATGAAGGCTACCGAAACAAATTACTATTGACAGTACTATGTAAACAATTAGTTATCTGGTAAGAAAATCATTGGAACCAACAAAATAGCTGTCCTTCGACTGCTTGGCCCGACCATTCGGGAAGCTACCATTGACGTTATTTATAATCAATTACTTATCAGAAGATCATAACATTGCCTGACTTCTATCATTCAGCCTTACCAAAAACGACCTCCGCTAGACCTGACGCTGTCCTGTCTGGACGGGAGCCCTACTTTTTTCTTGACAAAAATTAGCAAAACCGAGCATTTCTGCGAGCTCATGAATGCAGATAAAACAATAGATGCTAATGAATAAACTCAAGGCTGGCATCCCTTTGGGTAAAAATTCGCCAAGCTGTTTAACATTCATGATTCGAGGCCTTTCCCCTACTCATTTCCGCTCACGGCTGCAAATCATCTTCGCATCAATACCCCGTCAGGTCTCTGCCAGCAGCTTTAGGCGTTTTTTCCTCCAAACTGCTGCTAGGCCGGGAGTAGCGAGATGGCTATACCGAGCTTAACAAAAACGTCATTTCAATTGATTTATATGAAATATATTAGCCCTCACGATGAAACCTGCTTTTTGGTTTCTCTTATGTTAATGACATTGCCCCAACACCTCCTAAAAAAGAGGAGAAGAACTTAATTTACGATGAATTGCGTTGTCTGATTTCCCTCTGCTTTCTTCCAGAGTTAGCAAAAGAGCTGATGAACCTCACTCTGCACGAAAATCTCTTTTACAACATAAAACCCCAGTAACTTTACATGGGGTTTTATGATAATCTCCTGTCTCGGGGCTATAAATCTATGTGTTTTTTACAATCGAAGCAAATAAATACTTTATTTATTTTTCAACATCAATAACGTTCCGTTCGGATAGTCAACCGGTTAGCCTTGTCTCAAGCGTTAAATTTGTTCTTCTGATACGAATTTGGCATGAGCAAAATCTCTGTTCATACGGGCAATATTTTCTAACGTAATTCCTTTCGGACATTCGGCTTCGCAAGCACCGGTGTTGGTACAGTTTCCAAAACCCTCGGCATCCATTTGTGCAACCATACTTTGCACCCGGCGGTAACGCTCTGGCTGTCCCTGTGGCAACTGCGCCAACTGAGATATTTTTGCAGAAACAAACAACATGGCCGAAGCATTTTTGCACGTTGCTACGCAAGCGCCACAACCGATACAAGCGGCTGCCTCAAAGGCAGCATCTGCTTGCCTTTTTGCAATTGGCAAGTCGTTTGCATCTTGGGCATTACCTGTGTTTACAGATATAAATCCGCCAGCGGCGATAACCCTATCAAAAGCAGAACGATCTACCGTTAAATCTTTTACCACCGGAAAAGCGGCAGCGCGCCAAGGTTCTACCACAATGGTATCGCCATCTTTAAAAGAGCGCATGTGCAACTGGCAAGTAGTAATGAGGTCTTTAGGACCGTGAGGCCTGCCGTTAATAAACATAGAACACATGCCGCAAATACCCTCGCGACAATCGTGATCGAACACAACTGGTTCCTCTCCTTTGTTTATCAATTCCTCATTTAATACGTCGAACATTTCCAGGAAAGACATGTCTGGCGAAATATCCGAAACTTTATAATCTACTAATGCACCTTTAGTTTTGTTGTCTTTCTGACGCCAAATCTTTAAGGTTAAATTCATATTTCCTGTACTCATGGTCTTATTAGTATTTAGTAGTTAGTAATAAGTATTTAGACACTAAACGGGTTAAAGATTAGACTTAATAAAGAGATTGCTTTCCCGAACAATCGGGACGGACAGTTCCTCGCAAATGAAGAATTTACGTGGTGCTATGCTATCTTGATACTAAATACTAACATCTAACTACTTCTTTTATAAACTATTTATAACTTCTTTGTGCTACTTTAATGTTTTCGAATTTAAGTTCTTCCTTATGCAGTTTAAATTTAACGCCTGGTTCATACTCCCAAGCAGACACATAAGAATAACCTTCATCATCACGTAAAGCTTCTCCTTCTGGCGTTTGATGTTCTTCTCTAAAATGGCCTCCACAACTTTCATTTCTATCTAAAGCATCAACACACATCATTTCACCGAGCTCTAAAAAGTCGGCAACTCTATTTGCTTTTTCCAACTCGGGGTTTAATTCATCTGCAGATCCAGGAATACGCACATCTTTCCAAAACTCTTCGCGAAGCGCGCGAATAGCTGAGATGGCCTCTTTTAAGCCTTCCGCATTACGAGACATTCCACATTTCTCCCACATAATATGGCCTAATCTTTTATGAAAATGATCTACAGATTTTGTTCCCTTAACGTTAACCAATTTCTCGATGGTTGTTTTTGCCCGAGCTTCTGCCTCAACAAAAGCCTCGTGATCTGTTGGTATTGCTTTAACAGAGATTTCTTTTGATAAATATTGTCCAATGGTATATGGAAGCACGAAATAACCATCTGCCAAGCCTTGCATCAATGCAGAGGCACCAAGTCTATTTGCACCATGGTCTGAGAAATTAGCTTCGCCGATGCAATACAAACCTTGTACACTGGTCATAAGGTTATAATCTACCCATAAACCGCCCATGGTATAATGCACCGCGGGATAGATACGCATTGGCGTTTCGTAAGGGTTTTCGCCCGTAATTTGCGCATACATATCGAACAAGTTGCCGTATTTGGCTTTTACCACATCGTGGCCCAACCTTAAACAGGTTTCTTGGCTCGGGTTATGATCGCCAGCTTTTGAAGCTTCTATTTTTCCGTAGCGCGCTGTATTTGCCTTAAAATCCAAATATACTGCAAGCTTAGATTTTCCAACGCCATAACCTGCATCACAACGTTCTTTGGCAGCGCGAGATGCTACATCTCTTGGCACCAAGTTACCGAAAGCAGGATAACGACGTTCTAAATAATAATCGCGTTCATCTTCTGGAATATCGGTTGGTTTGCGGTTATCGTCTTTTTTCTTCGGCACCCAAATTCTACCATCGTTACGCAAAGACTCAGACATCAGCGTAAGCTTACTTTGGTGCTCTCCAGAAACTGGAATACATGTTGG
This sequence comes from Pedobacter sp. UYP30, assembly GCF_040547165.1. Lineage (NCBI taxonomy): Bacteria > Pseudomonadati > Bacteroidota > Sphingobacteriia > Sphingobacteriales > Sphingobacteriaceae > Pedobacter > Pedobacter sp. UYP30. The sequence goes on along the minus strand of NZ_JBEPPD010000003.1, from coordinate 383,673 downwards.
GTGAATTTGTGTATAACATGGGTTTGCAAAATAAGCGCCTTGCTTACACGCTTTCCAAGCAGCAGTAACATTGCAGCCCATGGCGTTGGTAGAAAGATAGAATACGTTTCCGTAACCTCCAGATGCCAATACAACTGCATGGCCAAAGTGGCGTTCTAATTCTCCGGTTAATAAATTTCTGGCGATGATTCCACGCGCTTTGCCATCTATTTTAACAATTTCGAGCATTTCGTGGCGGGTGTACATTTCTACTTTACCCATGCCTATTTGGCGTTCTAAGGCAGAATAAGCACCAAGCAACAATTGTTGCCCTGTTTGCCCAGCTGCATAAAACGTACGCTGAACCTGCACACCGCCGAAAGAACGGTTGTCTAGCAAGCCACCATATTCGCGGGCCAAAGGTACACCTTGTGCAACGCATTGATCTATAATATTAGCACTTACTTCTGATAAACGATGCACGTTTGCTTCTCGAGAGCGATAATCGCCACCTTTTACGGTATCGTAAAATAAACGGTAAACGCTATCACCATCATTTTGATAGTTTTTTGCAGCATTTATTCCGCCTTGAGCGGCAATAGAATGCGCTCTACGTGGCGAATCTTGGAAACAAAAGCACTTTACTTTGTAACCCATTTCTGCCAAAGTGGCCGCAGCAGAACTACCAGCCAAACCAGAGCCAATTACAATTACCTCTATACTTCGTTTATTTGAGGGGTTTACCAAAGCAACAGAGGAACGAAACTTGGTCCACTTTTGAGGCAAATCGCCTTCTGGTATATTTGAATTCAAATCTGACATTTCCTTGTAACTTAGTTATTTAATTAAACCTGCATAAATTGCTATCGGCATTGCCGCAAATAGAATGCATATAATAATAGCATACCAAACACCTGCTCCTTTTATAATAGCGTTGTATTTAGAGTGGTTCCAACCCAAGCTTTGAAAAGCCGATGCAAAACCGTGTAATAAATGGTAACATAAAGAAACCATTGCCAATACATATAATACAACAATGAGTGGGTTTTGAAACACGGCGTGCATCACAAAATACAAATTCTCATTTCCATTTGCATCTAAACCAGTAACCCCATCGTAATTTTCTATTCCTGTAAACCTAGAAACTACCCAAAAGTTAGAAAGGTGCACGATTAAGAAAATGAGCAACAATGTGCCCAATAAACCCATAGAGCGGCTGTACCATTTGCTATTTGCATTGCCATTGTTTACCGCATAACGAACTGGGCGTGCTTTTCTATTTTGTATCCAAAGCCTCAAACCCTGAACGATGTGGGCAATAAGCCCAATAAACAGCACAATTTCACCAGCCCTTATCAACCAATTGCTCGCCATAAAGTGTGCGCCTTGATTAAAGGTTATGCCGCCATCGTTAAAAAATATAAGCGAATTTATAAAACAGTGCACTATTAAGAAGAGTACTAGAAATAATCCTGTAATACCCATTATAAATTTTTTCCCTATTGAGGCAGAGAAAGCATTTCCGAAACTACCCATTTGATTAGTATTTGTATCTAACGTTACGCAAAAGTATTTATTTATGGCCTTAATTTATAAAGCATATCTTAAAAAGAGGCACAAAGGAGCTATTTAGAAACGTTCTAAAAAACATTAGGGTAGTTTAAATTTTCCCTTCTGGGTGATGTTTCGACCGTTTTTCCGTTGCCGACGGAACAAGTTAGCCAAACATCTTTGAAAAACTTAACTCGAAAACTTATATTGCGCACAAATAAATCTAACCAAACGATGAAAAACTATTCCATTTTAATGGGCGGCCTCGTATTAATGCTATCCGCATGCGACCCGAAACCAGCCACATTTTCCGCAACTACCACCAATTTTGGGCCAAATGCGGTAATCGCAATCAATGATGTGGCTACTAACAAAGCGTTAAAAGTTATCAATATTGAAAACAAGGCTCAAACTTTTAAAGCAAACCAACCCACCAACAATTTTGAAGAATTGATGATACAAGACGGTGGCAAAGAAAAAAAATACTGGATCTACTTAGATAATGGCGAGACCAAAATGCAGCTTGATGGAAAGAATTTATATTTCTATCCGATAAAAGAGGCTTCATCTATAGAAGGGAAAACATTAATAGACTATTACAAACTGAAAGATGAGCGCAGCAAAGACGTTCTTGACAGTTTAGAAATGGCGAAAACTGCGCTAGACCACGCAAACCCAAGCACTGTTGCAGAGCTTGCTAGAAGTTTAGACCATTGGCAAGCTAAAAGTGCTTCTTTAGATTTGGACATTATTAAAGATTTCGCAAAGAAAAGTCCAGATTCTAAAGTATCTGCCTTTCTACTAACTAGGTTACCTGGCATAGACGACAGTCCACAAATATTTAAAGGCATTTACGATGGGCTAAGCGAAGATGTGAGGACAAGCGAAATTGGAAAAGAATTAGAAAGCCAAATAGCTACTGCCATGTTAATGAGCGTAGGCAGCACAATGCCAAATATTGAGGGTACAACCCCATCAGGCGAAGCTTTTAACAAAACAAAAGTGCTTAAAAAGGTAAACCTTATCATCGCTTGGACATCTTACAGCGGTAAAAGTGCAACGAACAACAAAGAGTTGGTTGATCTTTACCAAAAGTTTAAAGATAAAGATGTACAGTTTATTAGCGTTTCTTATGACAAAGATAAAGACGCATGGTTAAATGGAATAAAAGCACAAAATCTTACTTGGCCGCAATATTCTGATTTGAAAGGGGCAAAATCTCCGAATGCGAAAAACATAAGCAATTACAGCATAACCTATTTTGCAATAGTAGATAAAAATGGCAAAGTGCTTACAGGGCACGATCTTTCTATGGATTTTGTTGGCGATGAGTTGGAAAAAGCGTTGGGACACTAGGCGCTGAGACGTTGTGCGTTAGGCATTGAGACATTGAGGCGCTGGGCATTAGGGCGTTTTCTTGCGCCGAAGTGCATAGTTTCAACTAACGAATGTAACCAATAATTTTTTTAAAAATAAAAAGCCCCAGTTTTAGCTGGGGCTTTGTACGATTTATGTGTTACTTAATTAAGCCACTTTTACATTTACCGCGTTTAAGCCTTTTCTGCCTTCTTCTACATCGTAGCTTACAGAATCATTCTCGCGAATGTTGTCAATTAGGCCTGAAGCATGAACAAAAATTTCGGCATCGCCGTTTGATGGAGTGATAAATCCGAAACCTTTTGTTTCATTAAAAAATTTTACTGTTCCTTGTTGCATTGTATTTCTTGTTATATTAATTTTGACAAAGATACAGTTAAATTCCTATTAATCAATTTTTTATTTTATTCTGGTTAAAACACGTATTTACCTCCTAAGTATTTTATGCTGGGGATGTACTGTTGTTTGTCCCTTTCCCTTAAGCAAGTTGCCGATACTGCCAAATTGCGCCCCAATATAGCTTTCTACCAAATAACTGTTTCCAGGCGCAAATTTCTCCGACGGAAAAAAAATCAAAGAATCGCCAACCACTTTAACTGTTCCGGGTACAATTTCGTTACCGCCAACGGTACTATTTTTCGATGGCACAATCCTAATTTTCAGATAATCACTTACCCCGCTGTCGGCCTTAACTAAGTCTTTAAGCTGCAGCAGGCTAACCTTATCTATGTTTTTAACGAGAATGGAAGCGCTATCTACAGAAAACTTAATGACCGGAAGATTGTCTACATTTGAACAGTTGCAAAAACAGATGAGGATTACAGAAAAACAACCTATATTTATGCTTTTTACCATGCATCTAATTTAGGCATTATGAAATTACTTATCGAAATTTTACTTACCGGTTTGGCCTTTTATATTGGCGCTAAACTTATACCCGGTGTAGAGGTGGCAGGTTATGGCAGCGCCATTATTGCCTCCGTTTTAATTGCGCTTGCGAATGCAACCATTGGTTTTATTCTCAGGGTACTTACTTTCCCCATCAATTTTTTAACCTTGGGCTTGGTTTCTTTCATTATTACCGTTTTGATGATTTTGCTGGTAGATAGTTTAATGACCTCTTTTAACACGACTGGTTTTTTTGCCGCAGCATTTTTAGCCATCGTCGTTGCGTTAATTAAAGCAATTTTTGGTGCAGTAGTGGGCGAAGAGAAATAGAATTTAGTTACGCCGAAGTCATTTTACTTATTTGGTCCCGCACTGCGGGATTTCCACTTTATCTTTTTGGCGAAAACAAAGCCAAAAAGGATATCGTTTCAATCGTGGGCGCAAAAACCAAATATGTGCTAAAAAATCTCTATCTAATAATTCCCCTGCTAATTACCATTTTCTGAATCTCGGAGGTACCTTCGTAAATTTGGGTGATTTTTGCATCGCGCATCAACCGTTCTACATGGTATTCTTTAACAAAACCATAACCTCCGTGTACCTGCACGGCTTCTACCGTTACTTCCATCGCGACTTTAGAGGCATAAAGTTTGGCCATAGAACCTGCTTGCGTGTAAGGCAAGCCTTGGTCTTTAAGCCATGCCGCTTTATACACCAACATTCTTGCTGCCTCTATTTGCGTTGCCATATCTGCAAGCTTAAAAGCAATTGCTTGATGTTCTGCAATAGGCTTTCCAAATGTTTTTCTTTCTTTGGCATATTTTGTAGCGAGCTCAAAAGCACCCTGCGCAATACCCAAAGCTTGTGCCGCAATGCCAATTCTGCCGCCCTCTAGCGTAGCCATGGCAAAGGTAAAGCCGAACCCATCCTCGCCAATTCTATTTTCCTTCGGAACTTTTACATCATTAAACATTAAAGAATGTGTGTCTGAACCACGAATACCAAGCTTGTTTTCTTTTGGACCAACAGTAAAACCTTCAGTTCCTTTTTCTACAATAAAAGCATTTATTCCTTTATGTCGTAACGCTGGGTGGGTTTGTGCAATTACCAAATAGGTAGAGGCCGTGCTGCCATTTGTTATCCAGTTTTTGGTTCCGTTAAGCAAATAATAGTCTCCTTTATCTTCTGCGGTTGTATGCTGAGAAGTTGCATCGGAACCTGCCTCTGGTTCCGACAAACAAAACGCCCCAATTTTTCCGCCTGTGGCCAAAGGTTTCAAGAACTTCTCTTTTTGCGCTTCCGAGCCATATTTTTCTAAGCCGTAGCAAACCAAAGAATTGTTTACGGAAACCACTACAGAGGCAGAGGCATCTATTTTAGAAAGCTCTTCCATCACCAACACGTAAGATATAGCATCTAAACCACTACCACAATACTTAGGGTCTACCATCATTCCCAAAAAACCCAGTTCACCAAGCATCTTAACCTGTTCTGTAGGAAATTTTTGATATTCATCTCGCTCAATCACGCCAGGTAAAAGTTCCTGCTGTGCAAAATCCCTCGCTGCCTTCTGGATCATTAGTTGTTCTTCGGTCAATTCGAAATGCATAACAATTTTAATTTTGGTTGTATCCAAATGTAACATTTATACCCAAAACGATCGTGATTGTTTACCCTTTTTCAGCAAAAATTACATGACCTAGTAATCTTATTTTCGCTTATCCTTAAAAAGAATACCAAAGCCAATTGTGCCAACCAACATAATGGGCAATAACTGTATTGCGTACATAACGGTGGCATAGGCCAAACCGTCTGTAAAGGCTATTCCATACAACATCAAACATTTCGCCATCATCCAATGAAATACCCCAATTCCTCCCTGAACTGGTACAGCCATGGCTAGTCCAGAAAAAACCATCGCGGTAAAGGCTGTGTTTAATCCAAGACCCGAAGTGCTTTGTAGAGAGAAGAACGCGGCGAAAATAGAAAACAGATAAAGCAACCAAATGCCTATGCTGTAACTTAAAAACAAGGGCTTGCGTTTTAATTTTTGGTAAGAGGTAAGTCCTTGTTTTAAGGCGCTATACACACGCAATAACCTCCGGTTGAAACGGCCTTTCACAAAATAGAAAAGAAGTACGAGGAAAGCTACCATCAATAAGATGATTCCAACTATCCACCAAATATGCTTAGTTGCAAATTGCTCTAAAAAACCTTGGTATACATTTGCGGTTAGGAACTCATCAACCAAATTAAATTGAAAAAAAACCACACCTACTGTTGCTAGAAAAAACACAAGAACGTCGAAAAGTCTTTCGGTTATTACGGTTCCGATGCTGGCAAATAACGGAATGTTGGCCTGTCTTTCTAAGGCTTTACACCTAATCAGCTCCCCAAATCTTGGCAGTGCCAGATTTGAAAGATAGCCTATATACAGGGCAAATAGCGCATTTAAAAAGCCAACTTTATATCCGATAGAATGGTATAGCATTTGCCACCTCAAGGCTCTAATCACATTTGCAACAAGGGAAAATACCACAGCGACTGTTACCCAAAATAAGTTGGCAACTTTTATTTCTAGCCAAATGCTTTCTAAATTTTGTCCCCTAAAAGCAAAGTATAAAATTGCTATTCCTATTAAAAACAGGAGAGTAATTTTTAACGCCGACTTTAAGGCAGTGCTCACTACATTAGGTTAAGAGACGGTTATTATCGTCTGGGAAAACTAGGGCTGGCTGAAAGTTTCTCGCCTCCTCAATGGGCATCGAACAATACGAAATAATAATTAAGATGTCTCCAACCTGCACAAGCCTAGCCGCCGCACCGTTTAAACAAATAGTACCACTGCCACGCTCACCTTTTATTACATAGGTCTCTAGCCGTGCGCCGTTGTTGTTGTTTACAATCTGCACTTTCTCATTTGCAATTATGTTGGCCGCATCCATCAAGTCTTCGTCAATGGTTATACTGCCCACATAATTAAGTTCTGCTTGAGTAACCTTTACCCTGTGTATTTTAGATTTTAATATCGAGATTGTCATACCACAAAGTTACCATTTAAAAGTAGAACTCGAAAGGCCGACTAGGTAGTTCGCCTACATAAACCACATCGGTTACATGTTATTATCTCAAACGTACATCTGTTAATTTTTTCCCGTTAAAATTATGTTATCTATCAAACGTGTGGCGCCCACTTTAGCGGCAACCAGTGCAACCAAATCGCCTTCTGTTTTCGACTCTGCTGGCATAAGCGTAGTTATGTTCGAAATGGTAAAATAATCTAATTCCACTCCAACTTGATGTTTAAAAAAATCTTTGGCCTGTTCGATCAGTGCACCAATAGAATCCTCGCTAAAACGCTCTGCCACAAACAGCAAGGCTTCACTTAGCACAAGCGCGTGCTTCCTGTCTTCTGTAGAAAGGTGCATGTTTCGACTGCTCATTGCCAAACCATCGGTTTCTCTAATAATGGGACAAGTGACAATTTCTATGGGCATAGTAAACAGCTCGACCATATTCTTTATCATCAAAACCTGCTGAAAATCTTTCTGCCCAAATAGCGCTACATCTGGCATTACACAATCAAAAAGCTTTTTTACAATTTGCGTTACCCCCTGAAAATGACCTTTTCTAAATTGTCCCTCTAACACAAACTCTGCTGGCCCCAAATCTACGTGCCATGCTTCTGGTTTAGGGTACATCTCTTGTACGCTAGGCATAAAAACAGCTTCGCATCCGCTTGCGCTCAACATGTCTAAATCGTGTTCTAAAGGCCGAGGGTATTTCTCTAAATCTTTTGTATCTGTAAATTGAGTGGGATTTACAAAAATGCTACAAATAACCACATCTGCGAACTGTTTAGCCTGATCTACTAGCGAAATATGGCCCGCGTGCAGCGCGCCCATGGTAGGCACAAGCGCAATTTTATTTCCTTTATATTTTAGTTGCGATACAAAATTATTGAGCGCAGCTTTTGTGTGAATTACTTCCAATTTTAGAATTTTGGTTTTTGCGCTAAAGGTGTGCATTTATCTAAAGTAAACCAAACAATTGATTGTCTTATTGATAAATAACATTATTTTAGTTACCTTTGCAACACAATATCTTTTTAATTTAATTAAAATTTTTCTGATTTATATGGAGATGGCTAAAACCAAGCTGCTGATCGTTACCCACGAAATGTCGCCGTTCCTTGAACTTACAAAAATTGCTGAAATTACCCGCCAATTGCCACAAGCAATGCAAGAAAAGGGTTTCGAAATCCGCATTTTGATGCCGAAATTTGGCAACATCAACGAGCGGAGAAACAGGCTTCACGAAGTGATTAGGCTTTCGGGAATGAACATCGTAATTGATGATACCGATAACCCGCTTATTATTAAAGTGGCTTCAATCCCAGCGGCTAGGATGCAGGTTTACTTTTTAGATAATGAGGAATATTTCCATCGCAAGCATGTGTTTAATGATGCAAAGGGAAAATTTTTCGAAGACAATGACGAACGCAGTATATTTTTCTGTATAGGCGCATTAGAAACTGTTAAAAAATTGGGATGGGCACCAGACATTGTGCATTGCCACGGTTGGATGAGCGCCTTGATACCTGTATACATCAAAACAAATTATAAGAACGACCCTACCTTTAAAAATTCTAAAGTAGTATATTCTGTTTACGATAAAAGCTTTGAGGGCAACCTCAACCCAACTTTTTCAAAAAAGGCTTTGATGGCAAATATGGTAGCTAAAGACACTAAGGCCTTCGAAAAAGGCGATTCTGAAAGCTTACAGATTGGCGCAATTACCCATGCTGATGCGGTAGTTTTAGCATCGGAAAATACAGACGATGCGGTGTTAAAATTTGTTAAAGATTCTAACAAACCAATTTTAGCTTATAACTTGACCGACGATTTTGAAAACTTCTACAACTTTTACGAAGAAATTTCAAATGATGAATTGGTTTCTGTTGCTTAAAAGGCATTATTAATTTGAATATGAACTTTATAAAACAAGACTTATTAACCCTGTTGATAGGTCTTTTTCTTTTTGCAGGCTGTAAAAGCACCAACAATATTGGCTTAGATGTAGACGCAAATACAGCCATTAAGGGAGATTTGGTAGATAACCAACTGGTTACATCTGCCACGGTACGAAGCGCGGACATTAGCACTGCTGGATTAAGTAGGTATCCACTTGGCTACATGGATGATTCCGTTTTTGGAAAAACCGAAGCGAGCTTGGCTCTAACGGTCAACCCTCCTGCCGTTAATTATGACTTTGGCCTTTCTGCACAATTAGACTCTGTGGTGTTGGTGTTAAAATTGGACAGTATTGAGGTTGGAGGTAGCGCAATAGAGCCAACCAAGTTTTATGGAGATACTACAAACTCCACCTATAGTATCGATGTGCACCAACTTAGCAATGCAATAACAATTTTTAAAAGTAATGCACCTCAACCATATAACGATGAGGTTTTAGGAAACTTTACTGGTAAAATAAAACCAACTACGCCAATTAAAATCACCAATATTGTGGCTGGCAAAGCAGACACACTCAAATCTGTTTCGCCGCAGCTGCGTATAAAACTCAGCAAGGAATTTTTCCAAACTAATGTTGTGGAAGCTTCTACTTTTATTACCACTTCTAATGCAGCTTTTGTAACCGCTTTTAAGGGCTTATCAGTTTCGATAAACAAGACGTCTTCTACGGGTGTGGGCGGAATTGCTTTTGTAAATTTAAATGGTACTAATTCGTATTTGCAATTGGTTTATAAAAGGACAAACGATAAGGCAACTAAAGATACCTTGTCTGTCAACTATCCAATTATTGGCACGTCGAGTACCACCACGATCGCGCATGATTACACTGGCACCGATATTCAAACCCAATTAGACAACCCGGCAACTCAGTATGATGTTACCTATGCGCAAGGACTTGTAGGTGTTAAAACCAGAATTTCTTTCCCAATGTTAAAAAACTTTACGGCAACTTATGGAAAAGCTGCGATAAACAAAGCTGAGTTGGTAGTTCCAGCTAGTACAGGAACTACCGCCTACCCATTTGGCCCTCTTGCGCGGTTATCTTTATACCGATCTGACATCGCTGGCCAACCTGCACAATTACCTGATCATTCTGGGATTCAAGGTGACCCAAAAGACTTAAGTACAGCTTTTGGCGGATATTATGATTCCTTAAAAAACCGTTATGTATTTGTAGTTACGAATTACGTGCAGGCATTGGTAGATGGGAAATTGACCGATTACGGCGCCTTTTTAGCTCCTTCTGCGTTAAACGAGTTTCAATTAATCCCTACGGCTACTGCTGCGGGCAGAACAGTAATCGGTTCGAATGGTAACGCTGCCAATAAATTAAAATTAAATATTTATTATACTAAGATTAACTAAGCCTGTTCTTGATTTAGTTTCTCTACTTTTATCAAAATTAAAACTCAATAAAAATTTATGTGCGGAATTGTAGGTTACATTGGTGACCGTGAAGCTTGGCCGATTGTTCTAAAGGGCTTAAAAAGATTAGAATATCGTGGATATGACAGTGCTGGTATTGCTGTTTTAAACGATCAGGGCTTAAGGGTTTACAAAAAAGCTGGGAAAGTTGCGGTTTTAGAGAATTTTGCCAAAGAGCTAAATACCTCGGGCACCATCGGCATGGGGCATACTAGATGGGCAACACACGGTGCGCCATCAGATAGAAACTCCCATCCCCACCCTTCAAATGATGGAAGCCTTTGCATCATCCACAATGGGATTATAGAAAACTATGCAACGCTGAAACAAGAACTTATTGGCCGTGGCCATGAGTTTATGAGCGATACCGATACCGAAGTGTTAATTCACTTAGTTGAAGAAATTAGAAATATAGAACAAACTGATTTACTAGAAGCGGTAAGACTTGCTCTTAACCAAGTAGTTGGAGCCTATGCCATCGTCATCATGGATAAAAATGACGCTACCCAGTTAATAGCAGCAAGAAAGGGAAGCCCTTTGGTTATTGGTGTTGGTAAGGGAGAATATTTTATCGCGTCTGATGCTACGCCAATTATCGAATACACAAAAAACGTAATCTACTTAAACGACAACGAAATAGCTTTGGTTACCAAGAACGATTTGTTGGTAAAAAGATTGGATAACGTTATTGAAACTCCGCTAATCCATCAATTGGAAATGCAACTAGAGGTTTTGGAAAAAGGCGGATTTGATCATTTTATGCTTAAAGAGATTTATGAGCAGCCACGCTCAATTAGAGATTGTATGCGTGGCCGTATCTATCCGCAGGAAGGTAAGGTATTGCTTGGTGGACTTAAAGAGTATGACGGAAAGTTAAAAAACATCGATAGGATCATTATCATTGCGTGTGGCACCTCTTGGCATGCCGGCTTAGTTGGAGAATACCTCATAGAAGAATATGCAAGGATTCCTGTCGAAGTAGAATATGCCTCAGAATTTAGATACCGCAATCCAATTATTACAGAGAAAGACATTGTTATAGCCATTTCTCAATCTGGAGAAACCGCAGATACTATGGCGGCCATAGAGATGGCAAAAGAACGAGGCGCCACTATTTTTGGCGTTTGTAATGTGGCTGGTGCTTCTATTCCAAGATTATCTGACGCGGGGGTTTATACCCATGCTGGCCCAGAGATTGGGGTAGCTTCTACCAAAGCATTTACAGCTCAGGTAACTGTACTAACACTTATGGCTTTTTACATGGCCCAACAGCGCGGTACGCTAAGCACAACTAAGCTTACCCAGTTGTTAACCGAGTTGGATACTATCCCTGAAAAAATAGAAAGATGTTTGGCCTCAAACGACATTATAAAACAAGTTGCTGAGAAAATAAAAGACTCTCCCAACTGTTTGTTCTTAGGTCGTGGAAGTGGTTTCCCTGTTGCACTAGAAGGTGCTCTAAAACTCAAAGAAATCTCGTATATCCATGCAGAAGGCTACCCGGCGGCAGAAATGAAGCACGGTCCAATTGCATTAATAGATGAAGAGATGCCTGTGGTATTTATTGCAACCCAAAACTCATCTTACGAAAAGGTAATAAGCAACATTCAAGAAGTAAAAGCTAGAAAAGGAATAATTATTGCCATTGTAACAGAAGGCGATGAAGTGGTGAGAGATCTTGCCGATTACTGCATAGAAATTCCAGACGCAAACGAAGCCTTTTTACCGTTGTTGGCTACTATTCCATTGCAACTACTTAGCTACCATATTGCAGTAATGCGTGGTTGCAATGTAGATCAGCCAAGAAATTTGGCTAAATCTGTAACGGTAGAATAAAGTTTGCTATAACGTTAGAATAAAGAGTGCTATAAAAAAGGGAATGGGTTAAAAAGGGAGGTCGTCTTCCATTTGCTCGTTCCCTTTTGTAAATTGATCATCTATCTTTTCTGGGGTGGGATCCGTGTGCGATATATTTTCGCTGGTTTCAAAATCTGTTTTTCTTCCCAGCATCGTAAAATTATCCGCTACTATTTCTGTGATGTATTTTTTTACTTTCTCCTTGTCTTCGAAATGGCGAGTACGGAGTTTTCCTTCTATATAAACAAGCTTTCCTTTCTTAAGATATTTTGAGGCGATATCTGCAAGTCCACGCCACATAACAATGTTGTGCCATTCTGTTTGCTCTATCCGCTTATTGTCTTTGTTATAGGTTTCTGAAGTGGCCAATGGAAAAGTTGCCACACTAACGCCACTGTCTAAATGCCTTACTTCTGGATCTTTACCTAAATGACCAACTAAGATAACTTTGTTTATACCCGACATACGTTTCGTTTAAGTTTTAATCCAAATTACAAAAAAATTGCCCAATTAAGGCTATTTACAAAAACTTCTCAATAAAATTGTTGATCAATTTTGGTTGGGGCAACTCATCTAATTCTTGTAAGGAAACCCATTTACAGTTGTCGAATTTAGACAGCTCAATGAAAAAATCATCTACCAAAAAGAACTTTGCGGTAATTAATTGATGGGTTAAAATATGCCGCAAACTTGTTTTAAGACTTAATGAACTATCCACACCGAAAACCGCTACCGCTGCGTCCATCAAATCAGGCTGCAAACCATCATAAGCATCCTTCGTTTCGATGCATGGAAAATCAAACAAATGTTGCCAAATATCTCCCGCTAGCCGATGCCGAACCAAAATTTGATTGTTTTTTATACAAATGAAATAGTTAAAGTAGCGGCTTTTCTTAGCCGCCTTGGGCAACTTTACAGGCAACTTACCCACGGAATCAGTTTTTAACGCCACGCAATCCACATTGAGCGGGCAAATACTACAACCTGGTTTTTTAGCTTTGCATTGAAGGGCGCCAAACTCCATAATGGCTTGGTTGTACAAACCTGGATCCGGCATAAACAACAACTCTGCCGCTAACACATTAAATTCCTTAATTCCTTTCGGGGCGTTAATGGGCGATTGTATGCCAAAATATCTGGCAAGCACCCTAAATACGTTTCCATCTACCACGGCTTGCTTTGCCCCAGCAGAAAAAGACGAAATAGCGGCCGCAGAATAAGGGCCAATGCCGCGTAATTTTAGTAGCTCCTGATAACTTGTGGGGAAAACACCGTTATAATCTCCTATCACCTGCTTGGCGGTTGCATGCATATTTCTGGCCCTAGAATAATAGCCCAACCCTTGCCAAAGTTTCAAAATTGACGCTTCATCTGCTTTCGCAAAATCGGTTACGGTCGGGAAAGCATCTAAAAACTTTAAAAAGTACGGAGTTCCTTGGTCTACACGAGTTTGTTGCAGAATAATTTCAGACAGCCAGATAATATATGGGTTATTTGTATGGCGCCAGGGCAAGTCTCTTTTATGGGTTTTATACCACGATAAGAGGGTGTGTTGAAAATCCATCGATGCAAACATACTACGTTTTAATTCAAATTTTAAGATTGTTACAATTGTTTGATGTTAAGGCTGCGAAAAAAAACATCTTTTATTTCCCTATCTCATTAAAAAGCAATACTTTTGCAACCCCAAAACAGTTATAAAAAGATACATAAAAAAACACATAAATATTTAAAGTATGACTAAGGCAGATATTATTTCAGAGATATCAACAAAAACCGGAATAGAAAAGGTTGATGTACAAGAGACGGTTGAAGCGTTTTTTAAAGTAATAAAAAACAGCATGATCGGTGGCGAAAACGTATACGTAAGAGGCTTTGGTAGTTTCGTTGTAAAGAAAAGGGCACAAAAAACCGCCAGAAATATTTCCAAAAACACTGCTATCATTATCCCAGAGCATTACGTACCAAGCTTTAAGCCTGCAAAAGTTTTTGTAGACAAAGTAAAAAGCAACACCAAAACACTTAAAGTAGAAGCTTAAAAACAAACAGCGTGAACAGTAGCATTACAATCAAACAGGTTATTATTGTCGGAGCAATTCTATTGCTCATTGCCTTTCTGTTTACGCGCGACATTAAGGGGCTTGTTAAACCCGCAGAACATAATGGTAATGCCGGCGCTGCAAGTGGCCAAATGGCTCAAAACCCAGCGGCCACAAGCGGGCTGACACTGGCAAACGCCTCTGAAGCCGGGAAAAGCGCTATTAGTAAGGGTTTGGGCAAAGACATTATCATCCTAGAGAAAAAATACCAATCTGCTAGTGGTAACGAGAAAGTAGATTTAGCTAAAAAACTCGCCCAGAAATGGGACGATGTAGAACAGATTACGCCATCTGCCATGTATTTGGAGGTTGTGGCAGAAAATGAGCCTACCGCTGTGAATTGGGTGAAAACCGGAGATGCTTTTATGAAAGCGTATGACCGTACACAAGACAGTTTGGCGCAGCCTTCCCTGCTAACAAAAGCAAACATGTCTTTCAAAAATGCGTTGGCGAAAGATTCTACTAACTTAGACGCAAAAACAGGCCTAGGATCTACTATTGTAAATGGTCTGGGCATGCCTATGCAGGGTATTGCTATGTTGTTAGACGTTGTTAACAAACAACCTAATAACATTAAAGCCAACATGAATTTAGGCTTGTTCTCTATAAAATCTGGACAATTTGATAAAGCAATTCCACGTTTTAAGACAGTTATTGCTACTTCGCCAACACCAGAAGCTTACTTTTATTTAGCTACTGCTTACGAAAATTTAGACAGGAACAAGGAAGCAATAGCTGCCTACCTTGAGAGTAAAAAATTAGCGGCTGACCCATCTTTAGCTAGCTTTATAGATAAAAAGGTTACCGAGTTAAAAAACAAGAGTTAATTAAACATTGATAAAAACATTTAAAAATTAAGACTATGCCAAGCGGAAAGAAAAGAAAGAGACATAAAATGGCCACTCACAAACGTAAAAAACGTTTAAGAAAAAACAGACATAAGAAAAAGTAGTTTTCTTATTTTACGATATAGCCCTAAACCTCTCGGCTTCTGCCTTGAGGTTTATTTCTGTTTGCAATATATTGCACATATTTTCGGCTACGTCAATTTTTATTGTCCATTTTCTCATAGGCGAAAGCCTACAAATTTATAGCTGTTGGTAAAAGAATTAATTATAAATTCGACTCCTGCCGGAGTAACCATAGCCTTAATTGAAGATAAGCAACTTGTTGAGCTACATAAAGAACAACTTAATACTAACTACGCCGTAGGCGACATTTATTTAGGCAGGATAAAAAAAATTATGCCTGGCCTAAATGCCGCGTTCGTTGATGTTGGTTATGAAAAGGATGCCTTTTTGCATTATTTCGATCTTGGCCCACAAGTAAAGTCTTTAATTAAGTTAACTAAAATAAAGCGCAATGGTTCGCCCTCCGGCAATTTATTAGAAGATTTAAAGCTAGAGCCCGACATTAATAAGGCCGGCAAAATCTCTGATATATTAAGTAAAAATATGCTTCTGCCTGTTCAGATAGCCAAAGAGCCAATTTCTACAAAAGGCCCTAGGCTAAGTTCAGACCTATCTCTTGCAGGCAGATATGTTGTGTTGGTACCTTTTGCCAATACCATTTCTGTATCTAAAAAAATTAAGAGCAATACAGAGCGAAATCGCTTAAAGAAAATCATAGAAAGCATCAAACCAGAGAAATTTGGCGTGATCATTAGAACTGTTTCAGAAGGTAGAGGCGTTGCAGAACTACAGAAAGACCTGTTGGACCTGGTAGCCAAATGGGAAGACTTTGTTAAAAAAATCAATAAAACCGAACCATCAAAAAGAGTTTGGGGCGAAATGGATAGATCTTCTACCTTAATTAGAGATATCTTAAACCCAGAGTTTACCAATGTATATCTAAGCTCACCCACGCTTTATGATGACATTAAAACATATATCCAGAATATTTCTCCAGAAATGGAGAAGATTGTAAAACTTTACAAACAAAAAGAACCAATATTCGATCACTTCGGTATCGAAAAGCAGATAAAAAATAGTTTTGGAAAAACTGTAAACTTACCGGGCGGCGCATATTTAGTGGTAGAACATACCGAAGCTCTGCACGTGGTAGATGTAAACAGTGGTAATCGTACGGCTAGCAAAGAGAATCAAGAAGAAAATGCACTTCAGGTAAATAAAGAAGCGGCAAAAGAAATTGCAAGACAGTTGCGCTTGCGCGATATGGGCGGTATAGTAGTCATCGATTTTATCGACATGCACAAGCCTGCAAACCGCAAAATGCTTTTCGATTATTTAAGAGAATTAATGCTTTTAGATCGTGCAAAACATACCATTCTACCTCCAAGCAAATTTGGTTTAGTGCAAATAACTCGTCAAAGAGTTAGACCAGAAATGAATATTGTTACAGTAGAAAAATGTCCTACTTGTGATGGTACGGGCGAAATTAAGGCAAGTATTATATTGATGGACGATATAGAAAACAACCTCAATTACATCCTTAACGAGCAAAACGAAAAAGGCATAACGCTTTGTGTACATCCGTATATAGAAGCATTTATAAAAAAAGGACTAATTAATCTACAGATGCGCTGGTTTATGAAATATAGCCAATGGATCAAGGTAAAATCAAAGTCTTCGTACCATTTAACAGAGTTCCATTTTATTTCTGCCAAAGACGAAGAGATAAAGCTGTAGGTACTAGGCATTAGGTGTGAGGTTGAAAACTAGACGTATATCTCACATCTAATGTCTAAAACTGTAATTTGGCGATTCAAAATACTCAACAACCCAAACTCCTAACACATAACCTTTAACTTTCAATTCCCTTCCCTTGGCTAAATCCAAAGTTGCTTATTTCTGTCAGAGTTGTGGATATGAATCTGCAAAGTGGTTGGGTAAATGCCCATCTTGTAACCAATGGAACACCTTTGTAGAAGAAGTGATAGAAAAGGCAAGTGCATCCATTCCTACTTGGAAAAGTGATCTTGGTACACGCGTGCTCAACAAGCCAAGCAAGGTAAGCGAAATCGAAAATTCTATAGAAAAACGGGCCTCTACAGGCGATAAGGAATTGGATCGTGTACTTGGTGGCGGCCTGGTAGAAGGTTCTATTGTGCTTATAGGCGGCGAGCCGGGCATAGGAAAATCTACCCTTATGCTGCAGTTCGCGCTAAATTTAAAAGGCAGAAAAATCTTGTACATTTCTGGAGAAGAAAGTCAGCAACAAATTAAAATGCGCGCAGAGCGGATAAACGACGCCTCCAATAGCAATTGCTATATCTTAACAGAAACTGCTACACAGAATATTTTTAAGCAAATTGAGTTATTAGAGCCGGAGGTATTGGTTATAGATTCTATCCAAACCCTCCATTCCTCTCATATCGATTCTACCCCTGGCAGCGTGTCTCAGGTTAGAGAATGCACCGCAGAGTTGCTACGTTTTGCAAAAGAAACAGGCACGCCCGTTTTTTTAATTGGGCACATTACCAAAGATGGCGCAATTGCGGGCCCAAAAATTTTGGAACACATGGTAGATACCGTGTTGCAATTTGAAGGGGATAGACACCATGTGTACAGAATATTGCGTTCGATAAAAAACAGGTTTGGTGCTGCCGCAGAATTAGGCATCTACGAAATGCATGGCGGTGGCTTGAGAGAAGTCTCCAATCCCTCAGAAATTTTGCTTTCGCAGCGCGATGAAGAGCTGAGTGGCATAGCTGTTTCGGCGATGTTAGAAGGCGCCAGACCAATGCTGATAGAAACGCAAGCACTAGTTAGCCCGGCCGCTTATGGAACGCCGCAACGATCTGCAACTGGTTTTGATACCAGGCGCATGAACATGCTTTTGGCAGTGCTCGAAAAACGATGTGGTTTTAAGCTGAGCGCACAAGACGTATTTTTAAATATTGCCGGCGGTATTAGAGTGGAAGACCCAGCAACAGATTTAGCGGTTTTGGTTGCCATTATTTCATCTCACCAAGATATTGCAGTATCGTCTAAAACTTGCTTCGCCGCAGAAGTTGGACTTTCTGGCGAAATTAGGGCTGTAAACAGAATAGAACAGCGAATTGCCGAGGCAGATAAGCTCGGTTTTGAAACAATCTATATCTCAAAATATAACCTTAAAGGTATTGTTAGAGAAAAGTTTAACCTAGAAATAAAGGCGGTAAGTAAAATTGAAGAGGTTTTTGGACTGGTATTCGGATAGCGCTTAGTAACCTGTAACCACAAATTAATAGTCGCTCTGCGATAGAGAAAAGCATTAGGGAAACATGAAAAGGTTATTTTAAACCTTAGCTTTTGTTTGCTTACAATAGCGGTTTTACCCAAAAAAAATAGGTTGAAAACACCTTTGGAAATTACAATACCAAAAACTGAACTGACTTTTTGAAGCAAGCGAAGCGACAATAACAACCAGAGACAAACCTTTACTCTTTTACTTCTTCGTAATCTACAAAGTCGCCTAATTTATCGGCATTGCCTTGTTTGTTCTTTGGCGGCATATAATCTATAGAAATAGAGCCCTCTGGCTGTCTTTTCTTCTGTCGGGGTTCGTTTGGACGCTGATTCATTTTACTTGCCATGTTGCCAAAAAGCATTGGCAAAATTAGCCTAATAAGCACCCTTATGAGCCAGAAAACTAAAATGGTTATAAAAATGAATCTTAACAATTGCATTGTTTTTGGTGTTGTTACAAATATAGACGATGAATCACCTGTTATGTTACTTTTGTACAGATTAATTGCAAAGCAATTACAAAGCTATTTAACGCTAAAATACAGAAAATTGTTTGCGTTATCAAGAGGAAAAGCTTAGACCAAAAACCATTTCTCTTATTCTGCTACAATTTCTGCAACCCGTCCAACTTGTCCGTCCGCCAACCTAACCTTAATTCCTCTCGAGTGAAAAGCCGACGAAGTGAGCAGATTTTGCACGATGCCGTAAGTGATGTTGCCGCTCCGTTGGTCTTTTTTTAAAATAATCCCCACCTCTAAACCTGGGTAAATGTCTTTGCGATTTTGTCCTTGCATATAATTTTAAGCTTTATATCTTTTCTCTATTCTTTTTCCGGCTATTTTTTAATTCATTCTTCCGTTGCGATTAATTTACTATTCCGCGACCACTCGCTCCAAGAACCTATATAAAGTTTTGGGATTTTTAGTCCGGCGTACGCAACTGCCAATAACGTATGGCAAGCTGTAACGCCTGAGCCGCAATGAACTATTATATTTTGAGAATGTTTTTCTGCAAAAATGATTTGATATTTCTGTCTCAGTTCTTGCGGCGATAAAAAAAGTTGACCATCATTTAAATTTGTAGAGAAAGGAATGTTTATAGCGCCGGGAATATGGCCGGCAATAAGATCAATCGGTTCTATTTTTCCTTTGAACCGTTCGCTATCTCTAACATCGATAATGAGGTGTTTTTCATCTCTTGCTATATTTTCTACTTCCTCTATGCCCGCCAGAGGAAGCATCCATTTACTTGCCTTGTAACTCGGAACTTTCTCTGCTACCTCTAACGTATCACTTAAAGGAAAACCTATTTTTTCGGCCTGAGTAAATCCGCCATCTGAAACCTGCACTTTTTTATGACCTATAGATTTTAACATCCACCAAAATCGTGCTGCCGCGTTGGATCCGTTTTGCTCGTCATACACCACTACATTACTTTCCTCAGAAATTCCAAGGGACGCTAGTGTATTTGTAAAACTTTTAAGTGTTGGTAAGGGATGCCTGCCGCCATTCGCAACGTCTGATTTTACATCTGCCAATTGAGTGTTAAGATCAACAAATAATGCTCCTTTTAAATGTTTTGCTTGATAATTTTCTCGAGCATTTTTGGCATTGGTAGCATCGATTAGCACAATTTTTTCTTTGTGATAAATTTCTACCAAATCTACTGCTTGAATAACTGGGGATAAAATTTTACTCATGTATATAATTTGCGCTTTCTTTAAAGTTTAACAAAGGAGCTCAATTCTTTTACTGCGCAATCCTTTGCATCCTCGCTAGCGCTAACGATTGGAATGACATCCTTTTTGGTTTTTTTGCCAAAAAGATAAAATGGAAAGCGTGTAAAAGCGCCCAAATTATTCCTATATTTTTATTAGTTGAACTTCTCTGCAAACATTTTTTCTAAGGCAAACATTTCGTCACGCAGTTTTGCTGCGGCCAAAAAGTCCATTTCTTTTGCAGCTTTTTGCATATCTTTTTTGGTATTTTCTATAGCACGTTGCATGTCTCCTTTGCCCATATATTGCACAATGGGGTCTGCCGCCAGGCTCACCTCCGCATTTTCTACATAAGCCCTCGCTCTGTTATCACTCGCTTTTTGAGAAAAATCTAACACCGAGGTTTGTTCCAAAATTGCTTCGCGAGATTTACCAACCGTAGTTGGTGTGATGCCGTGTTCTAAGTTGTATGCAATCTGAATATCGCGCCTTCTATTTGTCTCGCTGATGGTTTTCTCCATGCTGTCAGTAATTTTATCGGCGTACATAATTACGTGGCCTTTATCGTTACGTGCAGCGCGGCCTATGGTTTGAATAAGCGACTTCTCTGAACGCAAAAACCCTTCTTTATCCGCATCTAGGATTGCGACTAGGGTAACTTCTGGTAAATCCAAACCTTCGCGCAATAGGTTAATTCCAACCAATACATCAAATTCGCCAAGTCGCAGACCGCGCAAAATCTCTACACGCTCTAAAGTTTTTATTTCTGAGTGAATGTACCTGGTTTTTATGTTCAACCGATCTAAATATTTTGTCAATTCCTCGGCCATACGCTTGGTTAGCGTGGTCACCAAAATTCTGCCGCCATCTTTAATGGTTATATCTATTTCGTCTAGCAAATCGTCTACTTGGTTAATTGCTGGTCTAATTTCTATAACAGGATCTAACAAACCTGTTGGGCGAATTACTTGTTCTATCACTACGCCTTCAGATTTTTCTAGCTCGTAATCTGCCGGAGTTGCGCTTACGTAAATGGTTTGCGGTGCAAGTGCTTCGAACTCGTTAAAGTTTAAAGGTCTATTATCTAGGGCAGCCGGCAAACGGAAGCCATACTCTACCAACGATAATTTTCTAGATCTATCGCCACCGTACATGGCCCTAATTTGTGGCACGGTTACATGACTTTCGTCGATGACCATTAAATAATCATCTGGAAAATAATCTAGCAAACAAAAAGGACGCATACCCGGAGATCTTCCGTCGAAAAAGCGAGAGTAATTTTCGATACCCGAGCAATAGCCCAGTTCTTTCATCATTTCAATATCGAAATTGGTACGCTCTTCTAAGCGTTGTGCTTCTAATAAGTGCCTATCGGCGATAAGCTGATTTTTTCTAACCTCCAACTCTTCTTGGATGCCCCAAATGGATTGAGTGAATCGATCTTTCGGGGTAACAAATAAATTGGCCGGATAAATGGCCATGTCTTCTAATTTTTCGATGGTTTTACCCGAAACTGGATCAATGGCTGAAAGTTCTTCGATGTCATCGCCGAAAAAAGAAATGCGATAAGCATGATCTAAATACGCCGGAAAAATATCTACCGTATCGCCTTTTACCCTAAACGTACCGCGCTTAAACTCACTGGTTGTTCTGGCGTATAAAATCTCTACCAAACTATGCAGAAATGCATTTCGAGAAATCCTTAGTCCAACGGCAAAGCGAAACACCATTTTAGAAAAATCTTCGGGATTTCCCATACCATAAATGCAAGAAATGGAAGAAACCACTATAACGTCTCTTCTTCCGCTCATGAGCGAAGACGTGGTGCGCAGCCGAAGTTTTTCTATTTCTTCGTTGATGGCCAAATCTTTTTCTATATAGGTGTTGCTGGAAGGAATAAAAGCCTCTGGCTGATAATAATCATAATACGACACAAAATAATTGACCGCATTCTCTGGAAAAAACTGCTTAAATTCCCCGTATAATTGAGCCGCCAGAGTTTTGTTATGACTTAAAATCAAGGTTGGCTTTTGCGTTTGCTCAATAACGTTTGCTATGGTAAATGTTTTACCAGAACCGGTAACGCCAAGCAAAGTTTGGTAATTTTCGTTGGCGTTTACACCATCAACCAGTTGCTTTATGGCAGAAGGTTGATCTCCGGTAGGTTGATATGCTGATGTGATTTTGAATTTCATAGACTAACAACAAATATACAATTTAAGCGAAAAAAACTAAACAGTAAAAAGTCAGGAAAGTTGGCGAATTTTGTGCACTGCTATAAATTTGTTGCCCGAATTTTAGTTTGACTTCCTGTTATATGCACAGAAATCTCTTAATAATTATTAAGTTTAAGTTTTAAAGCTAAAAACTTTATTCCTCTCTCTACAGAAACTATAGCTATGATCTTCGACCTCAGCAAAACCAAATCTATTGCCAATACTTTTATTGCAGAGCTACGCGATACAGAAGTGCAAAAAGATGCGATGCGTTTTAGAACAAATTTAGAGCGATTGGGTACTTTCTTCGCATTTGAAATTAGCAAGCACTTGGATTATGAAAACACGGAAATACTTACGCCCCTAGGAACATCGACCATACCGATGTTAAAAAAGCAACCTGTTATTGCCACCGTTTTAAGGGCTGGTATTCCGCTACAACAAGGCATTTTAAACGTATTCGACAAAGCCTCTTGCTGTTTTATTGGCGCTTACCGCAAGGTAAAGAAAGACAACAGTTTTGTTATAAAATTGGATTATGTGTCTTCGCCAGATTTGACAGACAAAGTGGTAATTATGGCCGACCCCATGCTGGCGACTGGCAAAAGCATGGTTTTGTGTTGTAAAGAATTGATAAACCAACATAAAATTGCCGATTTACATATTGTGGCCGCGATAGCAAGCGCCCAAGGTGTTGCGTATATGCAGGCAAACCTGCCAAAAGCAAAACTTTGGCTCGGCGCAATAGACGAAGAAATGACAAGCAAAGCTTATATTGTATCTGGTTTGGGCGATGCCGGCGATTTGGCTTACGGAACAAAGGTTTAAAGGATGAATATTCTTTTTGTGTGCAGCAGAAATAAGTGGCGAAGCGCTACTGCTGAAACAATTTACAAAAACCACCAAGAACATCAAGTTAGATCTGCAGGTACGGAATCATCTGCTCGAATTAAACTTAATGCTAGTCATATTCTTTGGGCAGATGTTATCTTCGTGATGGAGAAAAAACATAAGCAAAGGATTCTAGAAAAATTTAACCTCGAATCTTCCGACCAGGAAATTATTATTTTGGATATTCCCGATGATTATAACTACATGAATGAAGAATTAATTGAGGAGATTCGTACCAAAGTTGAACCTTATCTCTAAATATTATGGAGCAACAGTCTATCTTTGACCCTAACATGCACGCAAAAAAACATATTTTTTTCGATTTAGACCACACCATTTGGGATTTCGACCGTAATGCCGAAGAAACGCTAACGGAGCTTTTTGCAAAATATAAATTGTTCGATTTGGGCTTGGCTTCTTGTCCAGATTTTATTAGCGCTTACACTAAAAACAACCACCAACTCTGGGCAGAATATCATTTAGGAAAAATTACCAAAGACCATTTGCGCGCAGCGCGTTTTCACAAAACATTTTTGCAATTAGGCCTAAAGCCCGATGATATTCCGCAACAGTTTGAAGAAGATTATGTAAATATTTCGCCCACCAAAACAAATTTGTTTGCCGGTGCAATAGAGGTATTGCAGGTGTTGCAAAAAAACTATGAGCTTCACATCATCTCAAATGGTTTTAAAACAACTACGCTCACAAAAATGAATTTATCCAACCTAAATCCCTATTTTAAAAATGTTATAATTTCTGAAGATGTTGGCGTTAATAAACCAAATCCGCAGATATTTAAGTATGCGCTAGACAAAGCGAATGCCAACAAAAGCCAAAGTATTATGATTGGCGACAGCATAGAAGCAGATATTGATGGCGCTTTAAACTTTGGGATGGATGCCATTTTTTTTAATGCAACTAAAAAGGAAAAACCATCGCATGTAAAGCACCAAGTTGAGAATTTAACGGAATTGCTTGGACTTTTTTAATTGAAATAGGCAACGAACAAAGACTTGGCGGCGTGTTTAAGAAAGAAATCAGAAGTCGGAGATCAGAAACCAGTCATTTATCATCCAAAACTTAATTCATGGAAAAGAAAGAAATAAAGGAAAAGTCTGAGACGTACAGTCTAAATACTAACTACTAAATACTATTATCTTATCTTCAACCATGCAAGCCAAAAAAACCGAGCAATCCATCTTACAAACGGTAGCAAAATATAGAACCAAATTTGCGCAAATGAGCGAAGCGGACTTCGTTAAGCAACCGCCCATCGGCGGCTGGTGTTATAGCGAAGTGTATTTGCATATTTTCGATGCAAGTTTACTCTCTTTTCGCTCGATAGCGTATTGTTTATCTGGCAAAGCCAAAGAAAAACCAACCCATTTCTCAGTAAAATTAATGTTGTGGTATGGCGCATTTCCGCCAAGGAAAAGATATAAAGTGCCCAAAAGCCTAGCCGAAAGGGTAAAAAAAATAAGCAAAGTCGAGGCCGAAACACTAATGAATGCGATGGAGAAAAAGCTTAGCCTTACCGCCGGTAAAGTTCAACTTGCTGACAGGAATAAAAAAATTAAGCATCCACGTTTGGGCTATCTAAATGCCCAACAATGGTTTCGCTTTATAGAAATACACCTCAAGCATCATCTAAAACAGCTTACCCGTATAGAAAAGAGTTTTAAGCAACGCATTTAATTTTACATCTTTGCTCCAGATGAAATTTCCAGTCATTAAAGGTTTTGATGAAGAAGCATTTAACAAGTATTTAAAAAATACTGGCTGGTTAATGTTTGGCAAAGTACTTAGCTTGTTGGTGGGCTTGGTTATTGCAAATTATTTAGGGCCAAATCTTTTTGGCGATTTAAGTTTTGCGCTTTCTTTAGTAGCTATACTCGCTGCAGTGGGCGCTTTGGGGCTAGATAGTTTTATCATAAGAGAAATTGTACAGAAGCCAAATAAACGAGATGAAATTTTAGGCACCTCGCTATGGTTAAGGCTTGCCGTTAACGCGCTACTAATTCCTATTGCAGTTGGTATTTATCTGCTTAGCCACAGTCTGTCTAGTAATCCCGGCGAATCATTAGCCCTCATGGTAGGCTTATTAGCCTTCGCTTCATTCTTTAAATCTTTCAATGTTATCGATTCTTTTTTCCAATCGCAGGTACAGTCTAAATACATTGTACACGTACAAAACATTTGTCTGTTCATTTCTGCCGGAATAAAAATAGCGCTTGTTTATTTTGGCTTTTCGCTTATCTACATCGTCTGGGCCTTGGTATTTGATGGTTTCGTTTTAGCTATCGGGTTGGTTATCGTTTATCAACGCAAGGGCTATACTATTTTTGCTTGGCGATATAATGGCGATCGGGCAAAATCTCTGTTAAAAAAATCTTCTCCACTTATTCTTTCTGCCGTAATGGTTTCTATTTACATGAAGATAGACGTGGTGATGTTAAAGAGCGTGGGCAGCAAAGCGGTAGGTATTTACAGCGCTGCGCAAAACCTTAGTGAGGCTTGGTACTTTATTCCTATAGCCATTGTTACTTCTGTTTTTCCAGCCTTAATAAACGCACGAAAAACGGACGTAGAAAGGTATCAAAAGCGCCTAAAAAACCTCTACGATCTTTTGGTTTACATCAGTTTACCCACTGCTATTTTCATCAGCTTTACGGCAAATTATATTGTAGAAATCCTTTACCCAAATAAATTTGATGGCGCGGGAGCCATGTTGTCCATCCACATTTGGTCAGGGATTTTTGTATTTCTAGGCGTAGCAAGCGGTCGATACCTTATTGCCGAGGGTTACACCAAAATTTCCTTTTATAGAACTGCCGCGGGCGCTTTGATAAATGTATTGTTAAACCTTTGGCTCATTCCAAAATATGCAGGTGTGGGCGCTTCCATCGCTACGCTAATAGCTTGTATTACCTCTACATTTTATATTTTGCTTATTCCAAAAACGAGGCAGCAAGGTATATTGATGATAAAATCTTTATTTTTGGTGGACGTATTTAAAGGTGTCCGTAGTAGACTAAAAAAATAAGCGGGAAATGGGATGTCAGAAATCAGTTGTTTGCTCTTCAAAATTGGATTTAACTCCCAATCTGACTGAAAAAAGATCATAACCTATAGAAACAAGTTCTCGGCGTTTTAGCAAGAAAGCGATAGCCTTTTTCTTTAAGGAAAATGTAAATTGGAGACTTGCTTAAATCATCAACATCAATACCTTCCTCAATCAAAATAATTTCTGGCTTATATTTTTCCCAATTATTAGAGAGCAGCACCTGATAATCCAAGCCTTCTACATCTATCGTTAAAAAATCTATTTTGGTATTGGCGGGAAGATAGTTATCAAAAACATCAGAAAGCGGAAGTACATCAATATCTACCTCTTTAATTATCTTGTACTTTGTAGATTCCCGATCTATTCGTTTTGAAACTTCTTCTGAAAAGCTATTTAAAGCTGGCTCGTTAAAACAATAAAACTTCAGTTTTCCACGCTCTTGCCCGACACCGATATTAAGATTGACGTCCCTTTTCCTAAACATCTCGAACGCTTTTATCGCAGTTGGAGTTGGCTCTACATTTATGCCCCTCCAACCTCGCTTAGAAAAATATTTTGTGTTGGAATACCTCACGGGATGATGCGCGCCAACATCTACAAAAAAACCTTTATAACCTTTTTTAAGCTCATAAAGCGCTTTCAATATCATATCTTCTCCATCTTGAGAATAGGATTTGCTAAATTTGAAATAGTTTACCGGTAAATATTTCAGCAGTACTTTCTTTAACGATTTAATCATCGATAAAAATAGAAAAAAGAGTCTGTTTAATATCAAAACAGACTCTTTTTTTATTAGTTCACTGGTTTTAATGCAATGTATGAGTTTAAGTTTGCTGGAGGACCAACAGATACTTTATTATCTTTGTACCAAGCGTAAAACCAGCCAGAACTGGCTGCAATCCCTATGTCCGCGATGTTTGTATATGTCTCGCCTATTGGCACTGAGTAAGGCTGCGAAGAAGAATATGCAGCCAAATTGGTAGAATTTCCTTCTGAAAAGGTGCCATCTTTATAAAAAGTAAAACAATGATCATTACTTTTTAGGATAGCTATTCCTACTATGTCAGTTGGAACTTTCCCCGCTGGTAAAAAATATGGTTTTGGAGCGATAAAATTACCTAGATTGTTAACACTCCCAACAGACATTATGCCATCTGTGTACCACACATAACTATATCCTGAATTAGATATTGCCATATCTACGACTTGGTTATAGGTTCTTCCAGCTGGCAAAACATAACTACTTGTTGGCCCATAAATCGAAGTAGAATTGCCTTTCGTTACTTGACCTGATAAGTCCCAAAAATAAACTCCATCATCTGTTCCGATATCAATGCCTACCATTGTTGCCAAAGTTCCCGATGATCCACTGCCTGGATATAGTGAGGCAGCCGCCAACTTGTCTTTTGCAGATAATTGCGTTGCACCAGAGCCGCATTGACCTCCGTTCATTATTGAATACGGATCTGTTCCCCCAACTCCGGGTACATCGATCGCATTTACAGAAGTACCCACATCATCGGTTCCATATTGTGATTCTCCATTCGCTTGCCAATTGGTGTGTCTAAAACCAATGCAGTGACCCATTTCATGCGCAATCGTTCTCTGACGTTGCTCAAAACTGTTGCTTGCAATCTCATTTTTATTAATTCGGATTAGGTTGCCAGGAGTTCCACTTATAGGGAAACGTGCAGCTCCACAGAGTCCCGCACCCAGGTTTTGATCAGTGATATAAATATCGTAAACACCGCCTGTAACTATACTGAAGTGCAACGACGAATTCGGCACATTATTCCATTGTGAAATGGCTGCATTAATTTCACCCGATAAACTGGCCATAGACCCGTCGACTAAAATTTTTATATTTGTAGCCGTTGTCGTGCTTACCAAGTTTCCCGTAAAATACTGTTCGATCCAAAGATCGTGGTTCGGCGGAAGGTTCATCAAACGCTCTCCTGCATTTCCACCGAAACCTTGTCTTGGAATACCTTGAGTAGATGGCAACTTCATGTCTTTTGGAAAAGAAATATCTCCCTCAACCAAATACTCGTCTCCCTTATCTTCTATCATTGTACTTTTAAAGCCTAAGCTTTTAATGTAAGAAAGCACTGGATCAACATTTTTAAGCGATTGGACGGGAATCTGTTGGACTTCCTTTCTACAGCCCATAGAAAGAATTGCAAGCATGCTTAATAAAAGGCATGCATTAAGGCATTGTTTTTTGCTCATAACGAATTTAGATAGTTGTGTAAATGATTAGTTAATTAGCCATAATTATAAAAAAAACTGTTTTTAGAAACGAAAAAATTACACGAAACCTTCAGAATTTTACACAAAACACCAAATCTGTACTGTTTTCACAAACCTATTGTTAAGACACTGTTTTTAAAAAGCTTTTATGTATGAGCGTTTTAGCTCCATCGTTTATCAAACAACAAATTATCTAGTCTCATGGAACGGAAGGCGTGATGGCAAATCAAAATTACATTTAAAGTTAGTTTTTTCTATAATTCTTCCCCTTCATTTCTCAATCAATTAAAATTTTATGTTACTTTTATGGTTGTTAAACCCAAACTGATTTTTGCCGCTCTCCCCATGAAAATTAAATCTTTCTTGTATTTTAGGCTTCAATTTTTGTTGGTTTTTTCGCTAGTTTCGTTCAATACCTATGCTCAGTTAAAGCCAGTTCCAGCTTGGGTTAAAGACATTGGTGGGACTGGAGAAAGTAAGGTGGCTGGCGTTGCCGTAGACAAATTTGACAACGTGTACGTTGCTGGGAACTTTAGAAACACTGTTACGATAGATTTATCTGGAACCTCCAACCCCATTACCCTCAGCTCAAATGGAGATTATGATGTCTTTATTACCAAGTACACTTCAGACGGTAAAGTGATTTGGGCGAAAAGTTTTGGCGGGTCAAATCTAGATCAATTGAACAACATTACTGTGGACGCAGAATCAAATGTTATTTTGGCGGGTCAGTTTAATTCTCCTAACATGGACTGTGACCCTGGCCCGGGGACTTTTAATCTGTCTAATAATGGAGACAACGATGCTTTTATAGTAAAACTGGATAAAAATGGGAATTTTAGATGGGCGAAAGACGTAGGGGGCTCAGAAACGGAATTTGGGCACGTTGTAGCAGCTGATAATCTAGGAAACATCATATTTGTTGGCTCATTTTCTTCTGCTATCATAGCTAGTAGCACAACATTGGTAAACCAAGGAGACAAAGACGGATTCTTAATAAAATACGATAAAAACGGCAATGTAATTTGGGCAACTAGTTTTGGCTCGTCTGGTACAGATGAAATCCGTCATGTAATAACCGACAAAAATAAGAACATCATTATCATGGGCTACTTTGAGAACGCCATCAACCTAAATCCGAGAGGTGTTCCGAGTAATATAACAGGTGGGGCACATAGCTATTTTGTGGCAAAATACTCGGAGAACGGCCTTTTACTTTGGGCTAATAAAGTGGATGGCCCAGATGTAGTTGTATCTTCATTAGCTATCGGCCCACAAAATGACGTTTATTTAACGGGCGGTTACAGCAGTTCGATAAAACTTTTGTCGCGATCTTTAAATCCCAGCGTTGTAACTCTTTCTGGAAGAAGTCTATTTGTTGGAAAATATAATTCAGTTGGGAATGCGCTTTGGGTTTATGGAATAAATGGAACATCGGAAACCTTATATAGCTACTATATTACAGCAGATTTAGATGATAATATTTACATCGGAGGATACTTTGACAGCACGCTAGATTTCAACGGTAATACGTCCACTACAACATTAACCAGCCATGGCGTTAGAGACACCTTCTTTGCCAAATACAAGGGTTCGGGGCAGTACGTTTGGGCATTTAACTTTGGCAGCCAATGTTCACAAAACTTCGGGCATAAAATCGCTGTTGATTCAAAGAAAAATATATTATTGGGTGGTGCGTTTTGCAATACAGTCGATTTTAATCCAAATAACTGCAATTTAAATTTAACTGCAAAGGACTATAACTCTGATGGCTATATTTCAAAATATAACCAAATTGAAATTGTGACAGATGCTAACATTACATCTTTTGAATTTCCAGAACAATACAGCCCAGCTTTGATAAATAAAGCACAAAAGAAAATTATAATCCGCGTTAAACCAAATACTGATTTAACAAAACTTATTCCAAAAATTGAAACTGATATTGGTATATTAAATCCACTTTCGGGCGTAGTTGGAGATTTTTCAAAACCTAAAACATACAAAATCTCCTCCAATTGCATTGACTACAACTGGCTAGTAACCGTTGTTTTAGCACAATCGCAAAGTATTTCAATTTGTGCTTCTGAAAAAACAAAACTAATAGGTGATACGGACTACAGTCAAAATAACGTGGCATATCTGTGGCAGATAAAAGATCTAAACGGAAATTGGATTGCAGCAAAAGGCAACTATCGCGAAGCAGGTTATGAACTCGACGGCTATGGGAATAACACAAACTCTAAAATCACTCTTAATTTCAGAAGACAAATAACTTTGAACGGAACTAAAAGTTCCGATTCAGAAACTGCGGTTACCATTAATCCACAAATTAATAACAACATCATTAGCTCACCAGAAGCTGTTCCTTGTGCAGGCCCTGCACAAATATCTATTGACGGATCGATCCCTCAAGCAGGCGAAAATGCAACCATAACTTATCAATGGCAACAAAGTGAAGATGCTGAACAATGGACAGACATCGCAAATGAAAAAAACAAAGACCTGGCTTCAATCTCGATAAACAAAACGGTCTATTTTCGCCGCCTCACTTCGTCTGGCGATTGCGTTTCGCCTAGCAACTCGCTAAAAATTCAGATTAATCCTCAGCCTACAATCGCCAGTGCTGGAGAAAACAAGACATTATGCGGTGATCTAACAGCAACATTAAATGGCAACTCTGCCAGCGACAAGGAAGTTGGAAGTTGGAGCGTTATCGCTCCAGCAGACTATAATCCCTTCGATCAAAACAACATACACAACCCAAAAGCGATTATCGCAAACATGCCACAAGATACACCAATTGTATTGCAGTGGGAAATCTCTAACAACAATTGCCAGACTTCAACAAAGGCTAATGTTGCGCTTATTTCTTATCACAATATCTCCGTTCAAGCGCCGACTTCCCTGACCATAGATTTTGGAAAGGAAGTGAATTTAAACGTCGTTACCGATTTAACCGCGACCGACAGGTACACTTTTGAATGGTCGCCCAAGGTAGGGCTGGACAACACAAATGTTTTAAGCCCAAATGCTTCACCCGCAGAAAATACCGTTTATTCGCTCAAAATAAACTACGGTCAAAGTTGCTCCAAAGTGGTAACCATTAAGGTTGTTGTGCTAAACACGATAAAAATCCCAAGTACTTTTTCTCCAAATGGAGATGGAATAAATGACTTGTGGGAAATCAAAAACCTAGGCAATTATTCAGGATCCAAAGTTTCTATCTACAACCGATATGGCGCCATCGTCTATCAAGCAACAAATTATGTAGCACCATGGAACGGAACGCGCAATGGCAAAGCCTTACCTTTTGGCGTTTATTATTACGTTATTTCATTAAAAGACAACAAAAAATCTATCTTTAGCGGAAGCGTAACCATTATGCATTAAACCTGGTATTGATGTATAACTATTGCTGCTTAGCACTATATTTGCCCCCCAGAAATTATGCTTACCGAAAACCTAAAATCTGCCTACGATAACTTTTACACCAACACCGATACCGCTTGGCGTATGTTGGGCGCAAAGTATAAGGCGCAAAACATTGTAGAAGTGTGCAAATCAATTACCCCAAGAACAGTATTGGAAGTTGGCGCTGGCGATGGCAGTATATTACATTACTTAGATGAGTGGGATTTTGCACCAGAGCTGCATGCGGTAGAAATAGCACAAAGTGGAGTAGATTTAATTTTAAACAGAAAACTACAACACCTAAAAACTGCACAAATTTTTGATGGTTATGTGCTGCCATTCGAGGATAACAGCTTCGAATTGATTGTTTTAGCCCATGTTTTAGAACACGTAGAACATGAGCGTATTTTGCTAAGGGAGCTTAAACGCGTGGCTAAATATGTGGTGATAGAAGTTCCAAAAGATTACAGGTTTGGCATAGACAATAGGATGAAACACTTTTTAGATTACGGCCACATTAACATGTACACGCCAACTTCTTTAAAGTTTTTGCTTAAAAGTGAGGGATTTGAAATTATTACCGACAAGGTTTCGATGACCACACCCGAAGTTAATTTTTTCAACGAGTTTATAAATAAAAAAGTAGTCAAATCACTTAGTAAACAACTAAAAATTAATGCCGAGTATTTAATTAAGAAAACATTGGGAAATCTTTTAGGCATAAAAAAGCGAGAACAGTTTGCCAATGCCTATACGGTATTGACCAAAAAATCTGATCACGATATTAAAATATTTTAGTGAAAAATGAAACCATTTAAGGGATATAAGAACATATGAGGCAAGCTCCATAAGTATTAATCACAAACAACTTAAATGAACTTCAATACCTTATATGGTTCAATAAAAAATAGATTTAATAACTTTAAAACCATTTAAGGGATATAGGAACATATGAGGCAAGCTCCATAAGTATTAATCACAAACAACTTAAATGAACTTCAATACCTTATATGGTTCAATAAAAAATAGATTTAACGATTTTAAAACCATTTAAGGGATATAGGAACATATGAGGCACTACATAAGTATTAATCACAAACAACTTAAATGAACTTCAATACCTTATATGGTTCAATAAAAAATAGATTTAATAACTTTAAAACCATTTAAGGGATATAGGAACATATGAGGCAAGCTCCATAAGTATTAATCACAAACAACTTAAATGAACTTCAATACCTTATATGATTCAATAAAAAATAGATTTAATAACTCTAAAACCATTTAAGGGATATAAGAACATATGAGGCAAGCTCCATAAGTATTAATCACAAACAACTTAAATGAACTTCAATACCTTATATGGTTCAATAAAAAATAGATTTAATACTTTAAAACCATATAAATAATGGCATTATCAAAGCAGTATTTAAAAGACTTGGTTTATCAAGTAAATGGAGCATCCATAGAAATACATAAAGCATTAGGGCCAGGATTATTAGAAAGTGTTTATCACAGATGTATGGCACACGAATTATCTTTGAGAGGCATCAGTTTTAAATCAGAGCTAGGACTTGCGGTAAATTATAAAGACATACAGATAGATACACTTTTAAGATGCGATTTTTTAATCGAGGATACTTTAGTTGTTGAATTGAAAGCTGTAGAAACGATTATGCCGATACATATAGCCCAAATATTAACTTACATGAAACTACTAAAAAAACCAATGGGCTTGATGCTCAATTTTAACTGTAGTCACATGTATTCTGAAGGACAAAAAACTTATGTTAATGAGCTGTACCAAGAGCTTTTTTAAACAATTAAAATTATTGGCACTGGCAAAAACTTAAATGAACTTAAATGCCTTATATGGTTAACCTAAAAGCCGATAAAGCTAGCCGATTAATAAAATATACAACAAGGTTAAAATCTTAAACGAACTTATATGCCTTCTATGGTTCAATTAAAAAGAAAATGCAAAATCTAGCGCCAGTAGCCTTATTCGTTTATAACCGCCCGCAGCATACGTTGCGCACGCTCAAATTTTTGCAGCAGAACTCCTTGGCTGAAGATAGCCGCTTGTTCATCTTTTCAGATGGCGCAAAAACCAAAAAAGACGAAGAAAAAGTTGCTGAGGTGCGGCGCATCGTTGCAGAGGTTGAAGGTTTTAAATCAATAAAAATCATTACCCGAGATAGCAACATGGGCCTTGCGAACTCTATTATTTCTGGCGTAAGCCAGTTGGTGAATGATTATGGTCAGATAATTGTTTTCGAAGACGATTTGGTCACCTCACCACATACTTTAACCTATTTTAACGATGCGCTTAATTGGTTTAGAACCGAAGAAAAAGTAATGCACATTGGAGCTTACATGTATCCGCTGCCAGAGAGCGTTGCTGAAAACAATTTACCTGAAACCTTCTTTTACCGCGCAGCAACTAGTTGGGGGTGGGCAACATGGAAACGGGCTTGGCAACATTTTGAACCTAACATAGATACGCTGATTGCCCAGTTTGATAAAGCTAAAAAAAATGATTTCTCTATTGATGGAAGCATGAATTTTTGGAAACAAATGCAGGAGTTCAAAGCCGGCAAGAACAACAGCTGGGCAATTAGGTGGTATGCTTCTATTTTTTTAAAAAATGGATTAACGCTAAATCCATTTAAATCTTTGGTACAAAACATTGGCCATGATGGTTCTGGCATACATTCTGGCGTAAACGACATTTATAATGTAAGCATTAACCCACAACCTATTTCACAATTTCCAACGGTAATCGCCGAAGATAAAAAAGTATATCAAACGATTAAAAATTTCCTTGCAAAGCGAAAAGGAAGCATGTCAATGCGAATTAAACGCTTTGTTAAAGAACGGATAGCGCGCTATTTCTCAAAGTAGTCCATCATTTTTTTGCGGTTTGGTTTACCTAAGTTATAATGAAATTGATTTCATTCTATTCTTATCTCTCTGTTGATATTTGTGAGCAAGCAGCACCAAAACCTTATGGAGCAGAACCTTCCGAGCTGAGGTTAACGATTATCAAATCGCCGTTTTGTATAACCCTGAGTGAGTGTGCTGTTTATAAAAAAGGCAGAGTGACCTTTTGACTCGCCGTTGTCGACAATCAGAGAATCTCACAAGCCATAGCATTCGTAACTCACTTTAAATGTACTTGCATGCTATTTTCCATTGCGAAGCGATAGATATCTAACTTCCGATAACTGATTTCTGGCGTCCCTGCGCCTTTAACCGTCCACCATCCCAGCCTCTACCTTCCCGGTTTCCTTGCAGTCAAAATAATATAAGGCGATAGGCTTTTCCGCTCTGCGGGAACAATTTTGGTAAACACTTTTCCGGTAAGCCAAACTAGCTTTTTAAAGATACGAACGCCTACAGGCTTTTCTTTTTCGCTTTCTAACCAAACACTAAACTTGCCGAAATACCCGGCTTCAACATCTTTCAAACCAGCCTTCTCGCAAACAGATTTTAAAAGTTCCAAATCCATACTATCGATGTTGTGTTTATCGTAATTCTCTTTGTCAAACTTTTTTTGAAACCAGCCATTTACTGCTTTAAAATTTGGCAGCGTGATAAACAAGATCCCTCCGGGTTTAACAAATGCAATATGCCGGTTAATAATGTCTGCCGTATCGTTAAAATGTTCTATCAGACCGCAGCTTAACACCAAATCGTATTGTATTTCTGCGTGATAGTTAAACAAATCTGTTTCGATAATATGGATGTCTTTTTCTGTAAGTCCATTTTTTTCCAACAAGTCATTTATCACAGGTGGATGCACGAAATAATCGAGAAGCGTAACATACAGCTTAAAATATTTCTTTAAAAACACGGCATAATAACCCGGGAAGCCCCCAAGCTCGATGGCGGTTTTAACTTTATTCTCTTTAATTACGTGTGCTAATTGCCGATTAAAAAGATAATTTGATGGGAGCTTTACAGCCAGCCCCTTTTTGCTCTCCCAATAATTTACCCAAAATTGCCTATCGGTTAGTAAGTTTGCCATTTTTTTAATCTGTTTCGAACGGCAAAGAAACGCAAATTTCAACAATTATATGTTTTAGATTGGCTACCCCATTATACAATTTTTGATTGCCTTTCCTTCCACCTTAAATTATCTTTCCAATAAAATGAGTTTGATTTCGTTAAAACAGTCAAGGCTTTTTTATTATTTTACAAGCCTGTACATTTAATTGTATTTTTGCTTGATTTGAAAGTTTTACACCTGAACACATACGATGCCAACGGCGGAGCTGGAAGGGCTTGCGTGCGCCTAAGCGATGCACTGACAGCCAATGGCGTAGATTCTAAGGTGATGGTGTTTTATAAGTTTGGTCAAAATCCCGCTATCGACACCTTTAGCGAAACGCCAATTCAAAGAGCCAAAGCGATTTATAACATTATATCAGAGCGGTATTGGTCCAAATGGCTTAGCAAATCGTTAAAAACACCCTTTAGTTTACAATGGTTTGGCCGTTCTATTAAAAACCACCCAGAAGTTAAAAATGCCGATATCATACATCT
Organism: Pedobacter sp. UYP30; assembly: GCF_040547165.1. Taxonomy (NCBI): domain Bacteria; kingdom Pseudomonadati; phylum Bacteroidota; class Sphingobacteriia; order Sphingobacteriales; family Sphingobacteriaceae; genus Pedobacter; species Pedobacter sp. UYP30. The sequence continues at coordinate 347,174 of NZ_JBEPPD010000003.1, read as the reverse complement.
GCATTGGGTAAACCACGGCTTTCTTACCCCAAAGTTTTTAGCAGAGCTAGATGAACTTGAAAAGCCGATTGTATGGACTTTTCATGATAGCAATGCGTTTACCGGAGGCTGCCATGTACGCTATGGCTGCGAAAATTTCCATCGCCAATGCGGAGAATGCCCAGTGCTAAAAATGAGCGGCAAAGAGGATGCATCGCACAAAACATGGCTTAGAAAACAACAAGCCTACGAAAAAATGAATTTCCACATTGTTGCTCCGAGCCGTTGGATGGCAAACTCGATTAAATTTAGCAGTTTGCTCGGCACCAGGGCAGTAAACGTAATCCCAAACACCCTCGAAACCAATGTTTTTAAACCCTACGTTAAAAAAGAGGCTAAGAAAATATTTAAAATAAAACCAGAAAAATTTGTCTTATTGAGTGGCTTTATGCCTTCTAAAAACGATAAGCACAAAGGAACGCCCTATTTATTAGAGGCGCTAGAAATTTTATCGCGCAAAGCAGATGTAAAAACTGAGGATATAGAACTGGTTATTTTTGGCAATAAAGAAAACGCAGAGATGCCTACATTTCCTTTTAAAACTACTTTTTTAGGCACGATAGCTAAGGATGAGCACTTGGCAAAATGCTATTCTGCCGCCGATGCTTTTATAACGCCATCTTTAGAAGACAACCTGCCAAACACCGTAATGGAAAGCCTTGCTTGTGCTACGCCAGTTGTAGCATTTAGAACCGGTGGAATACCAGATATGGTTCAACATTTGCAGAATGGCTATTTGGCCGAGTATGAAAATGCCGAAGATTTAGCAGAAGGTATTGCCTGGTTGTATCATCACCCAGAACGTAGAGAAATAGAAAAACAAGCGCGACTTAGCGTGTTAACCAATTTTGCTGAAGAAATAGTTGCGGCAGAGCACATTCATTTATACGAAACGCTGTTGAGCCTGCAACCAAAATAGCTCTCTTGATTGTTATAAATAACGATTACGTTACATTATACGCGCACAAAAAAACTAAATTTGCAAACATTACTATTGTTAAGAAAATACAGCAGACATGAGTTTTAGAATAGAACATGATACGATGGGCGAAGTACAGGTGCCCGCAGATAAATATTGGGGGGCACAAACCGAACGCTCTAGAAATAATTTTAAAATTGGCCCAGAAGGGTCTATGCCGAAAGAAATTGTCCATGCTTTCGGCTATCTAAAAAAAGCTGCTGCCCAAGCAAATGCAGAACTTGGCGTGCTTTCTGAGGAGAAAGCTGCACTTATTGGTAAAGCTTGTGATGAAATAATAGCTGGCCGATTAGACGACCAATTTCCATTGGTAATTTGGCAAACAGGTTCTGGCACGCAGAGCAATATGAATGGCAATGAAGTGATAGCCAATCGTGCACATGTTTTAAACGGTGGACAGCTTTCTGACGATAAAAAGATACTGCATCCTAACGACGATGTGAACAAATCTCAGTCGAGCAACGATACTTTCCCTACGGCCATGCACATTGCAGCCTATAAATTAACTGTAGAGAACACTATTCCAGGTTTAGAAAAATTAAGAGATACCTTGGCTAAAAAAGTGGTAGAATTTTCTACTATCGTAAAAACTGGCCGTACGCATTTTATGGATGCCACGCCACTAACGTTGGGGCAAGAGTTTTCTGGCTACGTGCAACAAATAAACAATTCTATCCGTACGATAAAAAATGCCCTGGCTATGGTTGCAGAACTTGCCTTGGGTGGCACCGCCGTTGGCACGGGATTAAATACGCCAAAGGGGTATGATGTTTTGGTGGCAAAAAAGATTGCCGATTTAACCTCGATGCCTTTTGTTACTGCTCCTAATAAATTCGAGGCTTTGGCAGCGCATGATGCCATGGTAGAACTTTCTGGCGCTTTAAAACGTACCGCTGTTTCGCTTATGAAAGTTGCAAACGATATTAGAATGCTAAGTTCTGGACCGCGTTGCGGAATTGGCGAAATCATCATCCCCGATAACGAACCTGGCTCTTCTATTATGCCAGGCAAGGTAAACCCTACGCAACCAGAAGCAATGACCATGGTTTGTGCGCAGGTAATGGGTAATGATGTTACCGTTTCTATTGGTGGAGCAACTGGCCATTTTGAACTGAATGTTTTTAAACCTGTAATTGCCGCAAACGTATTGCAATCTGCTCGTTTAATTGGCGATGCTTGTGTGTCTTTTAACGATAAATGTGCTGTGGGCATCTTAGCAAACGAGCCAGAAATTGCCAAGCATTTACAAAATTCGTTAATGCTGGTTACCGCATTAAATCCACATGTTGGCTATGAGAATGCAGCCAAAATTGCTAAAAAAGCGCATAAAGAAAATAAAACTTTAAAAGCTGCAGCTGTAGAACTTGGCCTGCTTACAGAAAATGAATTTGACGAATGGGTAAAACCAGAAGACATGGTTGGGAGCTTAAAATAAATTGGTCCTTTTAAAGAAAATGGACTAGTTAACAGAAAATAAAAAGTTTTTCCCGATTAGAATAGTTCATAATATTTCTGCAAATGAACTGCTTTTTGTTTGAGAAATGAACATAGATTATTACCGATAATTTTTAAATAATTGAATCTATAAACCAATTAAAATGAGCACTTCTATCATTGATACCTTATTGGGTATAATCGGCATTATTGCGCAATTGCTGATTTTTATTGCCAGCATGTACTTTTTAGTTAAATGTAAAGGTACCGAAGCTATTTTGTTAACCATTGGTTCTGCATTCAGCCTAATCATGTCGATTTTTTATCGGGTGATCTCCTATCTCGTATCCAGTGGAAGCATTACTGGGGAAAATACAACATCTATGTACTCAATTGCTGGGTTTTTCTCCACTATTTTCTACGTAATCTTTGCCGTGGGGTTTTTTATGCTGTTGTTTAAGCTCGCGAATCAGCCTAAACAAGATTTCTCTCAATTTCCACCAACTAATTATTAAGTCGAGTGTTGCAATATCTATTAAGACCAAAACGCTCTAATCAATTCGTTGTAAATAAACGTCGGGTTTTTACGGCGCTGGCCATTTGGCTTTGTATTGGGTTATTTGCCAGCTGCGTGCGCAGGCCAAATATTCAAGGCAAAGGCACCGTTTTTATGCAGGGCGTTTGGAACGAAGACTCAGTGGCCTTTAGTAGCCGGCTAAAGACTTTTACACAACACGGTTTTAAATTTACCTGCGATTCTTTTTATGTTGATTTAACCACACACAGCAAAGTAAATTTTTACGAAGATTCTTGCTTTAACAATGGCCTTTGGAAAGAATATGCCAAGGGCGTTTATGCGGTAAAAAACGACACATTATCTTTATCTGGAACATTTACCCATGCCAATTACAAACAGAAATTATCTGGCTGTTATAGAATAGGCAGGTACGAGAGAATTTTTTTGATCAAGAAAGCCGATTCGAGTGTAATAATTTTAGAAAGCACCACAGACCAACGAGAGATTAGGTTAAATTTGAAGCAAAAAATTATTTGTGTTCAAAAATCACTTTAAAAATTTATGAAAAAAGTATCGTACATCGTTGTTTTCGTACTATGCAGCTACCTTCCCTTTAAGGCCGCAGCTTGGGGCGTTTTGGGCCATCGCATTGTTGGGCAAATCGCAGAAACCTACCTCAGCGCCAAAGCAAAAAAAGGTGTTAAAAGCGTTCTAGGATACGAAGACCTAGCCATGGCGGCAAACTGGGGCGATTTTATAAAATCTGATTCTAACTTCAATTACTTAAGCAGTTGGCACTACGTTAATTTATCGGCAGGTTTAGATCAAAATCAGGTTTTTAACTATTTGGGAACCGAAACGACGCCAAATGTGTACAACAAAATACCCGAGATGATCAAGGTGTTAAAAAACAAAGCGAGCACCGTTAGCCAAAAGCAACTAGCCATGCGGATGTTGGTTCACCTTGTCGGCGATTTACACCAACCTATGCATACCGCACGTAAAGACGATAGGGGCGGAAACGATGTTTTTGTTACTTGGTTTGGTCAAAAATCAAATCTTCACCGTATTTGGGATTCAGACTTGATAGACTTTCAACAGCTCAGCTACACCGAATACGCAAATGCAATAAACCACGCATCGGCGGTTGAGCTGTATAACTGGCAACACACTAGTTTAAAACAAGATGTGTACGAATCTTATTTGTTATGCAACCAGATCTATGCAAAAACCCCGGCCAACGCAAGGTTGAGCTATCGTTATAATTTCGAGTTTGTTGCACCTTTAAATCAACAACTGTTAAAAGCTGGAGTTCGGCTAGCTAAGATTTTGAATGATATTTACGCTTAGAGAGATTGAGGCTAGGTTGAGGTTAGGGTTGAGACCAACAGGGTCTAAAAAAATGGGTTATTCGCTTTTTCAAAGCCAATGGATGTAGCAGGGCCGTGACCCGGATATACCTTGCAATCATCGGGCAGCAGAAACAGTTTAGTCTGTATATTATCTATCAGCTGGCTATGGTTTCCTCCTGGCAGATCGGTACGCCCAATACTGCCGTAAAATAATACATCGCCACCTATTAAAAACTGATCTTCCTTGCTGTAAAAACACAAGTGCGCTGGCGAATGGCCAGGAGCAAAAATAAGGTCCAAACTGCTATTGCCGAAAGTAACGGTCCCTGTTTCCGGTAAAAAAGTATCGGGTTCTGGAGATAACTGGTAATTGTTAAAGCCCATTTGAGGAGCGTATCCCGGTATGGCCTGTAAAATATCCAATTCTCCTTTGTTAAATTGAGGCTTCAATCCGTACGTATCAAAAATAAATTTATTGCCAAAAACATGATCTAAATGGCAATGTGTATTGAGCAACAAGACTGGTTTCAGGCCATTTCCCTTTACAAACGAGGCCAATGCATTCTCCTCAACGCCATCGTACATCCCCGGGTCGATGATAACACATTCTTTCGTTTCATCGTATAACACGTAAGTATTTTCGCTGTAGGCGTTAAAAGTAAAGGTCTTTATGGTAAGCATAATTTTAATTTTTCCACCTAAAGGTAGAGATTAAGGTGTCTATATCTGTTTTTATAAATTTTACCACAGGTTCTATAGAATCGTACTGTGGCCGTTCATTGAAATAAAGTGCACCCCTAAAATAATGTTTGACACTATCTGTTAAAAAAAACTGTACGGAAGAGGCGGTATTTCCGTCTATCGCATAATAAACACCATAAACCTTTTTATCGGGATAATTTATTATTTTTTGATCAATGGCTGTGGCTTTAATGGTATGTTTAAATGCAAGTTTACGCGCATCTTCTACCATCTCATTGTACTCTTTCGAGCCAAACACATCATAATAGGTAAGGTGTAAAAACCCATTGAAGGGATTAAAATGAAGGTTGTACCAATCTCTCTTCGCTCCACTCTTCTTATCCAACTCCATTGTAGCATAAACCGGATAGTTAAAAGTAAAGGGCGCATTTGAAACGAATGCTCTGTATTTCTTCTCAGGATAGTTTATTCTAAAATATCCCTTTGGTTTAGGGCTGTAATTAGCACTGTTTTGGCAGGCGGCAGCAAGCAAAGTAAATACAATAATGGTTAAGCATGCAAACTTAAAATTCATTTTATGGTACGCTTAATTCATTAAGACCAAGGTAGCTTATTTATTCCAAATTGTCCAAGCTTGTTCTGCCTGAAGGTGCAACATTTCTAATCCATTTTTTGTTACCGCGCCCTGCTTGGCAGCTTGTTTTAAAAAAGTGGTCTCTAAAGGGTTGTAAACCAAATCATAGGCCAAATGATCCGGACCAATTGCATCGTAGTTAAGCTCAGGGTAGCCTTCTGTATTCGGTGTCATCCCCAATGGAGTTGTATTAATGAGGATGGTGTGTGTTTTCAACAGCTCGTTAGTAATTTCTGAATATAAAATGGCGCCTTCTTGCTTAGTTCTCACAACGCTTAAAAAATCGATATTTAATTTTCTAAGCACGTATTTTACCGCCTTAGATGCGCCACCGTTGCCAAAAACCAATGCCTTTGTATGTTGAGGCATTGAGAGCGTTGAAAGCGTTGAAAGCGTTGAGACCTTTGAAAGCTTTAAGAGCGGCTTGAGCGATTCCTCGAAACCAAACGCATCTGTATTATAACCTTTTAAAATTTTGTTCTGGCCTTGTGTTTTGATGTCGATGCAATTTACCGCACCAATTTTTGCCGCAGCGTCATCCATTTCAGTTAAAAACGGCAAAACTTCTACCTTATAAGGTATGGTAACGTTCAGTCCGCAAAGCGAAGGATGCTGTTCTAAAAGTGCTGGAAAAAGACTGATGCTGTCTATTGGAAAAAGTTCGTAGCCACACTCCAAAATGTGTTCTTTTTCGAATTTTTCTGTAAAATGTTTCTTAGAAAAAGAATGGGAAAGCGGGAAGCCTATCAAGCCGAAGGTTTTCATAAAATTATAGATTTTTTGCCAAAAGAATTTAGCCGGCTTTTTAGTCGTTGCTTAAAAAAGAGCTCTTTTTTTGCTGCGCGATGTTTTTTAGCTAGCGGTATAAAAAAAGTGCAATCATTTAGTAATCCTAATCGGTAATTAAAAAGTGGTCAAAAGTATCGCCTCTAAGCCCCAAACGAATGGTTTCTAACGGAATAACTTCTGATGGCGCAATGTTGCCCAAGTTTACGTTCGCCCCAATAAGTTTAATAAACCAAACTTGTTGCTCTTTTTGAGGCGCTTCCCAAATGATACTTTCTGCTGGTATTTGGGTTAAAATCTCATCAACCAAGCCCTGTCTAACTTCTCCATCGCCCCTATAAATACCTACGTTACCACCTTCTCTAGCTTCGGCAATAACCTTCCAAGCTCCAGCTTCCATTTCGGCTTTCATCAGTTTTATCCACTTGTACGGAGCAAAAATTTTGGCTGCATCTTTACTGCCTACCTCAGAGATTACCGTAACTTGTTTTGCCAATTCTATGATGTAGTTGCATTTTACTTCATGCTCAATTTCTATCGAGCCATCAGAAACTTCGGCAAACTCCATTCCGTATTCATCTAAAATACGCTGGTAATCTGCAAACTGGTCGCGAACAATAAAGGCCTCGAAAAGCGTACCACCAAAATAAACTGGTATACCGGCACTTTTATACAGCGCCAATTTCTCTTTAAGATTTGGGGTAACGTGCGAGGTTGCCCAACCTAATTTTACAATGTCTGTATAAACGCCAGCAACTTCTATAAAGTCCTCGGTCTGGCGTAAACTCAATCCCTTGTCCATTACCATGGTAAAGCCACTTTGACGGGGCTTTACCATTCTTTCAGGGGTGTTTTTTAATGGGTAATTCATACGGCTACAAATTGAAGAAAATTTTTACACTTTTTATGTAAAATTTTTTTTCGGTATTTTATCTAAAATATCTGCTAATTAAATCTACTATGCCACGGTTGTCTTGCAGTTGAGGCAAATACTCGAATAAAATATAATGCTTATCTGGATCTGTATTTAAAGCGGTTTCCAAGTAGCTCAAAGCTTCATTTTGTTGGCCCATTGCAAAAAGATACGCAACCATCCTATAATACAATTCTGCCGCATCTGGATTGTGCTTTATGGCTTCAGAAATAATTTCCGAAGCTTCTAAAATCTTTTTTTGCTCATACAAAACGGTGCTATAATCTAACCAAGCCTCTATATCTACTGGGTTGTACTCCAACACCTTCTCATAAGCCTTTACAGATTCCTCAATTTGGTTAAGTTTATAGTAAGCATCGGCCATTGCAAACCAAAAATCTGCATTTTCGGCTTCGACGTCTAGCGCTTTTTTATAAAAGTGCAACGATTCGAAATAGCGTTCCTCAAAGTTAAGGGTAACGCCAATACCAAACCAAGCATCCGCCATTTTTGCATCCAACTTTACCGATTTCTTGTAATAAGAACGCGCCTCATCCATTTTTTCGAGCTTCTCGTAGCACTCGCCCATAGCACAATAGGTATCGGCATTAGGCTGCTCATACTCAAAAGTCTGCTTATAAACCTCTATGGCTTCAGTAAATTTGTCTAATTGCACCAATGCGTTTCCTTTGTTAAAGTAGGCCGAGCTAAAATCTTCCCTAATCAATATGGCATAATCATAAGCATCGATCGCTTTTTCAAAAAGATCTAACTTATGGAAACTATTGCCCAAATTGTACCAAGCTGCGTAAGAATACGGATCTGTATCTATGTATTGCTCGTAAAACTTAATGCTTTCTTCTTGCTTGTCTAATACATCATAGCAAAACGCCAATTCATACAGCCCATCTTGGTTTTCCATATTCTGTTCCAAACTGAGTTTAATGTACTTAATTGCACTTTCAAAATCAGACATGCTTTGATAAACATAGGCCATTTGCAGTAAAATCTCGTCGGTAATTTCTGCAAGACCCAATGCTTTTTGGTAATTTTCTATGGCCTCATCAAAACGTTCTTTGGTTTGATAAATATTGCCACGCATCAAATAAATATCGGCTTCTGATGGTTCTAAAAGCTCTGCACGTTGCAGGGCTAAAAAAGCTGCATCGTAATTGTTGGTCAACATCCATAAATGCGCCTGTTTTATTAAGAATACAGTTGCGTAGGGATGTTGGCTGATGGCAAAATCTACCACTTGCAACGCCTTTACGGGATCATTTTTTTCGATGTAAAAATCTACTATATATTCAAAAGCATGCGAATCAAAAAAATACTGGTCTTTATTTCGGAGCATTTCTTCGTAACGTTCCACTGAACGTTGGGCATCTTCATTCGATTCAAAAAAGAAATCTTCTTCCATGTGTGTGTTGTTAAAAGAACCTACCTTTGAGAACGTTTATGAGCGTTAAAAAGGAAATTTATTATAATTTTACAGCATTTTGCCATTAGCGAGTAAAAAAATTATTAACAGCATTCTACATAAACCGCGTAAACTACTGATAGAAAACCTATTAAACACCCTTTCTGATTGTGAAAAACTACAAGAACGGTTCTTTTTGTTCGCCGCAAAAATAAAGTATTTTTCCTGATGCTCGGTAAGCGATAAGTAAAAGATGGCTATTGAACAAATGCAGAAGTCGGGAAAGCAGCTGAATTGGTTAAGCTAATTTATCGTTTAGATGATCATCTTCTGATATTAAAGTTGTGATGTCTGGGAGATTTTGGGTAAACCAATCTGGCAGAGCCTCAGGCCTGACTGAAAATTCTATTGATTGGTTTACTTTCTTGAATAAGATTCGATGATTAATCTCGGATGTATCTATTATAATTAAATCGTCAATCATTTTATGATAAACATCAAGCTTTTCCAGGTTTCCATAAAAATTGTTTTCTAAAGTTATAGGATCCACATAATGACCTCCTTCACTTGTTCTTTCAGTTACACGAAATTGAGAAAGATTGGGGTTTTCCAAACCGAAAAAAATAAGATGAACATGATAACCAGCAGCGGCGAAAGCTTTTGGCGTATTCCAGGTTTCATGATTCGTAAAATGACCTTCATAAATATAATGGTCATTAGTTCTCAACGCCTTTTTTGTCTGCTTATGGAAAAGGTCGACTACATATTCTAATGCTTCTTTACGCGCATATTTTGCAGACCTAGTTATTGCCGGGAACAACTCTTTAAGCTTTTTTGTATATAGTAAATCTCCATCAAAAATATGGTGCGTTGCCAAAAGTTCCGCTGGGAGATACTCTGTCCAACGGTAGATTTTCCAGCTCCGTTTGACCCAGTGATGATGTACAAAGAGGGCATTAATACATTAATAAAGGTCAAATTCTCTTCTTATCGCCTGAACTTGTAAGTCTGTCAATTCACGAATTACGATGAATGACCTTAATGTTGGCGATACCTTAACTATCTTTATAGATTTATCGGGGTATTCTAAGTAGCTCTGCTCTTTTGGCAACCTTTTAGACCATACCAAAAATGGCTTACCGTTTTCTAGCTTTTGTTTCCTAAGGCGCTGAACGGCTGTTTTACTTACCAATTTTAAATCTTCAATTGTTCCCATTATACTTTTGTACGATACTCAAATATAACAATTCTTTACCAGATCTGTACTGATTCACTATTACTTTTTACTGGCTCAAGTTGAATTAATGAAGCTGAAGACCAACAAATTGGTTGTTTTAGGGAAGTATGGATTTTTTTTGTAAAAAGAGAACGAATTTATTATAAAACCCGCTCCCTTCCACTTGCTTTTACTTACTTTTTCTCCGCGGCATACTTACAGCTAAACTTTTTATACCTAGTTAAGATGGCATAGCCAATATTTTGCATTTATTTCCTTAATTTTGAATCAAAAAAAATGCTATGTATAATATTTTAAGAAGTGCACACTCGGGTTGGCGATATATTGTTTTAATATTATTATTACTTGCGGTTATAAAAGCGGTTTCTGGTTGGCTGGGAAACAAAACCTACACACCTGGCGATAAGAAATTAAATCTTTTTACACTGATCAGTGCACACATTCAATTGTTGCTTGGTTTAGCATTGTATTTTATGGGCGATTGGTATCAAAAAGATAGTTCAAATGCTGCTGTTCGATACTTTAAAATGGAGCACATTAGCATGATGATATTAGCCATTATTCTAATTACCATCGGCAACTCTAGGTCTAAGAAAGTAGTTGAAGGCGTTGCAAAACACCGCGCAATTTCTATATTTTTTGGCTTAGCGCTTATTTTAATTGTGGTGGCTATTTTGTTAATGGTTAAAAGTGTACCAGGCAAAAGCTTTTTTGGGATGGGATAAATATTCTGCCTTACTACGTTTTGCAATACAGCGTAAGTTCAATTTTGCATGTTCCTTACTTTCTTTGCTGCAAATTATGTATGTTTAAAGTCTAATCACTTATAAAATATGAAGTCACCGATTGTAAATGGATTGAGTATTGCTTGGCTTGTTTTTACTATTTTAGGTGCGGCTTTAAAAATTTTACATATTGGAGGTTCTCTTATTGCTCCTATTTGTTTATCTCTGTCATTTTTACTAAGCGTAGTACTCCTATTTATGGTATTTAGAAAAATAATGAGCATTTAAGTTTACGCATTATTAAGCTGCTTGCAAGGACATAAGAACAATCGTGAGGATAAGGCATTTTTAAATCGAATTTGACAGCAATTTGTGTTCAATCGTAGTACTTTCAATTTTGCTTTCCCCCATCTTTTCCAAAAAATATTTTGAGTTCTCATAATTCTTTATATTTTTGCTGTAGATGAACAACAGAAATTATACATGGCTTTGGCGTAACAATTTAAAAATTAATTGTGCCTGGTGCGTATAGCGAAAATATTTTATCAACCTAAACCAACAAAAACCCAGCGCAACATAACGCTGGGTTTTTTGTTTTAAATTCAACTCGCCCATTAAATCCATTGCTTTATTTGCAATAACAACATCAAAAAAAATGTATAAAATTAATACCCAATACAAAAAACTACTTGCAGATACCACCACGCCTGTAAGCATTTACCTGCGCTTGCGTGATGTTTTTCCAAATAGCATCTTGTTAGAAAGTTCTGATTATCATAGCAGAGAAAATTCTATGAGTTTTGTTTGTGCCGATCCGATAGCGGGCATCATACTTAAAGGAAATCAACTGGAAACTTACTTTCCAGATGGAAGTGTAGAGATAAGAGAAACCGAAAACCTGGTAACAGAAATTGAGACGTTTAAAAACAAATTTAAGGTTACAGAGATTCCAGAGATAAAATTTATCAGCACCGGGCTGTTCGGTTATTTTAATTGGAATGCTGTTCAGCATTTCGAAGACATTAAATTTAAGGCAGAAACGCCCCACGGGGAGGAGATTCCAGAACTTCAATACCATTTATACCGCTACCTTATTGCCATAGATCATTTTAAAAACGAGATAACCCTTTTTAAAAATAGTTATGAGGGCGAATTAGATGAAGGCTTAGATAAAATGCAATACCTCATTCAGAACAAAAACTATCCAGAGTATAAGTTTAACATCAAAGGAGAAGAAACCTCCAACTTGGCCGATGAAGATTTTATCGCGCTGGTAGAAAAGCTTCAAAAGCATATTTTTAGAGGAGATGTGTTTCAAATTGTGCCTTCCAGGGCTTTCAAGCAATCCTTTACGGGAGATGAGTTTAACGTGTACCGGTGTTTACGTTCAATTAATCCATCACCATATCTATTCTATTTCGATTACGGCAATTTTAAGTTGTTTGGTTCATCGCCAGAGGCACAAATTACCATTAAAGACAATCATGCCAATATTTTCCCAATTGCCGGTACCTTTAAACGGAGCGGCAACGATGCCGAAGATGCCGAACAGGCAAAACGCTTAGAACAGGACCCTAAAGAAAGTGCAGAACACGTAATGCTGGTAGATCTTGCCCGCAACGATTTAAGCCGACATTGCAACAAAGTAGAAGTTAAGTCTTTTAAAGAGGTACAGTATTATTCTCATTTAATACATTTGGTAAGCAAGGTGAGTGGCCATTTACAATCAAACGTTCACGCTTTTGATGTGGTTGCAGATACCTATCCTGCTGGCACATTAAGCGGTGCGCCAAAATACAAAGCCATGCAGTTGCTAGACGAAAACGAAAGTTTGGGCAGAAACTTTTATGCCGGCGCAATCGGTTTTATGGGCTTTAACGAAGATTTTAACCACGCCATTATGATCCGTACTTTTATGAGCAAAAACAACGAACTTCACTACAGGGCCGGCGCGGGCATTGTGGCAGATTCTGTGCCCGAAAGCGAACTGCAAGAAGTAAACAATAAAATTGCTGCTTTGCGCAAAGCGATAGAAATGGCCACGGGGATTTAGATTTAAACAACAATGGAAAATAAAGATACAATAAGCAACAAAAGGGTTTTGGTTATAGACAATTACGACAGTTTTACCTATAACCTGGTGCATTTAATTAACGAAGTTGGTTTCGAGGCCGAGGTTTGGCGAAATGACAAATTCGACCTGGAAGAAGTGGAAGCTTATGATAAAATTTTGCTCTCGCCAGGGCCAGGCATTCCAACAGAAGCAGGTTTGCTTTTAGACGTAATTAAAAAATATAGCAATACCAAAAGTATTTTTGGTGTTTGCTTGGGGCAGCAAGCCATTGCAGAGGCTTTTGGCGGCACGCTCTTCAACCTCGGCAGACCCATGCATGGCGTTGCCACACCTGTTACCGTAACCGATGGTGAGGAAAGTTTGTTTTGGGAATGCCCACAAACCATAAATGTGGGCAGGTATCACAGTTGGGTAGTAAGCGATGAAAACCTACCATCTTGCTTAAAGATTACTGCCCGAGACCACAGTAACGGTATTATGGCACTTCGGCACGAAAGTTTAGATGTACGCGGTGTGCAGTTTCACCCTGAAAGCGTACTTACAGAATACGGCAAAAAGATGATGGAAAATTGGCTGAGCCTCCCAACCTCCTAAAGGGGAGCTGAAAAACAAGCTGGAATAGCGAAAAGTAAAATAATATACATGAATAGAAATTCAGGTCTCCCTTTAGGGGCGGAGGGGTCAATACTAGATAAAATAGTTGCCCGAAAAAAAGAAGAACTTGCTTCTGCAAAGCAGCTTGTTAAAATTATAGATCTAGAGCAATCAGTTCATTTCCACCGGACCCCACTTGTCTTTAAAAAATTTTTATTGGCCGAAGACCGTTCTGGGATTATAGCAGAATTTAAACGTAGATCGCCTTCTAAAGGATTGATCAATGGCATAGCCGACGTTGCAGAAGTGACCAATGCGTATAACAAAGCTGGTGCATCTGCCCTTAGCGTGTTAACTGATGTAGATTTTTTTGGCGGAACTACAGATGATATTTTAGCAGCCAGAGCGGCTAATGACATACCAATTTTAAGGAAAGATTTCATTATAGACGAGTACCAAATTTTAGAAGCAAAAGCTTGGGGCGCCGATATCATCTTACTAATTGCAGGAATATTATCGCCAATAGCGATACAAAAACTTGCAAAAACGGCTAAAAGTTTGGGCTTAAATGTTTTGTTAGAGGTACACAATCTGTCCGAATTAGAGCGCAGCATTTGTGCCGATTTAGATGCCATTGGTATAAACAATAGAAACCTTTCAGATTTTACAGTAAACATTCAAACTTCTTTCGATTTGGTAGACCAAATTCCAAAAGAGTTTTTAAAAATCTCAGAAAGCGCCATCAGTGGCCCAAAAATTATAAAAGATCTAAAAAGCGTTGGCTTTCAAGGGTTTTTAATAGGGGAGAACTTTATGAAGACCGAGGATCCAGGAAAAGCCATGAAAGATTTTGTGGTGCAGATGGTTTAACTTCAATTCAAATTACAAAAATATATCTACATAACCCGATAATACATTATCAACTTCTTTAAAATGACCCACCCAGCTTTTTCACAAAGAGGTGTCTTCGGCACAGGCATTCCAACGAAGGGGGATTGCCGATGTACTAAAAAATGTGAGGGGCAATCCCCCTCTTACAAAGGGGTGGTCGCGGACCGGGGTGTTCAATTAAAGAATAAACCACAGGTCTACACAATCAATTTTAAAGTCTTAAACTTTTACATCTTTACAATTAAACCAACCCAATTTTGGCTTCTTTATTGCGTATATTTGTTTTGATATATGAGCACACAAAAAATGTATGATACCGCTGCAGCACAAGAAAGAGTGGTGTTGGTAGGCGTTGTTACTCCGGGCGAAAAAGAAGCCCAAACAAAAGAATATTTAGATGAATTGGCTTTTTTGGTTCAAACTGCCGGCGGAAAAGTAGAGAAAGTATTTACTCAAAAAATGCTAAAACCAGATCGTGCAACTTTTGTTGGTACAGGAAAGTTAGAAGAAATTAAAGCTTATGTAAAAGCAGAAGAGATAGACATGGTGGTGTTCGATGATGAATTATCGCCCTCTCAACTGCGTAACATTGAAAAAGAATTTGGGGTTAAAATCTTAGATCGAAGTATTTTGATTTTAGATATTTTTGCCAATCGGGCACAAACCGCACAAGCCAAAACGCAGGTAGAGCTTGCGCAATTGCAATATATGTTGCCAAGGCTTACCAGAATGTGGACCCACTTAGAGCGCCAAAAAGGTGGTATTGGCATGCGTGGCCCAGGTGAAACACAAATTGAAACCGATAGACGAATTATTTTAGATAAAATTTCGCTATTAAAAGAACGCTTAAAGCATATTGATCGGCAGAACGAAACACAAAGAAAAAATCGTGGAGAACTTATTCGCGTTGCGCTTGTGGGCTACACAAATGTGGGTAAATCTACCATTATGAACATGCTAGCTAAATCAGAAGTGTTCGCAGAGAATAAGCTTTTCGCTACATTAGATACCACGGTGCGCAAAATGGTGATAGACAATTTGCCATTTTTACTTAGCGATACGGTTGGATTTATTCGCAAGCTGCCCCACCATTTGATAGAATGTTTTAAATCTACGTTAGACGAAGTGAGAGAAGCAGATATTTTGATTCATGTGGTAGATGTTTCTCATCCAAATTTTGAAGACCAGTTATTTACCGTTAACGAAACGCTTAAAGATATTGGCGCAATAGACAAAGAAATCTTGTTGCTTTTTAATAAAATTGATGCTTATGTTTCGCCAGAAATAGACGATCTGCAAGCACTAGAAGATGGCAAAATGTCTTTGCAGGATTTTAAAAACAGTTGGATGAGCCGTGGAGATGTACCAACGTTATTCATCTCCGCCACCGAAAAAGAAAATATAGAAGAGTTTAAAAGCGTTTTATACGAAATGGTAAGTGCAGCAAACAATGTTAGGTACCCGTATAGCAGAAATTTGCTTTATTAATTGAAAAGAGAGCGAAGAAATGGTTTTCCATCGCTTTGCGTAAAAAACAAATTAAATAATTATGGAAAGTAAAAGACAGCGAAAATTTGCTGGTGTTTTGAAAGAGGAATTGGCAGAAATCTTTCAGCGAGAGGGCGGATCCCTGCTACCAGATACCTTGGTAACCATTACCAGTGTGCGTGTATCGCCAGATTTAGGTGTGGCAAAAATTTACCTCAGCTTTTTTAACACGAAAGATACAGAAGCTTCAATCAATATCGTAAACTCGCACAATGGAGAGATTAGATATAAATTGGGCGCCCGCATTAGAAACCAAGTAAGGGTTATACCAGAGTTGAACTTCTTTGTTGATGATACCAACGAATATGTAGAACGGATGGACCATCTCTTTGATCAAATTGCAAAAGATAAAAATGAAGAAACCCAAGAGGATTAGCTAAAACTCGACTTGAAAAAATTAGAAAGTATTCTAGCAGCCCAAGCCACAACTATTGGCAAAGTGGTAGATTATAATCAGGGAAAAGATGACCTGATTCACTTAGATTGCACAAGCAATAACCAAGAGTTGAGCGATAAACAACTAAGTGACACCTTGCTTTACGCTACTTGGATGGAGGAAAAACTAGCGAGTGCTAAAGCTAAATACGGAATAGGCGGATACAGTGAACACAGAGATATTTACAAACGAAGTAATCATTTCTCAGCAACAGAGGAGGCTCGCCGCCTGCATCTTGGTGTAGATATTTGGGGAAAGACTGGAACTCCAGTTTACAATTTTTACGAGGCAAAAGTGCATAGCTTTGCCAATAACGACCATTTTGGGGATTATGGAGCAACGATTATTTTAGCCTATTGTATTGAAGGATTAACTTTTTATGCGCTTTTTGGTCATTTAAACTCTGCGTCTTTAATCGGCTTAACAGTCGGCGAGGTTATCCCGAAAGGAAAACAGTTTGCTGAATTTGGAAATGAAAAAGAAAATGGTTCTTGGCCTCCGCACCTTCATTTTCAACTTATTTTAAACATTGGCGATTATTTTGGCGATTACCCCGGTGTTTGCAAATTTAGCGAGCGCGAGCAGTATTTGGCAAATTGCCCAAATCCGGAGCTTGTTTTGCGGCACAGTTTTGGTTCGATTAGCGCGGAATTTTATGCGTAAATTAGTGTAATGAAAAAATTATTGGCCATTTGCTTTATCTTATACTGCACTATTGCTACAGCGCAATTGCGATTTAAAAGTAGCCCAGATGGTTTTGCCAATTTTTTAAAGCAGAACACCATTTATCCGCCTTTTTCTAAAGACAATTGCATCCAAGGCACAACAGAAATCCGTTTTAAACTAGATGCAGAGGGAAAGGTGTACTTCTCTGAAATTAGCAAACGCATTGGCACCGATTTGGACGAAGAAGCGTTGCGACTGGTACGCATGAGCAGCGGAAAATGGCTAGTACCGTCTGGTTACGACACGACGACTTACGTGGTGGTTCCAGTAAAATTTACGCTGCAAGGATACAATTGCGAAACAAAAAGCCAACAAGAAATAAACCAGGCCATCAACCAATATCAAGTAGAATTGGGCCAGATAAACACCATAGAAAATTTCTATAAGAACTTCGATGCCGCAAAACCTGGGCAGGAACAGCAAATTGTTAAATTGAAAAATCAGTTGGGTATTGATGATGATTATCTGAGTGAACGAATTAAAATGGCATTAAAGAAAATTAAACAGGGTGACAACCAGGGTGCTTGTGAAGATTTTAATTTTGTAAAAAATATGGGAAGCAATCTTGCCGATGACTATTTAAAGAAGTATTGCAAATAAATGCGTGCGCTGACAAAAATTTTCGCAGCTTTCGATCTAATATCCATCATTCTGCTGTTTCAACCTGTTTTAGATTTGATGAAACATTTCGACGAAGTTCCTGACAGTCTTCTGTCGCAAGCAAGAGTTTGGCTAACGTTCCCACTGTTTCTTTCGCTATTCGCATCGGCCATTGGCTTAGCGCTGTTTAAAAAATTTGGGTGGATTGCCTACTATATCCAATTCCCTTTTCGCCTGGTGTTATGGGTTTTTTCTATCGGTTTCATTACGCTATTGCCAGAATGGTTAAATTTATCAGATGGATGGTTTAACGCGCTGTTTAGAATATGTATTATTGCCGAGTTTTTTAGGCTGTATTTTACCGTTAAAATTCATAGGAAGTATTTTTAATTAAACCTGTCTTCTAAAAATTCGGTTGCCAAATATTTTTTGTTCTTAGCTTATCTTCACTTTAGCAATTACGGCTTCGGTTTGCTGTAGTTGGGAAGTCTTTGTTCCTTGCTCTTTGTTCCTTATTCCTTATTCCTTATTCCTTCTACCGTTTCCCACCTTCAGCCCTCAATCTTTCCTCCTTCCAAAATCACACTTATTGCTGCTGGCATAATCTCTGCGTGCACTTTATCTACTTTGCCCAAATATTCTCCATCTACCTGAAAATGGGTTTTCTTTCTAGCCGTTATCGTTACCTCGCTGGCCTGCAACACCTCAATTTTTTCTGGGTTTAAGGGCAAACTGGTTATCCACATTTTTAAAATCTCATAATACGAGTATTTCTTTACAAGCACTACTTCAAAAAGCTTGTCATCTAGCTTTCCCAAAGGATTTATTTTCAGACCAGAACCATACATGGTCGCATTTGCTATTGCAACCATTGCGGCTTTAGTATTTATTATTTCACCTCCCAATTTTAAGCTAACCTGCATCTTTTTATGATTTAGCAAAGCAAGCCAAGCTGCTTTTGCGTAACCTAACATTCCGCGTTGTGGTAAGGCGTCGAAAATTTTAATTAGGTAAGCATTAAAGCCCATGTCTGCTAAGTGGATACAGATTTCGTCGTTTACCTTAACTACATGAATCGCCTTTGGTTTGCCTGTTTCTATTAAATTTAATGCGCTCGGAATATCTAATGGGATTCCTAGTTCTTTGGCCATTCCGTTTGCGGAACCCGTTGCAACTAGCCCGATTGGTATGGATTTGTGCAGTACACACTCCGCCACCAGCTTTAAAGTTCCATCGCCGCCAACGGCCACAACCCTGTCTGGATCAGAATTGCTTATTTTTTCTCTAATTTTCGCTAAAGAGCAATCCTTCGGCAATTCATAAAAATCCAATACAACATTCCGCTGTAAGAAATGCTCAGAAATAATTTCTTTAAAGTTTTGGTTATGATTGCCCGACCCGGGATTTATGATAAATAACAGTTTCATTCTATTAAGCCCGTTTGTGGTAAAGTACTTTACAAACAACTTTGCACAAACTCTGTTTTAAAATTATGAGGGAAGCGGTTAGCGTAAAAGTTTATCATGGTTACGGCCACACCCAAAACTTGGTTGTTTTTGGACATGTATTTAAAGGTAGGGCAAAAATTAACCAGCGCTTTAGCAATAATCTTTTGATTAATGCATGCAACTTAGTTAAACTTTTTATGGTTAAACCTTTTGCGTTTACCAATATTAAACTACACTTTTTTGGAAAGACTTTTTTAAATAAAACCGAAGCAGATGGCTTTTTTAAATTCGAATGGCAAGCAAATGAAAAGGTCGCTGCCGGCTGGCACGAAGTAAAAATAGATGCTTTAAATGAAGCAGGAGATGTTATGGCAGAAGGCTTTGGTAAGATATATGTGCCACATATTACGCAATATGCCTTTATTTCTGATATAGATGACACGGTGGTTAATTCTTACTCGGCTACTCTTTGGCGGAGGTTAAAGGTACTTTTGACCAAAAATCCGCGGACGCGTACCGTTTTCTCATCTACCGCGAATTATTATCAACAATTAGCAGTATCGCACACTACCTTAAATCAGCCAAATCCATTTTTCTATGTAAGCAGCAGCGAGTGGAACCTGTACGATTATTTAACCGAGGCCTTTAAATTCAATCAACTCCCAGATGGCATATTTCTATTGAACACCATCAAACGTTTAAAAGATTTTTTTAAAACCGGGAAAACAGGCCATCAAGGGAAACTGCTTCGTGTAATGCGAGTTTTAGATACTTTTCCAGAACAAAAATTCGTGTTTTTTGGAGACAATTCACAACAAGATCCTCAAATTTATGAAACGATAGTACAGCGGTATCCAAAAAACATTATGGCCGTTTACATCCGTAATGTACGTTTATCAAAAGCAGAAAGCACTTTAGAATTATTAGATAAAATAGAAACGCTAGGAATTTCCACCTGCCTTTTTACCAAAAGCGAGGAAGCCATGGCGCATTCCAAAAAAATTGGCTTGATTGCGGGGGAAGATTTCGCTTGATGGGCTAACACGTTAAAACGGGCACAAATTTTTGTATTTTTGCGGCCATGGCAACAATAAAACCTTCATTGGCAAAAGGCACAAGAGATTTTTCTCCACAAGAAATGGTTAAGCGCAACCATATTTTTAACACCTTAAAACAAGTATTTTTAAAGTATGGCTATGCCGAAATACAAACCCCAAGCATAGAAAATTTAAATACCCTTACCGGAAAGTATGGCGATGAAGGAGACAAACTAATTTTTAAGATTTTAAACAGTGGAGAATTTCTAAACGACCCGAAAAAGAAGTCTTTTGATTTTGCGGGCGAGGAGAACAGCAATAAATTAATCCCGCTCATTTCTGAAAAAGCACTGAGGTATGACCTAACTGTGCCGTTTGCCAGGTATGTGGTCATGCATCAGAGCGAATTAACCTTACCATTTAAACGTTTCCAAATTCAGCCTGTTTGGCGTGCCGATAGACCGCAGAGGGGCAGATATAGAGAGTTTTATCAATGTGATGTTGACGTAGTCGGCTCAGAAAGTCTGCTAAACGAAGCTGAATTTATCCTCATTTATCACGAAGCTTTGTCGCTGTTAGGCTTAAAAGATTTCGACATAAAGCTTAACAACCGCAAAATTTTGTCTGGCATAGCCGAAATTATAGGTAAGCCAGCGCTTATAGTTGCTATGACTGTAGCCATTGATAAGTTAGACAAAATTGGCATTGAAGGTGTAAATAAAGAATTGTTAACCAAAGGATTTACGGAAAAAGACCTAGCGGTTTTGCATCCTATTATTTTATTAAAGGGAAGCAACACTGATAAATTATCGCAGTTAAAAACCTCATTAGAAGCATCAGAAATTGGCCTTAAAGGCGTTGTGGAAATAGAGGAGGTTTTAGAATACCTTAAATTACTTACAACCGATGATTACCAAGAGCTAAGTACCTCCATTCAGTTAGATATTACCTTAGCGCGGGGATTGAATTATTATACCGGCTGCATTTTCGAGGTTAAAACCAACGAGGTTGCCATGGGAAGTATTGGCGGCGGCGGAAGATATGATGACCTTACTGGCATGTTTGGACTACAAAACTTAACGGGGGTTGGTGTATCTTTCGGTGCAGATAGAATTTACGACGTGCTGGACGAGCTAAATCTTTTTCCTGCTTCTACAACAGCAGGAACAAAAATACTGATCAGCAATTTTGATGAGGTTGCGGAGAAGTTTGCCTTACCCATCCTTCAAAACCTTCGATTAAAAGATATTTCGGCAGAATTATATCCTACCGCAGCAAAGTTGAAAAAACAATTGGCCTATGCCGACGCTAAAAACATTCCTTTTGTGTTGCTTATTGGAAGCGATGAAATGCAAAGCAGCTTACTTACGTTAAAAAACATGAAGACGGGAGAACAACAAAAACTTGCCGTAACCGCATTGGTTGATTTCTTAGAAGCGAATACGTTTTAATAGATTTTTGCAAACTGAAACACTCCTAGCATCAAATTTTTAACGGTTGTTAGTTTTAATGGTGTCTGGTTTTATCAGCAAACCCTTTATGTCTCCCTCAACTTCTGGCTCTTTGCCTTTTTTACGTTTTTTAGAGGCAGGAGTAATTCCGCGTAGGCGCTCTTCTATAACTTTATCGAATTCGGTTTTTTGATCGCCTTTTAATACCTCTCTAATGTTGGCGTTTGTTTCGTTTTGGATTTTGTAATATTGATCCGCATCATCATCTCGAGGTGTCCCTGTCTGTTGGCGCTTTATCATCTCGGCCTGTTCTTTAGCTTGAGCATAAGTAAACCGATAAATTACACTTTTCTGGGTGTCGTTTAATTTCAGTCTCGAATTTAAATCATCAACATTTTTCTTTGCCGTTTCTGCTGGAGTAGGTGGCTTTTGCTGGGCTTGCGTAGTTAAACCAAAACCAATTAACGCAAAAAGTATTAAAATTAATTGTCTCATTTTTTTTAAATTACATACAAAGTTACCGATAAATAAGAAACAAAAAAACCCACGGCTTTTTATAACCGTGGGTCGATAAAATCTTTATTGTTTTTTTATAATGCTTTCTTGTAAAGTTCTGATACAGCATCCCAATTTACAACTTCCCAAATAGCCGCTAGATAATCTGGGCGCTTGTTTTGGTACTTCAAATAATAGGCGTGTTCCCAAACATCAATTCCAAAGATTGGCGTTCCTTTAACTTCTGCCACATCCATTAACGGATTATCTTGATTTGGTGTTGATGAAACCTGCAATTTTTTGTCGGTGCCAACAGAAAGCCAAGCCCAACCAGAGCCAAAACGAGTTGCACCGGCTTCTTTCATCTTTGTTTTAAAATCTTCGAAAGATCCAAATGCCTGCTTAATGGCATCGCCAAGTTCGCCTGTTGGCTCTCCGCCTTTGTTAGGCCCAAGTACTTTCCAAAATAAAGAGTGGTTGTAATGGCCGCCTCCGTTATTGCGTACTCCAGTTGGATATTTAGAGATGTGCTTTATCAACTCTTCGATGTCAGAATCTGCTTCTGGCTTGCCTTCTAAAGCCTTATTTAAGTTGGTTACATAACCTTGATGGTGTTTATCATGGTGTATTTCCATGGTTGTTTTATCTATTTGCGGTTCTAGCGCATCTGCTGCGTATGGTAACGCTGGTAATTCAAAAGCCATAATGGATATAAATTAAGTTTATTAAAATGATTCGTTATTATTACAACAAAAGTGCAGGCCAATTGTTCTTATTCTACTTATAGTTTTTATGTTTATTACTGAGCTAGATCTAACGTTTATTCTTAAAAAAGTTCTGCATTAGTATAGCGCATTCCTCTGCTAAAACGCCTGCAGTTACTTGTGTTTTTGGGTGCAATAAATTTGAACCCTTTGATGAATAGCCAAATTTCTCTTCTCGTGCACCATAGACAATCCTAGTAATTTTCGCCCAAAAACTTGCACCAGCACACATAACACAGGGCTCTACAGTAACGTATAACGTGCAGTCGGTTAAATATTTACCGCCTAAAGTTTGTGCCGCCGAGGTAAATGCCTGCATTTCTGCATGCGCAGTAACATCTCCCAATTTCTCTGTAAGGTTGTAGCCCCTACCCACAATTCTATTTTTGCAAACCACTATAGCACCGATGGGAATTTCGTCTTGTGTAAACGCTTTTTCTGCCTCCATCAGCGCCATTCTCATGTAATGCACATCCTCCGCATCCGAGTCCTTGTTCTCAAAATTAAAAAAAGTCATGTGCAAATATAACAATTGCCTTATATCATTTTGCTTCCATTGGGCAGGTTTGCGTCAACTGTAGTAAGAATAATATCACCGTTTTGGTCGGCGAAGCCCGTAACTAAAAACTCAGACATAAATTTCCCTATCTGCTTTGGAGGAAAATTAACAACGCCCACAAGTTGCTTTCCCAATAAACGCTCTTTGCTGTAGCGTTTTGTAATCTGCGCGCTGCTTTTCTTAATTCCCAAAGCACCAAAATCTACAGTTAACTTATACGCAGACTTATTAGCCTCTGGAAAATCCTCAACCATTATTACCGTTCCTACCCGTAAATCAACAGCTTCAAAATCAGTCCATTCAATTTTTTTCATAACACATATTGTAGTTTTTTCTAAGTACATGACAAAAATTTTATTATATTGATATTGAGTTTGTTGAATCCTGACAGCATGCAATTCCGACAGATTGTCTACCCCCTATTTGAATACGCTCACAGCCCTTCTTCCGTGTTTCTTTATTTTGATGGGCTTGATTTGGGTATCGATACAGTTTCCAATCTTGTGGCGCCACACAAAAGATTATGGTTAACGAAATCAGTTTTTCCAACCTGTCTAAAGCGGCCACATGAGTGTCCTCTATATTAAAGCCACTTGATTTCGTCACCTTAAAAAGTGTCTCATGAGACATTTTGGCACACGAATGAATTAAGGTAAACCGACGAAAAACCGATGATTTAACTCCCGATAAGGAAATAGCGTTATTCCCTTAAACTATCGCTTTTTCAATCATCTCCCCACCCATAAACGGATCGGTAGTCGTTCCTTTTTCTGTTTCAATCTTGCCTGCATAACGGTGCTTAAAATCTAAAGCATCATTAACCACACTTATGTCGTACCAGTTTGCACTGTTAGAAAAACTGATTGCTTGTTTTAATTGTTCCATTGCATTAATCGTTATTAACTTTTCGGGTTGATTGTATTTATTATCAATCAACTTAATTTGGATAGGTTCTGTGGAGAAGTTTGCAAACGAAAAAGCGAGTTTTCCTGTTGCCTTTTTACTTAGCAAACCGCCCATTTCTGAGTTCACTTTTACAGATAGTTTAGATGTTTTGTTGTCGCCTTCAAAATGTCTGTAAAATCCATTCGGCCCATGCACAACCAAATTGTATTGCCCATTTTCAAAGTCAGATAGATTAAACTTGTCTTTTAAAACATCTCCGGTTTTAACGCCGTAGGCAAGTATTTTGCCAGGTAAACCTTTAAATTTGTTTAGAACCACCACATTAAAAGGAGCGCTCTTATTTTCAACCGACGCACCAAAGGCAGTTTTTTCTGCGGCAAAAGAAAGTTCGAGTTTTCCATCTATTACTTTCGCATCTGCCGTTAATTGATAAGGCAACGCACAAGCAGGTTTGGTGCCTTGTTCTTGCTTGGGCATTTGCTCCGTGTTGTTGGCAGAAAAACTATCGTATTTGTTTACTTTTTCAATTTCATTCTTACGCAATGGCGTGGGCGCCATTTGTTCTGGCTTGTCTTTAGCATTATTGATACTTTTGACCACTTGAGCTCTCTGCAAAAAGTTTGGAAGTGGCACATTATTCTCTTCCGAAGGCCTAAAAACTGACGTTAAATCTCCGCACATTTCGCGCCTCCAATCGCTTATGTTATGGCTTTTAATTGTTTTGCCAGTTTTCTTTTTCAGCCAACTTTCTAAAAACATTAAAGAAGAAGTATGGTCAAAAACCTGCGAGTTTACAAAACCACCTTTGCTCCATGGCGAAGCAATTATCATCGGTACACGGTAACCGAGTCCAATCGGACTTCCTTTTTCATCCTCAAAATCTGTCGCATAATTTATTCCAGCAGAAACCTTTCCAGTTTCAGAGTCCTTCGGGTTTGGAACCACAAAAGGCGGCTGATGATCAAAATAACCATCATTTTCATCATAAGTATGCACAAAAATGGTCTTTTTCCAAACCTCCGGATTCTTTGTTAAAATATTCATCGCCTCGCTTACATACCAAGTGCCATAAAGCGGCGAGCTTGTATGATCTGAAAAACGCTGCGGTGCAACCAACCACGATACAGTTGGCAGTTTTCCGCTATCTACATCTTTCCGAAACTCGTGGAATATATCGCCCTTCGGCAAACTAACCGTTTCCGTTTTGCCCTCGTCATTTTTATAAGTAAACGGTTCTAATTTTAAATAATCCTTTTCTTCTTTATTCGTGGTGAACGCTTTGTCTATTAAGTTTTTTTCTTTTTGAGAAAGATTGTTGTATTTCGCCGTAACTTCTGCTGCAGTAAGCGGAGGATTTGATAAATGATCTCCGTGTTCACGGAAAAAAGAAGAGAGCTTTACGTTATGCCGTGCGATATATTCTAACGCATTATCACCATAGTTGCCACACCAATCATCGGTTTCATCATCCTTATATTTTGCACTCCAAACCTCATTTTGGTAAACTCGCCAATCTACTCCGTTATCTTCTAGCGTTTCTTGAAAAGTTGGCCAATCTACAAATACATTGTCTCTAGATTCAGCTTGGCTATTGCTTACAGCGGCTACCTTATTCGCGCTATTTTCGCCCCTAATGGTTCCTGTAAAAAAGAAAAGCCTGTTGGGTGTAGTGCCCGTTAAAGCAGAACAAAAATGCTGATCGCAAATGGTAAAGGCATCGGCTAGATCATAATAAAAAGGGATGTCTTGGCGATTGTAATGCGCGAGCGTCAATTTAGATTTTACGGGCACCCATTTATCATATTTTCCATTATTCCTGGCGTCAACTTGGTCATCCCAAGAATGTGGCAAACCGCCTTGCCAGGTAATTTTTGTTTTATTAATATCTACATGGAACGGGAGATAGGTAAAACCTTCCCCATCTTTTTGCAGCCACACTTTATTCCCGTCGGGCTGAATGTGTGGATGTGGATCGTTAAAACCCCTAACACCTTTCAGCTTACCAAACATGTGGTCGAACGATCTGTTTTCCTGCATCAAGAAAACAACATGCTCAGCATCCATAAAAGTAGTTCCTGGCGCAGCACTAATGCTCGCTGCTTTTGCTATCGCCTCTGGCAAAACATTTGTTAAACCAATGGTGCCAGCCAAAAGTGCCGTTTTCTTTAAAAAATCTCTTCGAGTATCTGTAAACATGTTTCGGTCGATTTGTTTTTTTCAACCTAAATTAGGTTTATAGTTATGTCAAATTTAGCCAATTGAACCCTGCTCTAAAAATTTTGAGCACAAAAACTTTTTTGTTAACACGTTTATAGCAGAGAGTTTACATAAGTCGCTCCAACAGAATACCACCTTTACAGAAAATTAATTTGCGTTGTATAAACTGGCGCATCAATTGCTAAATAAATCTTAAATTTACAGCTTGAATATTCGCGATTTAGTAAATAGGTATAAAACAGACGAGCGGGTAACCCAATTTGCCCAAACGTTAAACGGAAGCAGAAATCCAAAAATACAGCTAAAAGGTTTGGTTGGCTCCTCAGATGCCATGATTTCCCTTGCTTCTTATTTTTTATTGCACAAACCTTTGTTTTTTGTGTTGCCAGATAGAGAAGAGGCCGCTTATTTCCAGTCAGATTTAGAAAGTATTTTAGATAAGCAAGTGCTTTTTTTCCCTTCTAGCTATAGGAAATCTTTCGATTTTACACAGATAGACAATGCCAATGTGTTGGCTAGGGCCGAGGTTTTAAATGAGTTAAACCACGATTCTGAGTTTGGAAAAATCGTTGTTTCTTATCCCGAAGCCATTTCTGAGAAAGTTATAGACCGCTCTGCCTTAGATAGAAATACCTTGGAAATTGCGGTTGGCGCAAAACTAGGTATAGAATTTATAAATGAATTTTTAGTTGATTATGATTTTGACCGTTGCGATTTTGTTTATGAACCCGGGCAATTTTCTATACGCGGTGGTATTGTAGATATTTTCTCGTTTTCGTCTGATTTACCTTTCAGGATAGAATTTTTTGGAGATGAAGTAGAAAGCATCAGAAGTTTCGAGATTGAAAGTCAACTTTCGGTGGCCGCTGTAAAATCGCTTACCATAGTGCCAAATGTACAGGCCAAGTTTTTAACCGAAAGTAACATCAGCATTTTAGATTATATTGATGCCGATACTCAGCTTTGGTTTAAAGATGTAGAGTTTACGTTAGATATTGTGAAAGCGGGCTTTAAAAAAGCCGTAGAACTTTGGAAAGCTTTGTCTTTGGCCGAAAAGGCAGAAAACACAGGTTGGATAAATCCACAATTTGCCTTTACGGATGAGAAAATGCTTGGCGATCATCTGCATGATTTCTCCATCATCGAGTTTGGAAAACAGTTTTTTTACACCACAGAAAATAGGATCGATTTTGGCATAAAGCCTCAACCTTCTTTCAATAAAGATTTTACGCTTCTCATCCACAACCTAAAAGAAAACGAAAAGGCAAAAATAGAGAACCTGATATTTACCGATTCTACCAAACAGATTGAGCGTTTGTATGCCATTTTAGAAGACATTGACAAAACAGTGACCTTTACGCCGATAAATCACATGCTGAGAGAAGGATTTATTGATCCTGAAATTGGCATCGCTTTTTACACCGACCATCAAATTTTCGATAGATATTATAAATACAAGCTTAAAAAAGGTTACCAGCGAACCCAAGCGATTACACTAAGAGAATTGCGAGAGTTAAAACCTGGCGATTTCGTAACGCACATAGACCATGGAGTTGGGAAATACGCCGGGTTAGAAAAAGTAGAGACCAACGGGAAAATTCAAGAAATGATTCGGCTAGTCTATGCCGATAATGATTTGTTGTATGTAAACATAAATTCTTTAAACCGCATCGCCAAATATAGTGGCAAAGAAGGCGGCATTCCAAAGCTGAATAAACTTGGCACCGAGGCTTGGGATAAACTAAAAAAAAGTACTAAAAAAAAAGTTAAGGACATAGCCAGAGATTTAATTAAGCTTTATGCCATTCGCAAAACGCAAACCGGCACTGCTTTCTCTCCAGATGGCTACTTACAAAACGAATTAGAGGCCTCGTTTATTTATGAAGACACGCCAGATCAGTTAAAAGCCACGCTTGATGTTAAAAAAGACATGGAATCTTCTCACCCGATGGATAGATTGGTGTGTGGCGATGTGGGTTTCGGAAAAACAGAAGTGGCGATCAGGGCTGCCTTCAAAGCGGTTGTAGAAGGAAAGCAAGCCGCCATATTGGTGCCAACTACCATTTTGGCGTTGCAACATTTCAAAACATTTTCGGCAAGATTGGCTGATTTTCCGGTTACGGTAGATTACATCAATCGTTTTAAAAGCAGCAAACAAATTAAAGAAACCCTGCAGCGCGCTGCAGAAGGAAAGGTAGACATTCTCATCGGCACGCACCGTTTACTAAGCAAAGATGTAAAGTTTAAAGATCTGGGAATCATGATTGTAGATGAAGAGCAGAAATTTGGCGTTTCGGCAAAAGAAAAATTAAAAGCCATTCGCATAAATGTAGATACGCTTACCTTAACGGCAACTCCAATTCCCAGAACCTTACATTTTTCTTTGATGGGGGCGAGAGATTTATCCATCATAAGTACGCCGCCGCCAAACAGACAACCCGTAAATACCGAACTCCATGTTTTTAACGATAAATTGATTAAAGAAGCCATTCAATATGAATTGGATAGAGATGGCCAGGTGTTTTTTATCAATAACCGTGTAAACGATTTACCAAAATTTGCAGATTTGATCCAGAAGTTGGTGCCGAAGGCGAAAATTGGAATTGCCCACGGTCAGTTGGAAGGTGACGCATTGGAAGATGTAATGCTTGCTTTTATCAATGGCGAAAAAGATGTTTTGGTGGCAACAACCATAATTGAAGCCGGATTGGATATTCCAAATGCAAATACCATTATCATCAATCATGCACACATGTTTGGGCTAAGCGATTTGCACCAAATGCGAGGTAGAGTAGGAAGAAGCAATAAGAAAGCTTTTTGTTACTTGCTTTCGCCGCCACTTTCTACACTAACAAGTGAGGCTAGAAAACGTTTAAGCGCCATCGAAGAATTTTCTGACCTCGGCAGCGGATTTAACGTTGCCATGCGAGATTTAGACATCCGCGGAAGCGGAAACCTATTAGGCGCAGAGCAAAGTGGCTTTATTGCAGAGATTGGATTTGAGATGTACCATAAAATTTTAGATGAGGCCATAACTGAATTAAAAGATGCCGAGTTTAAAGGCCTTTTTGAAAACGAACCAAAAAAAGATTTTATAGGCTTTACCCAAGTCGATACAGATTTGGAAATTTACATTCCGGACAGTTACATTACCAACATTACGGAGCGATATAATCTATATACTGAGCTTTCTAAAATAGAAAATGAAGCCGACCTTTCTGCATTCGAAAAGCAATTGGAAGACCGTTTTGGACCTGTGCCACAGCCGGTAAAAACCATGCTAAGCGTAGTAAAGCTGCAGTGGTTGGGCAAAAAACTAGGTTTCGAGAAAATCAGTTTTAAAAACAATATGCTACGCGGATACTTTTTAAGCGATAAGCAATCGGCTTATTTCGATTCTGAGACTTTTACCAAAATCTTAAATTTTGCACAAAACCATCCACGCATGGGGAATTTGAAGGAGGTTAAAAACACATTGCGCATTGCTTTTAACAACGTAAATACCGTAGAAGAAGCGATACAAACATTAGAATTAATTGATTAAAAAACGTTAATTCAGTCAATGAACTGACTGAATTAACGTTAATTGAGTCAGTTTGTTGACTGAATTAATATAATTTTGGTATATTTGGTTGTGATGGAAAATCAGATACCAAGATATTTGAGTGCGATTATCAATAGCAAAATTGGCAAAAACAAGGTGATCCTACTTTTCGGAACCAGAAGAGTTGGCAAAACATGGTTTATAGAAAATATTGCTGGAGAAAACGAGGTAGCGCATCTATTTTTAAATGGCGAAGACCAAGATGTACAAACTTTGCTTGCTACCAGAACAGTGGCAAACTACAAAAGAGTTTTAGGTAATGCGAAGCTTTTAATAATTGATGAGGCCCAGGTTATACCAGAAATTGGAAAAATTTTGAAGTTGCTTATAGATTCTTTTAAAGACTTAACCATCATTTCAAGCGGCTCATCGGCTTTTGATCTTTCCAACCAAACTGGAGAGCCTTTAACAGGCAGAAGTCTAACCTTTTATCTTTATCCGATAGCACAAATAGAATTAAATGGCATAGAAAACCGGTTACAGACAACACAAAACCTGGAAGACAGGCTCATTTTTGGATCATATCCAGAGTTATTTCATTTAGATACGATAACCGAAAAAGCCCAATATTTAACGGAATTGGTAAAATCGTATTTGCTAAAAGATATTTTGATGTTTGAAAATATACAGAACAGCGCAAAACTATTTGAACTTTTAAAATTAATTGCATTTCAGGTCGGTTCAGAAGTTTCTGTTGATGAGCTCTCCAGAAGTTTGGGCATAGCTAAAAACACTGTAGATCGGTATTTAGATTTACTCTCAAAAGTATTTATCATTTATAAAGTGGGTGGTTACAGCAATAATTTGCGGAAAGAGGTAACCAAATCGTCTAAGTGGTATTTTTTTGATAATGGCATTCGAAACGCCATTGTTAACGACTTTAGACTTTTGGCACTACGTAACGACCAAGGGACTTTGTGGGAAAATTATTGTTTTAGCGAACGTATTAAGAAGATGAACTACCAACAAAAAAACACAAGGTATTACTTTTGGAGAACTTACGATCAACAAGAAATTGACCTAATTGAAGTTAAAGATGAACAAATTACTGCCGTAGATTTTAAATGGGGAAATAAGAAAAAGAAAATCCCGGGCTTTTTTGGTAAAAATTACCCCAACGCATCCTTTACCGTAATAAACAAAGAAAATTATTTAGAATTTATTAGTTAATGCACAATCAAAACGCACTGAAAGAATTAGTTGAAATGGAAATGCCTTTCGGAAAGTATAAAGGCAAACTCATCTGCAACTTACCAGAAGACTATTTGTTGTGGTTTAAAGGCAAAGGTTTCCCAAAAGGAAAACTAGGTGATTTAATGGCCACCATGTTTGAGATTAGGCTAAATGGATTAGAATATTTGCTGGATCCATTGAAGAGGAGATAATTTGAAAATTATGTTATCTTGAGCCTGTCGAAGGACAATATATATTCCTTCTTTAGATTATTTCGGGTCTTCGACAAGCTCAGACTGACAACGTGTGAATTAGATAACTCGATTTTGAAATAACCGGCCCTAACAAAAAACTCTAAACACTACAAAAGCTTATCTGCAATCTCTTGCCAATTGTTTACCCGTTCATATTCGGTAATTAATAAATTATGTGGCGAAGTAAATAGTAGAGGCCTGCCATCAAAATCAATAAAGTTTTTTGTACGATCATCTATCAATACATCGGCTTTAATAATTTTATTGCCGCAGAACATGATGTGCTTCCAATCTATCGCAGGAAAATGTTCTGCCAGCCAATCATATTTATCGGTTAAAGAATTTCTAAATTCCATTGCAGCAGAAACAATATAAACATCATATTTCTTTTGCAATTCCATAATCACCCGCTGACTATCGGCCATCACTTCCATGTCTCTAAAAAACCCAGGCTCGTTAATGTATTCGAACCATTTATCATTTACATCTTCTGGAATGTTCCTAAAAACTTCCGTTCCCGGGATAAGCTCAATATTCAAAGGCGTGTTAAAATCTCGGTTGTACAGTTTTATAAATTTTTTAATTGCATCTGCAATTACCTCATCCATATCTATGGCTATCGTCTTCATAGTCGTTTTCTTAAATCTGGCGCAAATATCCCAAAAAAGAAAAGAAATAAAGTATGTTTTTAGTTTTCAGTTATTTAATTATCTTTGCAGCCCCGCAGCACGTAGCTCCGGGAACTATGTTGTATACATAAAACAAAAGAAAAATGGCAACCAAAATTAGATTGCAAAGATTCGGTAAAAAAGGAAAGCCTTTTTACCATGTGGTAATAGCAGATTCTCGCTCGCCACGCGACGGTAAGTTTATTGAGCGTTTAGGTTCTTATAACCCAAACACTAATCCAGCTACCATCGATTTAGATTTCGATAAAACTTTAGCTTGGGTAAACAAAGGTGCAGAGCCTACTGATACTGTACGCGCAATTTTAAGTTATAAAGGAATTCTGTACAAAAAACACTTAGAAGGTGGAGTAAAGAAAGGTGCTTTAACAGAAGAACAAGCTGCAGAGAAATTTACAGCTTGGTTAGAAGCAAAAAGTGGTAAGATCTCTGGCAAATCAGAAGGTTTAGCAACTAGCAAAGCTGATGCACGTAAAGCGGCTTTAACAGCAGAAGCTAAGAAAAAAGAAGACAGAGCAGCGGCAATTGCAGCTAAGAATGCTCCGTTGGTAGAAGAAGTTGCTGAAGTTGAGGAAGCACCAGTTGAAGAAGCAGAACAAACAGAAGCTGCGCCAGCAGAAGAAGTTGTTGCTGAAACTCCAGCTCCAGAAGCACAAAAAGTTGAAGCTCCAGTTGCAGAAACTCCTGCAGCAGAAGAAAAAACAGAAGATAAGGCTTAAGCTATATTTTCTGAAGATAAAAAGCGTTGCGGTTTTCGCAACGCTTTTTTTATGTTTAACGGTAAAATTATTTCGACATGCAAAAAGAGGAAACTTTCTATATAGGTTATGTAACCAAAACTAAAGGCTTAAAAGGCGAGGTACAGGTTTTTTTCGAATTTGAAGATTATGATCAGTTGACTCCAGAAATAATCTTTGCCGATATGAACGGGAAATTGGTTCCGTATTTTGTAGCCAGCTACAAACTACAAAAAAACAGCACGGGTTATTTCTATTTTGATGATTTAGACCACATAGATAAAGCACAGCTATTGGTAAGAAAAAAATTATACCTACCGCTAGCGGAAAAACCCGACCGCGATGAAGATGAATTTCGCTATACAGATTTAAAAGGCTTTACGGCATTTGACGAAACTTTAGGCGAATTGGGAGAGATAACCGAGGTGCACGAATATCCACAGCAATTTGTGGCAACCGTTCTATACAAAGAGAAAGAAGTACTCTTCCCTCTAAATGAAGATTTTATTATAGAAATCAATGAAGAACAGAAGCTGCTGACCTTAGATTTACCCGAAGGCTTATTAAGTATTTATTTAGAAAGTTAATTTTTATGTCAAGCAGTCTACTCATAAAGTAAAATAAATTTGTTTTTATGTCAACTATGTTTTACTTTTAGTAAAGTAAAACTGATATATGAAAAAAATAAAGCTTCTCCCCTATAATTGCAAAATTTTAGGAATTGGAATCGTCTTATGCACGATTGTCTGGAATCTCTTCCGAATTTTTAAATACCACTTATTTACAGACCCTTTCGATCCGCTGATCTCGGCAATTCAGACTTTCGGCTTTTCGCTCATGATTTTCTCAAAAGAGAAATGCGAAGATGAATTTATAAACCAACTTCGTTTACGGTCTTTCTATTCAACAATGCTTTTCATGTTTGTGTGGGTAATAATCGTTAAACTTATGACGTTTGCAACGGGTTCATTTGTTTTAGAAAGCTTCAATATTGACCTTGTTTATGTTCAAGCTTTCTACGTTTTATATTTCTATTATTTGTTGAAAAAAAATCACTTTTTTAGACCTACAAAATGAAAAATTCTTTATTATTACCAAGCAGGTTTGGATACCTTGGAATGGCATTGATGATTGGTGGCGCCATCTCAATCTTGTTTACCATCCCGAACTATTCATCATCCCACTCACAACATTTCTCCCTTGCAATGTTAATTGAAATGATTGGTGCTTTAATCGCAATGTGCTCAAGAGAAAAAGAAGAAGACGAGTTAATTGCGGGTCTTCGGCTTCAATCTTTCTTCCTTGCTACGTTATTTGTCTCCGTACTGGTAATTATCTTTAAACTAGCAGGTTTGATATTTAATTTTAGTACAGCAGTAGATGTGGCTTTGCCAATAGTAATTCTACAAGCTTTTTACTTCTGTTATTTTTTATACGTGAGAAGAAATTGGCTTTTCCTTAAAAAATCAAAATGAAAAATAATCTCTTATTACCCAATAAATTTAAGATGATTGGTTGGGTTGTGTTTTTATTCTCTTTCTGTCTATTTATCATGGTGCCTTGGTTTAATAATGGAGAGCAACTAAAACTGATAGATGAATTGGATAAAAGTTCTGGTTTGAGAGTAGATGTATGGGTAACCGTTTCGTTAGCTCTTATTACTGTTGGTCTTTTTTCAATTGCCTTCGCAAGAGAAAAGCAAGAAGATGAATATATATCATTGCTTAGGTTAAAAAGTTGGCAATGGTCAGTCGCGATTTCTTATGGCATTCTATTTATCGCAAATTTGCTATTCTATGAAATGGCCTTTGCAGGTTTTATGATCTATAATATGTTTACAGTTTTGCTGGCATTCATTGTTGTCTTTTATTGGAGCTTATTTAAACTTAGAAGGGAAGGCGCAGACGATGAAAAATAACATTAGGGTGCAGCGTGCGATAAAAAACATTACCCAGGCACAACTTGCAGATTTAATTCAGGTGTCTCGCCAAACCATAAACACCATAGAATCTGGAAAATACGTTCCATCAACTGTTTTGTCTTTAAAAATAGCTAAGGTTTTTGAGAAACCTGTAGAAGAGATTTTTGAGCTGGAAGAGGAAGATTAATATGTTGTCTCGTGGAAACATGAACCATGGAATTTGTGGAGAAAGCACTCACTTTAGATTTTCCAGATGGCTTGTTAGATATTTATTTGATATAGATAGTTGTAAAAATTGATAAAATTGTTAATTTAGATTTCACTCTAAATCAAATTAACATGTTCAAAAAATTATTTCAACACGCATCAATATTGCTTGCACTAGTATCTATTGTTTCTTGTAAAACTGTGCAACAGGCAAATCTTAAGGAGACTAAGCAATTTATTGGTATTTGGAAAGATAACGCTAATCCAGGCAACACAATAGTCTTTAATTCTGACGGGAGTTTTTACAATATCTCTAAAGAAAATGATGTTCAGATCATTACGCATAGTGGCACGTTTAAAGTTTTAGCCGATAACATGTATGTAGTAAGCATAACCGATGCGAGAGCAGATGCAATGTATGACATGAAGGGTAGGCAATACGCAAATTATTATACTTTAAGTAACAACCAAAAAAACCTAAAATTAAGTGGCGTTGTTGATGGAAGAAATGGTAGCCAACCACTCCGTTGGACAAATGATTTAACTAAAGTAAACACCATCAACTAATTATTTCCCCTCCATTTTAGTATTGATTTTACGAATTCCAAGATATGATACAACGTTATTCAAATATGAACAGCAGCTTAATTAAATACACCATCTCATTGGTATTTTTACTATCAGTTTTTACCGCAGATGCACAAGATTCAACTACAACTTCAGCGCTTGTTGGTGTATGGCAACTAGATAAAATAGCCCTATCTTCTAGAACAGACGTTATGAACCCAGAAAGTCCAACTCTAAAGGTTTTCGATAGCAACGGTACATTAAGCCAGGTAGTTGTTTCTGATAAGGGCGCTTTTATTCTCCAAAAGGGCAAATTCGAACTCGTTGATAGCACACACTTTAATGATATTATTTGGACTGACAGTAGGCCGGATTTTAAAAGGGCAGGTATAAAAAATTTAATAGAATACCACATTACAAAAAATGGGACAAACACATTCCTATCTCTTGTAGGATGGTTTGAGAACGAAAAGGGCGAGAAAACGGTTAATTGGAAAGAATTATGGAGAAAAGTTGAAGTGATTCCAAAATAGAATTAAAATACTTTTAAACCTATTTTTAGGAATTACAACATCAACCACAACCCTTATCTTTGCTTCATGCGTTTTGATATTATAACCGTTTTACCCGCCTTAATAGAAAGCCCTTTTGCACATTCTATTTTACAGCGTGCACAGAAAAAAGGACTTGTTGAGATTGTCGTGCACAACTTGCGAGATTATGCAACAAACAAGCAAAAAAGTGTAGACGATTACCAATACGGTGGTGGGAGCGGAATGGTTATGAGTATTAAACCATTTGCGGCTTGTATAGAGAAACTTCAAGCGGAGCGCCAATATGATGAAGTTATTTTTATGACACCAGATGGTCCAACATTAAATCAATCTGCGGCCAACGAATTATCTGGCAGAGAAAACATTATTGTACTTTGCGGACATTATAAAGGCATTGATCAGCGAATACGCGATGTTTTTGTGACCAGAGAAATATCTGTTGGCGATTATGTTTTGAGCGGAGGCGAATTGCCCGCAGCTATTTTGGTAGATGCCGTGGTTCGACTATTGCCTGGAGTATTGAACGATGAAACCTCTGCGCTTTCTGATAGTTTTCAGGGAGAATTGCTCGATGCGCCTTTGTACACCAGACCAGCCGATTGGCGCGGACATAAAGTTCCAGAGATTCTATTAAGCGGGCACGAGGCTAAAATTAACGAGTGGCGACATGAGCAAGCTGTTGAGCGCACACGAGAAAGAAGGCCAGATTTGTTGGAGTAGTTATTAGAAATCTCGCCCTTATTATGAGACACATCTTAAAACGAAGATTAGGGATGTCTAAGATGATTATCGACTTCCGTTTCCCGAACGCTCATGAAAACAATAATTGTCCTTGAATATATTTTTCTTAGAATTTTAGCTATTTGCCTTATATTTAACAAAAAAATCTAAATGCCCTCCAACAATACCCTTTGTAACGAAGATATTAAAGTGCTCCTGCTTTCAGTAGATAGGGATTGCTATGAAGTGCTGCGCGAGTATTACGGGCCTCAGGTTTACGGTCAATTTGCATCCTTTTGCAGGGAAGGCACAAAAGCAGCAGAGCTGACGCACAGGGTATTTGAAATGGCCGCATTTGAGATAGAAGAAAACTCAATGGTTAAAGGTAGCCTATTGATTTGGCTGATGAACATTTCCAGAAAAGTAGCACGCACCTACTTACTGGATTATTCGGTTAAAAAAAGCAGTGATGATCGATGCATCAGGAGGCTAGTCGTTTCAGAAGGATTTAATCTTCCAGAGGCTGCGGGCGTATTAGGCATTAGTAAGCAGGAAGCTATAATTAGACTAAGAACAGCATTAAAGGGATAATACAATGCAAATGGATTTAAAGGAATTTTTAGACAGTGGGCTATTAGAGTTAAATGTAATCGGCGCGCTGGCGCAGGATGAAGCACAACTTGTGCATAAAATGCTAGTGTCACATCCGGAGATTAAAAAGGAGATTGCTGCGCTCGAGGTATTTTTTGAACAGCACGCTATAAAGAACGCCGTTAGCCCTCATTTGCGAATGGGCAAAAAAATGGAACGTTTGTTCTCCAACTTAGCAGCAGAGCAGAACATGCAGCTATCCCAAACCCCACTCATCAGTGGTTTTTCTGACTCAAATGCATGGTTGGAACTGATTTCTCCGTTATTGCCAAAGGATAATTCTTGCGAAAGATTCAAAAAATTATTGCGCTATGAAAATGGAGTGATGCAGTTACTTATTGTTTCCTCTACTGATATTG
Source organism: Pedobacter sp. UYP30 (assembly GCF_040547165.1). Classification (NCBI taxonomy): domain Bacteria; kingdom Pseudomonadati; phylum Bacteroidota; class Sphingobacteriia; order Sphingobacteriales; family Sphingobacteriaceae; genus Pedobacter; species Pedobacter sp. UYP30. Next base: position 309,257 of record NZ_JBEPPD010000003.1, on the reverse strand, counting down.
ATGAAGAAGTTCATGAAGATTTGGATGAAAGTTTTCTGATTCTGAAGGGCACTTGCGTTTGCACCATTGGCAATACCTCAATAAATATGGGAGCAGGAGATTTTATGCAGATTCCACTTGATCTACCACACACGGTAACTATTACTTCAAACTCGGTAACAGCCATTTTGCAGCGTGTAGATTGTGCAAATTAAAGATAACAATAGCCATTGTAAATAACTTAAAATTTGATTTGCCAAAACTGATACCGCACTGCTTTTCAAAATAGATTTTGATTCTCAAAGAAAAATACCTGACAGCTGATTTTCCGTGCAGAAATACTTAACGCAAAAGCACACAAAAGCAATATGCATAGCCATAAGGTTACATATCATTATTTTCTGTTCTTTGCTCCCAACCTCGTCACTATCTCCATCCGCCCCCTAATGCACGGTACAAATTTACAACCGCCTGAAGCTGTTGTAAAGTATCGCCAACGCCATTTAACTGTGCGGTTAACAAACTTTGTTCTGAGGTAAGCACGTCGGTATAATTGGTTGCAGAGCTGTACCTTAATAACTCATTTGTAAAATCTACAGCTTTGTTTAAAGAAGCAATTTGGTCGGTACGAATGCTCTTTTTCTCGCCAGCGGTTTGATACGCGTACAAGGCATCGCTTACTTCCTGTCCACCTGTTAACAATGCTTTTTGGAAGGCATAAAATGCTTGTTGTTGCTGTGCCTGCGCTGTTGTGAGTCTAGCTTTATTTTGCCCCTTGGCAAAAATTGGTTGGGTTAAACCTCCAACTAAATTATAAAAGATAGAGTTATCGAAAAAATCTTTCAATTTTAAACTAGACAATCCTCCAGAAGCAGTTAGCGTTAAAGCTGGATAAAAGTAGGCCTTGGCTACGTTTGTTTGTTCAAAAGCGGCTCTAAAACCAAATTCTGCAGCTTGCACGTCTGGCCTGTTTTCTAACAATTGGGCGGATACGCCTGTCTGTAAGTTGGAATACACTTGTTGACTATCTAATGCGCCACGGTTGATGGAGCCGGCTGGCCTCGCGAGTAAAACAGACAGGGCATTTTCGGCTTCTCTCAATTGTCTTTTTAAATCTGGCAAAAGGATCTGTGCGCCATAAACGTTGGCTTCGCTTTGTACCACGGCCGCGCCATTTACAATTGCTGCTTCTTTTAGCGCTTTTAACGTAGTTACGTCTTTCTGCCTAACGAGAATGGTTTGCTCAGTTATTTTTATTTGTTTGTCTAATGCCATTAAATTATAGTAGGCATTGGCAATGTTGGCAATCAGTTCTGTTTGGATTGCCCTCTTTGCAGCGTCGGTTTGAAGCAAGGACGCGTAAGCAGAACGCTTGGCGCTGCTCAATTTACCCCAAATATCAGCTTCCCAACTTGTGCTCAGCTGTGCTCTATAGCTTTGGGTATTTAGGTTTATGTTTATCCCGGGAGGAAAGTTTAAAGACCTGGCAGATTGCTTTGCATCTGTGGCAGAAACATCTGCCTGTAAGCTTGGAAGTAGTGCACTTTTGCTTTGAGCAAAAGTGGCCGAAGCAATCTTTATGCGCTCTATGGCTTGTTTTAAATCTAAATTTTGATTTAAGCCTTCTTGTATGAGTGCTTGCAGACCTGGGTCCGAAAATAGACTTTGCCAAGGCATGCTTGCCATGCTTACGGTATCATTAGTAGCTCCATCTCTATACAGCCCATCGGTGCTTACTTTTGGCGCGTTGTATTTGCGAGAAACGCAAGCTGATAAACTTAGCGTTATTAAGCCGACAGAAACGATAACTTTATTCGTCAATTTCATAATTAATTTTTAGTGATGTTTACGTCTTTCCTCAATTTCTTTATACTCTGCCAAGCTCAGCTCTTTTTCAATTCCTTCGTTAAAAGGAGATTTAGTGCTCACTTTTTCTTGTAGTACCTGAAAAACAATAAACAGCGAAGGAATAACGAATAGTCCAAATATGGTACCGATAAGCATTCCGCCAACAGCACCTGTACCAATAGATTTATTGCCCGAAGCGCCCACTCCGCTCGAGAACATGAGCGGCATCAATCCAAATATGAAGGCAAAAGAGGTCATTAAGATTGGCCTCAACCTAGCGGTTGCCCCCTCAATGGCAGCGTCTACAATAGACATACCTTTTCGTCTCCTATCTATGGCATATTCTACGATTAAAATGGCATTTTTTGCCAGTAATCCTACCAACATAATCAGTGTAATCTGGGTATAAATGTTGTTGTCGATACCGAAGATTTTATCAAATATAAATACGCCTGCTAAACCAATGGGTAAAGAGAAAAGCACCGAGAGTGGTAAAATGTAGCTTTCATATTGCGCAGCAAGTAAAAAGAAGACAAACACAATACAAAGCATAAAAATAAATACGGTTTGGCTACCACCAGCAATTTCTTCCCTAGAAAGCCCAGAAAATTCGTACCCATATCCAGCGGGCAGATATTTTGCTGCTTCTTGCTGGATAGCGGCCAACGCATCGCCAGTACTGTAGCCGGCATTTGGTGCGCCTTGTATAGAAATAGATGTGAATAAATTAAACCTAGAAATTGCCTGAGGGCCATAAACGGGTGTTAATGTTATAAATTCACTTATGGGCGCCATTGTGCCCGCGGCGTTACGCACGTATATGGAGTTTAGACTTTCTTTGTTGGCTCTAAATTTTGCATCCGCTTGATAAATTACGCGAAACTGTTTTCCAAATTTGTTGAAATTTGAAGCATACACACCTCCATAATATCCTTGAAGTACACTAAGCACGTCATTTACTTTTAAGTTTGCCTGTTTCACCTTGGCCACGTTTACGTCTATCTGATACTGCGGGAAATTGATGTTGAACGAAGTTGTGGCATATTGGATTTCTGGTCTTTTATTTAGGGCTTCTATAAACCGATTGCCAACGGCGCTAAATTGCGAAATCTCACCTCCCGTTTTATCCTGTAACTCGAAAGAAAAGCCAGCATTGTTTCCAAAACCAGAAATGGTTGGGGGAGCAAAAAAGATGATTTTCGCACCTTTTATAGAAGCTGTTTTTGCAAACAATTCGCCGATAATGGCTTTTACATCTCGTTTTCTATCATCCCAGTTTTTTAATCGTCCAATAACCATTCCGTAAGAACTCCCTGATCCGCTAATAAAGCTTCGACCGACAATTTTTAAGGTTGTTTGAATTTCTGGTATCTGGCGGACTACAGAATCTACTTGGGCAATAAGCTTTGCGGTTTCTTCTTTCGAAGTTCCAGGAGCGAGGGAAATATCTGAAAATACGGTGCCTAAATCTTCTGCTGGCACGAAACCCTTTGGCGTTATGTTCATTAGAAGAACCAGAAGCCCCGAAAATAAAACTATTCCTAGGCCAACAATCCACTTTTTTCTAGCAAGAAACCCTATAGATTTCTTATACTTAGAAGTTACGCTATCGAAAGAAGTATTAAAAGCTACATAAAACCTGTTTACAAAAGTTTTCTTCTCATACTTATCTTCTCCGTGCGGCTTTAGAAACAAGGCGCAAAGCGCGGGGCTTAAAGTAAGTGCATTTACCGCAGAAATAATAATGGCAATTGCCAATGTTAAACCAAACTGCTTGTAGAAAACGCCAGAAGAGCCTTGGATAAAGCTTACCGGAATAAATACCGCAGCCATAACCAGCGTTATGGAAATAATGGCGCCACTTATTTCACCCATAGCGTCTATAGATGCTTTTTTGGCATCTTTATAGCCTTCATCTAGCTTCGCATGGACGGCCTCGACGACTACGATGGCGTCATCTACCACGATACCAATAGCAAGAACCAGTGCAAAAAGCGTTAACAGGTTAATGGTAAAGCCAAACAGGCCCAAAAAGAAAAAAGTACCAATAATGGCCACCGGAACACTAATTGCAGGAATCAGCGTTGATCTAAAATCTTGCAAAAAGATAAAGACCACTAAAAACACTAAGATAAATGCTTCTATCAAGGTATGCACAACCTTATCTATGGAAGCCCCTAAAAAATCGTTAACATTGATAAGCGTGGTGTAATGTACACCTTTAGGGAAACTTTCTTGCGCTTTATCCAATGCTGCGATAGAGTTGTCTATGACCTCTTTTGCATTAGATCCCGCGGTTTGGTTTATGGCTATACCCAATGCCGGCTTGCCATCTAGCTCTACGGTACTGGCATAACTTTGAGCTCCAAGCTCAATTCTGGCAATGTCGCTTAAACGCAAGATATTGCCTTTTGTATCGCTTTTTATAATGATGTTGCTGAACTGCTGCTCGTCTTTTAAACGCCCGGTATATTTTAAGGTGTATTGAAAAGCCTGGTCGCCTTCTTCTCCAAATTGTCCTGGTGCCGCTTCGATGTTTTGCTCTGCCAAAGCTGCATTTACATCGCTCGGAATAAGTCCATAGCTGGCCATTACATCTGGCTTAAGCCAAATACGCATGGTATAATCTAGTGACCCAAAGGCACTGGCATCGCCTACGCCATTTATCCTTTTAATTTCGGGAATAATGTTAATGTTGGCGTAATTTTGCAAAAACTTTTGATCGTAGGATGGGTCGTCGCTATAGATACCAAAAATAAGTACGTTACTGGCTTGGGCTTTTGCTGTAATAACTCCAGCTCTGGTAACCTCTGCTGGCAAAAGACTCGTTGCTCTGGCCACCCTGTTTTGAACATTCACAGCCGCAATGTCTGGATTGGTACCTAGCTTGAAGTTTACGGTGATGGTTGCAGAACCATCGTTATTTGCAGAAGAAGTCATGTAAGTCATGTCTTCTACCCCATTTATAGCTTCTTCTAACGGTACTACAACGCTGCTAAGCACTACGTCTGCGTTAGCCCCAGAATAGGCGGCCGATACACGTACCGTAGGGGGAGCAATTTCTGGATATTGGGTAACTGGTAAAGTGCTCAGACCCAAAATACCGAGTATTACGATGATGATGGAAATAACGGTAGAGAGTACTGGCCTTTCTATAAATTGCTTGAACATGTTTTTTTTTTAGTATTGCTATCCGCGTTTTTAAGCCTTATTCGTTAATCTCTTTGTAAACAGAGTCTGCGCTTTTTTCTTGTGGCTTTATCTTTGTTCCATCTTTCAATCCTTGAAAGCCCTCAACCACAATTTTCTGCCCAGGTTTTAAGCCTTTGGTAACCACATAGAATTTACCTTTGGTTAAATCCATAATCTCTATTTCGGTGCTTATTACTTTAGCAGAATCGCCAAGTACATAAACAAATTTTTTGCCCTGCAAGTCTACCGTCGATTTTTGGGGGATTAACAAAGCGCTATCTATCTTTGTTGGAATTCGAACCAATGCACTTCCTCCACTTTTAAGCAAAGCTGTTGGATTTGAAAAAGTAGCCCTTAAACTCGCAGAACCAGTACTTGTATTTAGCTGGCTATTGATAGATTCAATATGCCCCTGTTTATCAAAAACACTCCCATCGGCGAGCACCAGGCTTACTGGAGGAATGTTTTTCATCTGCTCCTTTAATGTATTTCCCTTATAGGTTTTAGAAAAATCTAACAATTGTTTTTCATTTAAAGAGAAATAGGCGTACACTTTCGCCGTATTAGAAACCGTAGTTAAGGGCTGCGCACTGCTGCTACTTACAAGGCTTCCTGTTTTAAACGGAATACTTCCCACAATTCCTGCTACCGGACTTGTAATGTTAGTATAACCCAAATTTACCTTAGCATTGGCTAGCGCTGCCTTTGCTTGAGAAAGCGCAGCTTGTTTAGACTGGAGGGTAAGTTGTGCCGCATCTAATTCATATTTGCTTATGATATCTTTATCAACCAAAGGCTTGGTTTTATTTACCTGTAATTTCGCAGTATTTACATCGGCCTCGGCACTGCTAATTGACGCTGCCGCAGTTCTAACTTCTTGCTCGTATTGCGGCGCTTTTATCCTGAAAAGCAATTGTCCTTTTTTAACTACCGAACCTTCATCTACATAGATGTTTTCTATAAAGCCATCTACTTTAGGCCGTATTTCAATATCTTGAATACCTTCTATAGTAGCTGGATAGTCTGAGTTTAGCGTAGTGCTTTGTGGCTCAATCTGAATTACGGGATATGCTTGCGGTCCTGTTGGCGCGCCTGGTTTACCTCCGGCGCTCTTGTCTTTATTTCCGCAGGCCGATACCAGCGTGCCAGCAGTTAAAAGCATTAAAAGTGCATATTTTTGTTTCATATAAAGCTGTGTTTAGGTAATTCTAGTGTTAGATGCAAAGGTATCTTTAAAATTACTGGGCAAAAGTAAAACGTTTGATAGATGAAATCGTTATATTTTAGTCATTTAATCAATCGTTTGATTAACATAGGTGGCTAAAAAACTAACAAGCAGGCGTTCGTAGCTATATAGACCATGTTTTCCTTTTCCACCGCTAATTAATTCTTTGTAATTATTTTGAGACAAGCATTGCCCTTAACCAAAAAGATAAGGTAGCGCGCACCTTCGAATATAAAAAAAGGCGAATAACAACTATTAAATCACAAACTGGCCTTGGAATACAGCTTTGGCTGGGCCACATAAAAACACTCGCTCAAATTTTTCGCCATCGTAGCTAAATTTTATCTCCAGTTCGCCGCCAAGTGCCTTTATTTTCGTGGTTTGTTCCCCCAGCTGGTTTTTCAATTTCGCCATGGCGAGTGCTACAGCTGTTACACCCGTTCCGCAAGCAAAGGTTTCGTCTTCCACACCGCGTTCATAAGTTCTAACAAAATATCCGTCGGCTCTTTTTTCGACAAAATTTACGTTTATACCTTTTGACACAAATTGGGCGCTGTTTCTTATTTTTTTGCCCGCAGTGTACACATCAAAACTGTCTAAATTACTTTGCAAGATCACATAATGAGGAGAACCTGTATTTAATATATAGGCATCCTCAATTTGAGTAATGGTTTCAACATCAATCATTTGTAGGTTTACCCAATCTCCTTTATCTGCAATTTTGGCATAATGAGGCCCATCTACTGCCAAAAAGGTAGTTTCATGCTGTATCATTCCCAAATGCTTAGCAAAAGCTACGATGCACCTGCCTCCGTTCCCACACATACTGCCCAAATTTCCATCAGCATTGTAATATTTCATTTCAAAGTCATAATCTGCATGGGCATTTAATAGCATTAAGCCGTCTGCACCAATTCCAAATCGTCTATCGCAAATTAGGTTAACTTGCTCTTTGTCAATGCTAGTAATGGTGTCGTCTCTATTGTCTATCAATACAAAATCGTTTCCAGCACCTTGATATTTATAAAAGTTTAGGTTCATCATTTCTTCATTATTTACAACGATATTTAATCGATATGGAATTTTACCGAGCTAAAGCCTTGGTATTTAACATTATTTAACACCAAAGTAGTGCTTGTTTCTGCCAAATATCGTTAATATGGTATTAACTTTGAACTGCTGAGGGTAGAAATGTTTGATTTTTTAAACAGTTCAATACAAAACACAACATTTGCAAATTACTTATCACACAAAGAAACTTTGCATCGAGTACAATAGGCGGCAACTGCTGCACATTGTATTTCTTGTTAGTTTCAAATAATTAATCAATAAACAATGAAAAAAATACTTGGAATTTCAGTTTTAGCGGCACTTATTGGAGGTGCTGCAGCGCTTGGTGGATACAAGCTATTAGAGCGCAGTAAAAGCGCAGATACCATTTCTGGAAAACAGGAAGTGTATTTTGCAAACAACCCTTTAAAAATTTCATCATCTGGAGCCACAGACTTTACCGAGGCGGCGGCGGCGGTCGCGCCGGGTGTAGTGCATATTAGAACAACTTATGCGCCAAAGAAAAGCGATAATGGGAATTCTCAATCAGATTTCTTTAATGACTTTTTTGGCGGCGGCGGCGGCCGGCAAATGAAGGCAATGCCAAGCGCGGCTTCTGGTTCGGGCGTTATTATTAGCCCCGACGGCTATATTATGACAAACAACCACGTGGTAGAAAATGCCAGTAAAGTAGAGGTTATTCTAACAGATAGACGTAAAGTTGAGGCTAAAGTGGTTGGAAGAGATCCAAATACCGATTTGGCTTTAATTAAAGTTGATGAAAAAAACTTGCCCGTGGTAAAAATGGGTAATTCTGATAATGTAAAGGTTGGCGAATGGGTGTTGGCCGTTGGTTACCCCTTAGATTTAAATACCACCGTTACAGCAGGAATTGTGAGTGCCAAGAACCGAAGTATAGGCATTATTGGGCGCGAACAACAAGGCAACCAAATTACCGAGGAAGAATATCAAGAATACCTACGCACGGGCAAAAAGCCTCAAGCGGCTCCAAATGCAGGGATTGAAGCATTTATTCAAACAGATGCAGCCATTAACCCCGGAAATAGCGGTGGCGCATTAGTAAATGCTAGCGGAGAACTTATTGGTATAAACTCTGCCATTGCTTCACAAAGCGGGTACAACCAAGGTTACGGATTTGCCATACCGATTAACTTGGCTAGAAAAGTTGTAGACGACTTTATGAAATATGGTAAGGTTAAAAGGGGTTATATCGGCGTAAGCTTTGTGCCGTTAAGCGGTGATAACCCAGATTTTATAAAGACTGATGAAGTGAGTGGCCTATATGTAAGCGACGTGGTTAAAGATGGCGGCGCTGCCGCTGCGGGAATTAAAAAAGGAGATATTATTAAAGATGTTGATGGTAAAGTGATTCACGATTCACCAGATTTACAAGAAAAAGTAGGTAGGTTAAATCCTGGAGATAAGGTAAAATTGTCTATTTTAAGAGATGGTAAATTAAAAGATTTTACCGTGCAGCTTAAGGATGAATCTAGTTTGGGCATGACAGCCAAAAGCAACGCTGAAAGTAAAGGAATGGCCGTAGATAAATTAGGCGCCACATTTGCTCCAGCAAGTAAAGAACAAAAAACAAGTTTAGGAGTTGGTAATGGCGTAGTGGTAACCAATGTTGCACCGGGCAAATTGTTCGATAATGTGGGTATTACAAAGGGATTGGTGATTACCAAAGTAAACGGACAAATGGTTAATAGTGCAGAAGATGTGCAAAAAGCCTTGGGAAATACCAATAGAAATATGGTAAATATTTCTGGTATAACCAGTCAAGGAACTTTTAATTATAGTTTCCCTGTCCAATAGGCATAAAAAGAAGTCAATTTTTCTAAGCAGCGAGCATTCCTCGCTGCTTTTTTGTGCACAAGTATTCATTGAATTTGGCAGACCAGAATAAATTCATTCTATTATTTGGGCGTTACCCGGCCACGCATATCCCAACGCCCGCGTCGGTCTTTCCATTTCAATCTCTAACACAATTTTGCGGAAATTTTGCTTCTCGAGACTTCCATTTCCCGAGGTGGCTATAGCTCGGTATAATGTTACCCTGAACTCGTTTCAGGGTCTTTCATTCTATATCGAGCTTTTACAAGGAAGTATTCTGGCTGTGTGAGATTTCTCCCTCGCAGGCTGTCCGTTGAGGTTTAATATTTTTAATATAAATCAATATAAACGACGTCAATGGTAGCCTGTCGAAACATTGCAGAATCATTTGATTTTCCTTCGACAGGCCCAGGATGACAATCGATCTATTTTTGCCAACACTTTTTTATGGTTGTCACGTTGAGCCTCCCGAACGGTCGGGACAAGTAGTCGAAACGCGTAATTGGGAAGTTTGGAAATCGGGAGGTCAGAGATCAGAAATTTATCCTGCAAAAATAAATCTACACGCAAACAGCTTTCGTTTTCGGCTTTCGAGGAAGGTGACTAAATCGGAGGAAGATACTGAAACGACTTCAGCATGACCGAAACCCGGAGAGTCACCCTGAACTGGTTTCAGCGCCTTTTCGATAAACAAGTATGGATTAATCACACGCGACACGCGTGCGCTAGATTAGGAACCAAGAGCAAAGAGCGATTTGCCCAAAGTATAAACGCCAACTGCCAAATACTAAAAAAGCTCCTTGCAATTAGCAAGGAGCTTTAATGAAATTCTTTTTAATGGATACTACCAATATACGCTGTAAAGCGCAACCAACATGGCAATAATAATAAACGAGCCAATAGCAAAACTGGTAGATGTTTTGAACATCTTTCCATCGATCTCTAACCCGTTGGTAACTACACCTTTTTTGTGGTCGTAGATGCTAATGAAATACATACCTATAGAGCACACTGCAAAGACGATAACCATTCTATCCAAGAACGGGATTTCGAAAATGCCAGCTGGATTTGGAACCGCCCAGCCGATGCTGTACAAAGGAGATAGATCTACAAATCCTGGTAACAACTTTAAAATAACTGAAAGGATAAAACCTCCAATGGTTGCGAATAGTGCAGCATTTGACGTGGTTTTTTTCCAGAAAAAACCGTAGATAAACATGGCGAAAATACCCGGAGAAACAAAACCCGTATATTCTTGAATGTATTGGAAACCCTGTTTTCCTTCGCCCATTAAGGCATCGCCTAACATTAACGAAAGCAAAACCGCCAACATCATAGCAACTACAACAGTTACCTTACCAGTGTTTACTAAATTATTTTCTGATGCATCTCTGTTAAATGCCTTTTTATAAATGTCTAGCGTAAATATGGTTGCGATACTGTTTGCTTTTCCTGCTAACGAGGCAACAATAGCTGCGGTTAAGGCCGCAAATGATAAGCCTTTTAATCCGGCAGGAAGCAGTGTTAACAATGCCGGATAAGCTTTGTTAACATCTTGCACGCCAGTAGAGGTAAGCATATCGTTTGGATCTATACCGCTAACGTTATTTTTTACCATGTAGTAAACCGCAATACCCGGAATTACAACAATTAGAGGCATTAACATTTTTAAGAAAGCCGCAAACAAAAGACCTTTTCTAGCCACTGGCAACGATGCACCCAATGCTCTTTGGGTAATGTACTGGTTACAGCCCCAATAGTTTAGGTTAGCAATCCACATACCGCCAATCAGCACGCTCAGTCCGGGTAAATCTATATAATTGGGATTGTCTTTCTTAAATATTAAATGAAAGTGGTCTTTCGCCCCGGCATGAAGCATCGAAAATCCCTCTGTTATACCCTTACCGCCAGATATGAGATTTAACGCAATGTAAGTTGCAACCAGACCGCCTAATACCAAGAAAAACACTTGGATTACATCGGTATAGCCGATTACTTTCATTCCACCAAGGGTAATAAAAATAGCGAAAATGGCCAATGCCAAAATGCAAAATGTAATACTAATGCCAGAAATGCCGCTTATGGCCAATGCGCCCAAATACAGGATAGACATTAAATTTACTACAATGTACAACATCAACCAAAAAACAGCCATAATCATAGCTACTTTTTTGTTGTAACGCTCGCTGAGGAATTGCGGCATTGTAAAAATTTTGTTCTTTAGGTAAACGGGCATAAAAAATATACCTACCACAATAAGCGTTGCGGCCGACATCCATTCGTAAGCCGATATGGCCAGCCCAAGCTTAAAACCAGAACCACTCATGCCAATCATCTGTTCGGCAGAAATATTTGATGCAATTAAAGACGCGCCAATGGCCCACCAAGTAAGTGATCCCTCTGCTAGAAAGTAGTCTTTAGAGCCTGCATTTACCGTTTTTTTGCGATTATAAACGTACAGACCGTACGCAGAGACAATGATAAAATAGATAAAAAAAACAATGTAGTCTTTTGTATCTAGTAATTTATGGTTCATTTGTATAGATTAATATTGGTTTTCAGCGCTAAATGTAGGAAAATCATTAATCAAAATAACATGAATGTCAATTTTAATGTAAAAAAATTTCTTGTTTCATATAAAATAAGGAAAATAAGTGCCATATCTATTTAAAACTTGTTTTTGAATCCTGACAGCAAGCATTCCGACAGATGGTCTACCCGATATTTGAATACGCTCACAGCCCTTCTTATGTGTTTCTTTATCTTGGTGGGCTTGATTTGGGTATCGATATAATCCCCAATCTTGTAGTACCACATAAAAGCGATCATGGTCAACAAGATCAGTTTTTCCGACCTGTTCAGGGCGGACACATGGGTTTCCTCTATATCAAAGCTGCTCGATTTCATTGCTTTGAAAAGTGTTTTGATCTGCCAGCGCTGTCTGTAATAATCCAATGCCTGCTAGGGCTTGTTAAAAGAGACAAGTATAAGAAACTCCACCTTTCCGTCTATAACGGTCTTAATGCCAAAAAGATAGCAGAGCTGATTGTGCATCCTAACGATCAGTTCATCATGCGCAAGTTCGTTAACCTATTCTCTAATAGAATAATTATTAGTCTATTATAAAAATAATTATTAATATATTTTGCTCATTTTCAAGTGGTAATAAATTTTTACTTATGTTTTTTTTATCCTTAAATAGCGTTTAATTTAGCATTGCTGTTATTCCTATAAACTCCCCGTAAACTTCAATTTTATTCCAGACTGAAAACTAAGGATGGTCTTGAATATTTCTTTTAAGGTTACTTTCTCAATTTTTGTCAGTGAATCTAACTCAATAGAATTTTGAGGGGATTTATTGTCGTTGATAATTTGCTTCGCCTGGTTTTTTAAGCGTAACCCCATCAAGTAGTAATAAGATTGCATCAGCTCGTTAAATTGGGTTTCGTTAAAAACTTCTAAATCTCGCAGCGCCTTTAAGCGCTCGCCAGTATTCTCTTTTTTAAAGATTCGGTTTTGGAGCGCATACACGCGCACCAGGTCCACAATGGGTGTCATGGCTTTTTTAATGTCGAAGACCTCTTTTTCTTCTACCTTATAGGTTTTTATATTTTTAAAAAAGGTTAAAGGCGGCTCATATTGTAAGGCGTTTTTTGCAAGAAATACAAAAAACTTCTCGTTTGGCTTTTGCAGTTCCTCATCAACAAAAACCCTAAGCTCATCTATAATGGCCATCTCGCCATAAATCGCCCTACAATCAAACATGGTAGAAAATTTAATGGCCGATTCGGGAAGCGCATCATCGATCCAGCTTTTGTAATTTTTCTTCCAATGCGAAAGAGAGTGTGTCCATTCTGGGTTAGAAGCCATAAAATCTCCGGTGCAATATACAAACCCTATTTCGTTGAGTTTATCAGACACAAGAGAAGCAAACTTTAAAAAATATGCCCTAACCTCATCTCTCTGTTCGTTTGCCTTATCTTCATAAATAATGGCATTGTCTTGGTCTGTCTTTAGCGTTTGTTCTTTCCTCCCTTCGCTGCCCAAAACAATGTAAACAAACTTGGCTGGTGCATCACCTATTTCTTCAATTACCTCTTCGATCACTTTTAAAGAAATCGTATCGGCAATAACTGTAACTACTTCATTTACAATTTCTGCGTGCACACCTCGGCCAAGTAGCTGCGCAACAATTTGCGGCACTTTTTCCCATTTAGATTTTAGCTCTTTGGTATTTAATGCCAATTTAACCGATTGGATAAAAACCAATGGCGATTGCGCTTGTTCGCTTAACAGTCGGTTTCTGCTCAAAAAACCGATAAATTCACCTTCATCCTCAACTAATAAATACCTAATTTTTGTTCTAAACATCATTAAAACAGCTTCATAAACCAGGGCGGTTTTTGGTATGGATATAATATTTTCATCCATGACCGAGCTTATTGGGTCTGCGGCATTTCGTTGGAGCGCAATGACTTTATCCCTCAAGGTAATGTCTGTTACAAACCCAATAATTTTAGCCTCATTGTTTGTTACAAATAAACAACTTACTTTATGCTTTGCCATTTGAGCAGCGGCGAAGTAAATGGGCTGATGGATGGGGCAACTTACAATCTCTTTATAGTTTACCGCTTCTATTTTACGGCTATAAAGTTGCTCTGAGGCAATATAACTTTCTTCGAAAGTGGTGTGCTTTTTATAGAAATGAGCAAAATCTTCCTCCAACATTTTTATGCCGAAAAGGCTGATAAAGTGCTGAAAGAATGGCTCGTAAGCTAAGCAAAGCTGTCTAAATTCTTTTCGTGGAAGAAAAAGAGTTGTCGTGCCTTTTTTTGCGATGGTGGTTTTAAGTGATCGCTTTCTATTTAGCAAAATAGAGATTCCGCCGTAACAATAACCAATGTGGTGCAGTTCTAGGGCACGCTTCGCATCGGTGCTATCGTAAAAGAACGATTCGTATTCGCCGGAAAGAATAATATCTATCCCCTTCATCTTACTTTGCTCCTGCTGATAAATCAGCGTGTCTCTTTCGTAGGCTACCTCTTGAAGCATGGTTATAATGCTCAGCAACACATCGTCTGCTAGCAAGCTGAAAGGAAGAACCGTTTTTAAAAAGGTTAATTTATCGTTCATAGCATAGCAAAATTATAAGTAGTAAAAGAATAACGCCTAGCAAAACAAATGGCCACAGATAAATTTTAAAATCCTTATCGGCTTCATTTTGCTTAAGATCCAAAAGTTGATCGTCGATAATCTGGTCTGTCACTTCTCCACGCGCTATTAGCTCAAAAAAAATTTCCTTGGCTAGCTCGGCGTCGTTTATGGCATTGTGCAGGTTTTCGGCTTTTTTATCGAAAAGTGTTTTATAAAACCTGCCTAGTTTTAAATGGTTGAAATACGGATTGCGAACATGCTTGGCGCTGGCTTTCATGGTGCAAAACCTTGGGAGTTCCGCTATTGGGTTATCCATAGAGAGCCTAAAGAAAGCGGCATTGACCATGTGGATGTCGAGCTGGATAAAGTGGCCGACAACCAAAGGACGGTATTGATTCAGGTCGGCTGCAAGTTTTGTCATTACGCTTCTTTTATCCTCCCCGTTTTTTTCCAAAAATTCGGCTGTAATTTGGTGGGTTTTCTGAGCCGATTTCTGGATTTTGAAATTTACATTCTTAATGTAGTGATTTTCTCTTTTCAATTCGGTACCGTCGGCGCTGCAAATGATCCAAGCTATTTGAACCACATAAGGCCAACTTTTTGAACCATAAGGCGCTTGCCAGTTTTTAGGCAAACCCGAGGTTTCTGTATCAACAAATAGAAAAAAATCTTTCACCGATGCAAGTTAATGGTTTGCAGGCAAAGATTTAGGTGTTTAGAGTTTTTGATGTTGATGTGGGATAGCGGATACTTAATGTTGATTTGCAGTAGCAAATAGTTACAGTACTAAATAACACGATAATTATTTAAGAATTACTAGTCTTGGGAGTTGCTGGTAGATAGCCAAACTCGATTAAATCATTAAATTCCTTTATCACCCTTACATTATCAGTATTCATCAAAATAATCTTTGATGAAATATCCAATACGTTTCTATAATCGTGACCAGGAATCACAAAACTTTTATCTTTTGAATGGTTTTTAATAAGGTTTTTTAGCCTGTCACCAATTTGTTTTCGAACGCTATCAGCATGTAATCCGTTCATAACATAATCAGTATTAGCCCACTAATTATGCTAGTAATTATAGTGATTATCCAAAAAAGAACTTTAGTAAGAGCTAGATTACCGTAAAAACAAATTAAGTTTTATCTTAAAGAAACCAGATAAAAAATTATATTTGTTTAATGGAACTAGCTAATCGTTAGTAAACTATCACCTCATTTTTTATAAACAAATCATTTAAATTAACACAATGACTAGTGTCGATTCTATTTCAAAGATTTCTCAAAAAGAATTCATTACTAAATACCAAAAACCAGGTTTACCTGTAGTTGTGAGAAATATAACGAACACGTGGACATCCAAAATTGATTTTACTCCTCAATTTTTCAGAGAAAAATTTGGAAATTGTGTTACAAATTTTGAGGGAAAAGAGTACTCTATGTCAGAAATAATGGATATTACGGAGAAAAGTACAGTAGAAAACCCTGCTCCTTATCCTATGAAGTTTAATCTTTTAACTCAGTTGAGAGATATACTTCCCTTAATGAAACCTTTACATTTTAATATTGCCCAACCAAATTGGATTTACAGCAAACTTTTTCCAAAAAACAAGATGGGCAATTCAATCGACTTATTTATTGGCGGCCCAGGAAATAGGTATACCATACATAAAGATGCTTATGATGTACATGCTTGGCTTATACAGTTATATGGTGAAAAAGAGGTGATTATATTTCCTAGAGAACAGGAAGCATTAATGTATCGAGGGAAAACTGGTATGGAGTCATTTCAGTCTCCAATAGACATATCAAACCCTGATTACGAGAAATACCCGAAGTTTAAAGAGGCTACCCCCCTCAAAGTTACCCTAAAGGCCGGAGACGCCATATACATACCAAATGGAGTTTGGCATACTACCCAGGCTAATAGACATAATATTTCGATAATTGTTGACCAAATTAACAGCTCGAATTTTAAGGACTGGAGAAATGACGTATATCATTATAGAAAAGAATACAGCAAAGTTAAGGCTGTTATAGATTACAGCGCAGCTGTTTTAATTGGAAATACTTGTAAACTTGGGAATTTTTTAGGATTAAAGTTTTAATATATTACTTAAAAATGGGTGTGGATCTGAAATGAATTATCAAAAAACCGTAGAATAATGGCGGTTTAAGTTGAATTTGTCAAAAATTTGAGGGTGATTGATTGAGAAAAAACATTTTGAAAAGGCCGCTTTTTGCCCTAACTCTAAAATTCATGATTACACTTATAAGCAGACAAAGCGTATTTGATAAATACAGTAAAATCACTGAAGAGATATCTGAAATACAACGTCTGTTTTACGATGACAATCCAGAATATTTTGCAAACGAACAGGACAGGACAGAATATCAAACGTCGTTTGACGCAAAAAACATGTTTTTTGGAAAAAGTAAAAAGTTCTACAGTATAGTTTCTTTTGCGCATTACGAAATTAAAACATTTCCAAATACTTTATCTCATAAACTAATTACCCTATTGTCTGAACTGGGAATAAAAGATTTGGTTATGATTGCTCATTTCAAAATGAACTTCGTAGGAAATATGGAGCATACATACCCACCGCTATTTACAGCCTTTAAAAAGTTTGAAAACATTACTCGAGATATAAACTATGATGAGGCCTTTGAATTTGGCTAATGTCATTTACCTGAGCTGATTGAAATCGCCTTTTGGCTTGTGCGTTGTGATGCAAATAGCCCGGAATATATTTTTTTCGTCGACCAAAATGAAAAAATTGCATTCTCTTTATGTAAAGAAGGAAATATTCATGCGATAGAATTTGAAAATGAAATACTATCGGATAAGATTTTGAATAGATGCGGCTGTGAATTTATCCAAGGGAGCTGCAGCAGTAGATTTTCGAACACAAGCAAAATTGACGGTCGAAAAAGCAAAAGACAAAACACAAAGTAAAAGTATCTCATCACCTTCGTATAACCGCCTACTAATTAATTCTCAATTATGTTTAATTTTGATCATTGTTATTAAACGATAGTTTGTTGCTAAGCTATAAAATGCTGTTATCGCCAATACACCCCAAAAAAAGTAACTCATGTTTTATTTGTTGCAAAGATTTACCATTAATAATGGCTTCTATTCTATATAAATCAAGTTACGCAGAAAAAGAAAACACTCCAACCAGACCGAAAAAAAAATACCAAGACTTTCATCTTGGCATTATTCTATTATTCCCTTAAAAAAATTCTTGTTTAAAACGGAAGATCATCTTCCTCTCTAGAAGTGGTGCTCACATCTACAGGCTGCGCCATTGGAGGAGTATTTGGAGCTGCCGCAGCTGTACTAAGTGCATTTACGCGCCAAATAACCATGCTGTTAAAATACGCTGTTTTTCCTGCTTTATCTGTCCAAGGTCTACCACGAAGGTTAAAAAAAACTTCAACTTCGTCTCCAACTTTAAAACTATCTAACAAGCCTGTTTTGTCTTGCAACGCTTCAAACTTTAAATATTCTGGATATTGTGGATTCTCTGCATATTCTACAACCAAATCTCTTTTTTTAAATGTTTCGCTTATTTGCTGGATTTCTCCAACCTCGTGCACTTTTCCTTTTATTTCCATAACACAGATCCTAATAATGTCTTCTAAAGTTCAAATCTCTATAAATTTATTGATAACTTCGCATAAATATTATGCAAGTTTTCCACAATAAAAGCAAGGTAATCATTACCTGCAACAATCGCTTGGCGGCATACTTAAAAGAAGAAGTAATTGCCTTGGGCTATACAATAGACCGCTATTTTGCCACCGGCGTAGAACTAAACATTACGTTAACGGAGTGTATAAAGTTAAACCTAAACTTACGTTGTGCCAGCCAAATTCTATACGCAATTAAAGATTTTAAGGCCATAACTCCAGATGACCTTTACAGCGAAGTAAGCCAAATTGCTTGGGAAGAGTTGATAGATTTTTCTGGTTACTTTTCAGTAACTTCAAATGTAGACAACCCAAACATTACCACGCCTCTTTTTGCCAATCTAAAGGTAAAAGATGCCATTGTAGATCGCATAAAAGAAAAAAAGGGAATGCGGCCAAATTCAGGTTCAGATGCTAATAAAGCCGTTGTTCACTTGTACTGGAAAGATGCCGAGGCCACCATTTTTGTAGACACTTCTGGAGAAACTTTGGCTAAACATGGCTATAGGAAAATACCTGGTAAAGCGCCTATGTTAGAAGCACTGGCTGCAGGCGTAATATATTCCACGTCTTGGAACAAGGATACCTCATTTATAAACCCGATGTGTGGTTCGGGAACTCTTGCAATCGAAGCTGCCCTTATCGCCACAAATAGGGCGCCGGGTTTGTTCCGCATGAATTATGCCTTTATGCACATTATGGGTTACGATGAACAAGAGTTTTTTGCAGAACGAAGAAATTTGAAAGACCAGGTGGTGAAAAAACCTAATCTAAAAATTATCGCGTCAGACATGTCTCAAGATGCTGTTGATGTAAGTATTCGTAATGCTAAAACAGCTGGAGTTGACACCTTGATCGATTTCCAAGTCTGCGATTTTGAAAAAACAGTAGTGCCAGACACAGAAAAAGGGGTTATAGTTTTTAACCCAGAATATGGAGAGCGATTGGGCGCACATTCCCAGTTAGAATTAACTTACGCTCGAATAGGAGATTTTTTAAAGAAAGATTGTAAAGGCTATTTCGGCTACATATTTACCGGAAACCCAGATCTAGCAAAAAGAATAGGTTTAAAAGCTCAAAGAAAAATTGAGTTTTACAATGGAAAACTAGACTGCAGGTTGTTAGAGTACGAGCTTTACGACGGTTCTAAAAGAGACCCTGAAAAACGCGCGCCAAGGCACTTAAACCAAGATAATTAAAAGTTGCATTTATTAGACCTATCAGTTTGTGTACCGTAGAAGGCTGCCATTTTCTACAAATTAAAACCTAATGGCTAAAAATTCCGTAAATGTAGCTAAAGAGCTTAACAACACACAGCTATGGAAACTATTTTGGCCAGCCCGATTGAAAACGTGGCGAGCAACATCAGAAAAATTAGGGAGTATAAAGGTTATACCCAAGATTATTTAGCCGCCAAGCTAAAAATTTCGCAAAATGCGTACAGCAAATTAGAACTTGGCTACAGTAAACTAACAGTAGATAGACTTTTCAAAATATCGGGTATTTTAGGGCTAGAGGCAAAATTGCTAATTTCCCTAGATGAACACGACTTGATTAAACATATTGCAGAAAATAATAGTTTGGCTTAAGGCATAAAAACCGAATCAGCATTTATGCCTTAAGCATTTTTCTGCTACTTTTGAGGAAAAATGATCTATGGACAAGGAAGTTGCAGAAACTATAAAATTTGTAAAACAAACCTTAAAAACTGCCGAAGCCGGACACGATTGGTTTCATGTAGAAAGAGTTTACAAAACGGCTCTTAACATTAATAAAACAGCCGCTGCTGATGCGGCTGTGGTATCTTTTGCGGCATTATTGCACGATATTGCTGATTCTAAATTTCATGGAGGAGATGAGAAACTTGGGCCAGAGGTGGCAAAAGTGTTTCTTACATCCATAGAGGTTTCTCCCAAAATTATCGACCATGTGGTCAAAATTATCCAACACATGTCTTTCAAAAACAGCTTTGATACAACTCCGTTTTCGTCAAAAGAAATGGATGTAGTACAAGATGCCGATAGACTGGATGCCATTGGCGCCATTGGAATAGCCAGGGCCTTTACTTACGGAGGCTTTAAGAATAGACTACTTTATAACCCAGACATACCACCGGAATTAAACCATACAAAAGACAGTTACAAAAATACGACCGCGCCAACCATAAACCACTTTTACGAAAAGCTTTTACTATTAAAAGATGGGATGAAAACCGAAGCTGGCAAAGTTCTTGCAACAGAGCGCCATCAATTTATGCTTAATTTTTTAGACCAATTTTATAAGGAATGGGAGGGGAATTAGGGAAATCATTTTCATATATTCGCCCTATCAGATAGAGCATTTATGGTAGAATTGTTAACCAGCCCAGAAGCTTGGACATCGTTATTGGTTTTAACAGTATTGGAAGTAGTTTTAGGAATAGACAACGTTATTTTTGTAAGCCTGATCCTAAACAGAATTCACAAAGAATCGCAAAAGAAAGGGCGTCTGATCTGGATGATAACCGGTATCGCCTCTCGTTGCCTCATGTTATTTGGCCTCAGTTGGCTACTTTCTCAAAAAGGAAATTACATCATTCCAGAAGCTTGGTTTGGAAAAGGTTTTGATCTGGCAAGCATCGTTATGTTATTGGGCGGTTTGTTCCTCATTTACAAATCGGTTATGGAAATTCACCACAAACTCGAAGGAGAAGATCCATCTGCCGCAGGAGATACAAACAAACCATTAGGCTTTGGACAAGCAATTATTCAAATTATGTTGATAGATGCCGTCTTTTCTTTCGATAGCATAATAACCGCAGGCGGCACGGCTAAACACCTGGAGGTAATGATTGTTGCCGTTATTATCGCCATGTTTATTATGTTTACCTTTAGTCCAAGAATCTCCGCTTTTATACACAAACATCCTACTTTAAAAATGTTGGCGTTGTCTTTTTTGGTGATGATTGGCTTAAGCCTTGTAATAGAAGGCTGGGATGCTGCCGCCGCGCACGACATGCATTTAAAAAACTACATCTATTTTGGCATGGCCTTTTCTGTAGGAGTAGAGGTTTTAAATATGGTTTTTAGAAACAGGCAGAAAAAGGAAAGATTGGTAAAACTTAACGAGCCGAGGCTTAAAAACGAAAAGTAGAAAATCAAAAAAATCAGTTTGCTTAGGATGCCGAATATTTTTATATCTTAGAGAAACCAGATAACTAAATAAAAATGAGTCAGCCGTTCTTAAAACAGGTGTTTTTAAAACTATTGTGGCGTCCTATTTAGGTATTCTGATAGAGCGGCACGACTTCTACCATAGCTATATGTTTCCTTCATAAGTCATCAACCCTAACTAAAACACAAGCCAAGAAATCTCAATTATTTCCATTTATAAAATATAAACGCTATTTTTATACCCAATACCGTTTTGGTTTACGGTTTTTAATTTTTAAAGAATGATCAACACTGTACTAATAGGAACAGGCAGCTATATTCCAGAGCGCATTGTATCTGGTAAAGCATTTTTAAAACACAGTTTTTTCGAAAACGGCGAAAAGATAGCCAAAGAGAATAAAGACATTGTTGAAAAATTTTCTGAAATCACCGAAATAGAAGAACGTAGGTATATAGAAGATGATCAACTGAACAATGAAATTGGATGCATCGCTGCGCAAAAAGCGATAGATAGCGCATCGATTGACAAAGAAAGCCTAGACTACATTATTTTTTGCCACAACTTTGGCGATGTCCACCTCAATAGCAACCGCATTGACATGTTGCCGGCCCTTGCTGCAAAAGTGAAACAACAGCTAGGCATTGAAAATCCAGACTGTGTTGCATTCGACTTGATTTTTGGTTGCCCAGGATGGGTTCAAGGTTCAATCCAAGCAGATTATTTGATCAAAAGTGGCGATGCGAAGCGCGTATTGGTTATCGGAGCTGAAACATTGAGCAGAATGGTAGATCCGCACGATAGAGACAGCATGATCTTTGCAGATGGAGCGGGAGCCGCGATTTTCGAAGGCCAAGAAAATGAAATAAGGAAAGGCATCATCTCACATAAAACTGAAACGCATGCCCTCAATCATGGCCATTTGCTCGTGATGAATAAAAGCGCAAACCCTGCAGACGATAGCGGAAACGCCTATTTAAAAATGAACGGCCGCAAGCTTTATGAATTTGCGGTGGTACAGGTGCCTCAAGTAATTAAGAAAGCATTAGATAAAGCCAATTTAATGGTAGACGACGTTAACATTGTCTTTGTTCATCAGGCTAACGGAAAAATGGACGCAGCCATAATGAAGCGCTTGTTTAAGCTGTATGACAGAAATGAGGTGCCAAAAAATTTGGTTCCAATGACCATTTCTTGGCTTGGAAATAGCTCTGTAGCCACGATACCAACCTTGTTAGATTTAGTATTACACAACAAAGTTGATGGCTATAAAGTAAAACCTGGCGATGTGGCCATCTTTACTTCTGTAGGGGCTGGGATGCACATTAACGCAATTGTTTACAAATTTTAAGCTAGCCCGAAACGCGCGCTAAACCAGCTTTTGCTTCGCTGTCTATGCTGTTTTGATAATCGTGGCTTTTCATGTCGAGCGCCATCTTATACGCTTTTGCGGCTTGCGGCCTATTGTTTTTCGATTGGTAAATGTTCCCCATTTGCAAAGCGGCATTTGCTGCGAAATAGTATGACAAATTAGCTCCGAACTTAACGGCATTTTGATAATTCTCTAGCGCAAGATTATCTTTTTCTAGCTTTTCATAAACCCTTCCCAACCGGTAATAATATTCCGTTCTATCTTTGTCTGTGCCAAAAGCGCTCGATGTTGTTGCATTCAATGTAGATAAGGCCTTATCGAAATAACCTCCATCAAACAACAACCTAGCTTTAATTAACACCGCTGAAGCAGCGGGATAGGCCGCTTCTTTTTGTGCCTGCTTATCTTTTTCCTGATAGGTAAATCCCTTAGAAATGCCTTTTGCCGCTAGGACTTTATAGCCCTCCACATTGTTGTTAAGTAGTTCTATCCAAGCGAGGTGCAAATAGGTATCCTTTATATAATTTACCCCTTTATTTATTTGCAAAAAACGAGTAAACTCCGCTTGGGCGGCAGAAAGATTAAGTTGATTTAAATAAGCAACCCCCTCCAAATAACTGAGGTAGGCGAAAGGTTGATAGAGTGGGCCAGTAGGTCTGTTTTTTAAGATTTGAATAGCCTCATCTGTATGGCCACTACGCACCGAAACATAACTTTGTAGGTAAGCCTTTAACAAACTGCTATCGCTGATGTTTTTGCAAAGCGATATTGTTTTTGAAAAGGCAGCAGGGCTATGTGCCACGTCAGAAAGTACGTACGAATAATAAAAAACAACCTCTGGATAGAAAGAACGATAGTCTGTGCCCGACAAACTCGAAGCCAGTCGGTTTAACTTATTTAATCCTTCCTTTAAGTTGCCCTTAACGCCGAAAGTATTTAACGCACTTTTTAATGTGCCCTCAGGTAAACTTCCCAATACGGCATCTATCAGCCCCAAGCCTTTCTGATTAAGCACAAAGTCTGGAAATTTTTGATTGTTTTCTAAAAGCTGTGCCCTCGCCTTTCTAATTTCTAACGCCGAGGCAAAATACTCGCCATACCGCGCCCTAATAAGCGCCCATTGTAAGTTTATCTCGGCTTGGGCATATAAGTAATAGGGAGAGTTTTTATCATCATTGCCAATCTTAGCCAAACGCGAGGACTTATTGTTTTTAAGTTTCTCAAACTGCGCCTTGCTTTCTGTGGTAAGCAAAGAAAAATAGTCTATATAATTTTCTAAAAGCGGAATAATTGCATTGTTTGGGCGAAGTTTCCTTTCTGTATTTAGGTACGCCCTCGCATTGTTTAGCTTCAGCTGAAAAATGCTGTTGTATGCTTCTAAACAATTTTCGTTAAAGTCGAAGTTTGCCAAACAAAAAATAGGCAACAAACTTATTCCAATCAATAGGAGAACTTTTTTCATAAAACGTAAAGGTCTTGTTCGTGCAGCATCTTAATAATTTGAACCCAATAATAAAAAACCCTAAAAAACTGCTGCTAAAAGAATTGC
Organism: Pedobacter sp. UYP30; assembly: GCF_040547165.1. Taxonomy (NCBI): domain Bacteria; kingdom Pseudomonadati; phylum Bacteroidota; class Sphingobacteriia; order Sphingobacteriales; family Sphingobacteriaceae; genus Pedobacter; species Pedobacter sp. UYP30. The sequence goes on along the minus strand of NZ_JBEPPD010000003.1, from coordinate 285,181 downwards.
CTAATAGTTTCTTCTAGCAATCACATATTTAAGTAAGCTACTTGTAATCAATAATATATATAATTTCCCAGCCGCTGACCCACGCTGTGCTAGCCGCACTGGCTGTAAACTTTTTTCTTGATAAAAAAGTTTACAAAAAACCAAGGCTTGCACCCCTTTGGGTAAGAATTTGCCAAGCTGTTTAATATCGACGATTCGATGCCATTCTCTTCTCTCACCATCTCCCGCACGGCTGCGAACCCTCTTCGGAGCTGCAAAGTCTCAGGTTTCTGCAAAGCAGCTTTAGGCTTTTTTTCCTCCAAACTGCTGCTAGGCCAATCCCACCGGTTGGCTATAGCGAATACCGAATACCGAATACAAGCTAGCTTCGCGATTGCCCAAAACCTAATATCTAACGCCTTTCTTCCCATTTTCTTTTTGTAAATTTTTCCAAATTCTTAAACTCGCAATACCATCACGGGCTGCGGTCGTTGCGAGGCTCGAAGCAATTTCAAAAGCAGCATAACCATACTTATATAGAATCCATTAATTATCACAAATAATCTGTAATATAGGTTTTAAGCATTGTGTGTTTTTCTTTCAGCCTTTATACAAACGAATATCAATAATTGAACTCGGGGTTGTAATAATTTACCTCATCTTAATAACGAAAAACCTGCGCGTTAATTTTCGTAACGCAAAAAGGCCTCGCTTTTCAGCAAGGCCGTTTTAATTTCTGCTTTAGTGTTTAGCCTTCTACTACTTCTACTGTTAAAGCCTCATCAACCAAAATACGACCGCAATGCTCGCAAACGATTACTTTTTTGCGTTGACGGATGTCTAATTGTCTTTGTGGTGGAATTTGGTTAAAGCAACCAGAACAAGCATCTCTGTCTATGGTTACCACGGCAAGTCCGTTTATCGAATTTCTGCGCAACCGGTTGTAAGCTATCAACAAGCGCTCTTCAATCCCTTTTTCTGCTTTCTCTGCTTTTTTCTGTAATCCCGATTCTTCTTTTTCGGTTTCAGAGGTAATTAGTTCAAGCTCGCCTTTTTTAATTTCGAGGTCTTTTTTGCGGCTTTCCAACTGTGCTTCTGCTGCTTCATAACCTTCGTTTTTCGATGCGATATCGAAACCAAACTCTTTTATTTTCTTCTCAGCAACCTGAATGTCCAACCCTTGAATTTCGATTTCCTTGGTCAACGCATCGTATTCACGGTTGTTTTTTACTTCCTTTAACTGGGTATCGTAGCGCTTAATTGCAGCCTGCGAATCTTTGATGGCATTTTTGCGCATCACAATCGAGTCATCTAAATCATCTAACTCTCCCTTAATTTTTTGGATACGTGTCTCCAATCCATGTACGTCGTCCTCTAAATCGGCAACTTCCATGGGCAGTTCGCCTCTAACCTGGCGTATTTTATCAATTTTTGTGTGGATGTTCTGTAATTCGTATAAAGCCTTTAGCTTTTGTTCTACGGTTTGTTCCATTAAAACAAGTAATTTATTGGGTTCGTGTTTTGCTCCGTTAAACGGATTGCAAAGTTAGCAAATTTTTTCTTAATAATATCTACCAATAAATGCGGCGTAAAATGTTCTGTTTCAAAGTGCCCAATGTCTGCGATGACTAGTTTTTGATCGGCGTCGAAAAATTCATGGTACTTAAAATCTGCCGTAACAAATGCGTCCGCTCCCGCTGCAATGGCGTCTTTTAATAAAAAACTGCCAGAACCGCCGCAAACCGCAACCTTTCTAATTTTTTTTGGAAGGATTTCGGTGTGCCTCACTACTTTTGCCTGCATCTCATACTTTAGCATTTCTAAAAAATCTCTGCCTTCCATAGGCTCTTCCAACCATCCCAACATCCCTGCACCAACTTCTTGATGCGCGTTTTCTAATTTGTAAATATCGTATGCAACCTCCTCGTAAGGATGATTTTCAAATAGGGCCAATAAAATCTTTCTTTCTTGTTGTGCCGGAAAAATAATTTCTATCCTTAACTCCTCTGTCTGCTCTTGTATGCCACGCTCACCAACAACGGGGTTCGAATGCTCATTCCCCTTAAATGTTCCCATACCAGAAACGTTGAAACTCGCTTCGCTATAATTGCCAATATTTCCAGCCCCTGCATAAAACAACGCTTGCCTTAATTGCTCTGCCTGTTTAACGGGACAAAATGTAACAAGCTTTTTTAAAATGTTGCCTTTCGGCCGAAGAATTTTTGTTCCAGTTAAACCCAAACGTTCGCATATTTTGGCATTTACACCATTGTGCACGCTATCTAAATTGGTGTGGATGGCATAAAGCGCAATGTTGTGTTTAATGGCTTTTAACACAACTCGCTCTACATAGTTTTTTCCATTCAGTTTTTTTAAGCCTTTAAACACAATAGGGTGATGGGTGATAATCAAATCGCAGCCAGTGGCAATTGCTTCGTCTACAACGCTCTCAATACAATCTAAGGCAACCAAAGCGGCGTTAACTTCCATGGCATAATCGCCCACAATAAGCCCAGCATTGTCGTAATCTTCTTGGTAGCTTAGTGGCGCAATAGCCTCTAAATACCCAATTAATTCTGATAACCTCATTTGATAAAATTAGGGAATTTTATCAAATTCTAGCACAGCTGCACAGCGCACAGCCAAATTGCCTCGAAAAAGACTTATAAAATTCATAACCGAAAGTTATTGCGTCGGCTGTTGAAATCCGCCCATGCGCACCATTTGCAAACTTTCAAAAACCATCTTCTGGTTATGCTCAAAAGCTAACGTTTTGTGATTCACAATATCAATAATGGACCCTATAAAACATAAGCCTATGGTAAAGAGGTAAAGGATGCCCATTCCAATTTGGCCGATGATAAATCTTTGAAGGCCTGGGACGATAAACAAGCCGATCAAGCAAAAGATGAGCATGTCTGACGGGTTTTTCCGCTTGCTGCTGTAAACCATTAAAAAATTGCGCAACTGCTGATCGGTTAAGCCTGCTGTAGCTTGTTGAAGGTAAGCGTATTCATCTGGCGTTATACCTGGTAACGACATTAATGGCGATTGAAATATATCCATGGTTAATTTGCTATTTGTGTTAAATCTGTATAATCTTTTTTCTTTTTTAAAAGTTGGGCAATTCGGTATAAAATAATCAGCAAGGCTGGCAATCCAAACCAATGTTGCTGAAAGGATTGGGTGAACGATCCGTGAAATAAGTAGCTGATGGACCTTCCCAAACCGCAGCCCGGGCACCAAGCTTCTAAGCCCAGGTTTGCCAATGGACAAAGCGTAAAAGCGTGCGCATTAGGGTCGCTAAAAGCCAAAGAGACCAAAGCCACCACCCAAAAAGCAAGTTCAATCGGAAAGCTTTTAAACTTTTTCATTTACCTAATTTAGAGCGAAGTTAATGGAATTTGTTACAAGGAAAAGGGAAATCGGAGGTCGGAGATGAGCAATCGGACATTTTACTGAGAAAAGCTGGGTAAGCGTCGTAATTTAATAGCAGTCAGAAACCAGCGGTAAGAAATCAGACATTCGAGGAGAAACACTAAGCCATTCTCTGAGTGCACTCCCTTTCTTTGAGAGGGGTTGGGGTGGTTGAAAGGAGCAAGGATTAAGGAACAAAAAAGAAGTCGGAGATCAGAAGTCGGTGGTCGGACATTTTCAGAGCATTCAGAAGTCAGTTCTCAGCAATCAGCTATTCTTGTTACAATACTAAATTTTCCTATCTAGTACTTGCAGAGCCATCTCGCTAGGATCTGGCTTCCTCCACAAATCGTCACCTTGAGCGCAGCGAAAGGTCTCACAGGCAGGAAGGCGTATTGCCCGACATCTCAAATCTCATCACTCACGTCTCATATCTCAAATCGGCTCTTCGCTATCTGCAATTGGATTTGGTGTAGTAGTGATCAAGCGCTGCGTTGGGTAAGCGAAATCAGAATTATTGCCCAAAACAGTATCCATAATCTTGAAGTTTATTTCTTGCTTTATCAATACATACTTGGCAAGATCTAGCTCGGTAATGTAGTAGATAATTACAATATCCAAAGAAGAAGCGCCAAAGCCATCAAAATAAACAATCCCATCGTTGTTGGTATCTGTATGGTCTAAAAGAAATGCTTTTATTTTCTCTACAATTTTTTCTACCTGTTCTTTTGGCGTTTCATACGTAACTCCAACCGTAAACTTAACCCGCCTAATGTTGCGCAAGCTCATGTTTTCCAGTACGCCGTCAATCATTCCCTTGTTGGGGATGGTAACCATGGTTTTGTCGACCGTTCTAATCCAAGTACTCCTAAAACCAACTTTCTCTATCACGCCTTCTACATTATCAACCTTAACATAATCACCTACTATAAAAGGTTTATCAAGAAAAATGGTAAACGAGCCGAGCAGGTTTTCTAAGCTTTCCTTTGCTGCCAGCGCAATGGCTATACCTCCAATGCCCAATCCCGTAATCAGCGTAAGCACGTTCACTTCGAAAACATAGCCCAATAGGGTAAAGAAGGCCACAAATATAATCAGGGCTTTAAAAAGCTCTTTTAAAAACGGAATAAGTTGGCTTTCTGTCTTGCTTTCTTTGAAGGTTGCTTTGTATAAAAAAACATGAGAGATAAAATCGATGATCCTGAGAATGATCCAAAAAATGGAAATAATGATCAAGAATAAGAAGATTTTATCCAAACCGTCGCCAATGGTAATAGGTATGGCCAGGTTTGTTTTGCCAAGCAATTTATGGTGCTGAAAGAGCACCTGGTTTAAGGGGTAACTAAGCTGGTTTGCGGCAAAATACAGCGTTGTCAAAAGTAAAAAGAGCTGCAACGGTTTTAGCAGTAGCGCAATAAACGCAGCGTCATGAGATTGTGCAGCGAAATTCCTGAACAGTTTAACGAGCAGTTTTCCTAAAAGTTTAGAAATAAGTTTCCTAAATACGAGCCCCACAAACAAGAAAAGCAAAAAGAAACAATAGTTCCTTATTGGGTTGCCCCAAAAAACCTGCTCAAAGAAAGGGGTGTTTAGCATAAGAAAATCAAATTAACAAAAAAACCTCCACGAAACCAATCGTGAAGGCTATGTCTTTTTTAAGAAAATTTATTTTCTTAACGACTTAATGCGGGCAGCTTTACCGGTTAGTGCACGTAAATAGAACAATTTTGCTCTACGCACCTTGCCGTGGCTGTTTACCTCTATTTTATCTATGTTAGGCGAGTTTACTGGAAAAATACGCTCAACACCAATGCCGTTACTCATTTTGCGCACGGTAAAAGTTTCGTTTGCGCCAACACTATTGCGTTGCAACACCACACCTTGGTAAACCTGAATACGTTCTTTGTTACCTTCGCGAATTTTATAGTGTACGCTCACTGTATCTCCAGATTTGAAAAAAGGAAAATCTTTTTTTGCAATCTCCTGCTCTTCAACAAATTTTACTAAATCCATGATTTTTAAGCTATTAAACCAAACTTCTTTACCCCGAAATTCGGATTGCAATATTAGGGATTTTTTTTGGTATTTAAAAAAGGAATTTAATTTTTTCCACATTTAATTTTTATTCCACAATCGGCCGGTTTAAAGCACGCTATTCCAAATCCTATTATTTGGCATTTGGGCGTTCCCCTCGGCAGCGCTTTTGGCCTAGGCTCGGGGCGGGCTTTCTGCTCCAAGTCCTCGCTCGTTCCTCGCTGTGGGCTTTATGCGGCAATCCCTAACGCTTAAGAGCAAAAGAAAAAACACTTGGATGTAGAGATTTGGGCAATCGGCAATCAGAAGTCAGCAATCAGACACTTGTTTTTTAAAAGTAAATCGCAACGCTGAGTGCCGCAAATGGGCCTAATAACTAAGGTTTCCCTTCCGCAGATTGTCACGTTGAGCCTCCCGCACGGTCGGGACAAGTAGTCGAAACGCGTAATTGGGAAGATGGAGTTCGGAAATCGGAGGTCGGAAATCAGTCACTCGTGTTTCAGAAGAAAATCATCACCCAAACCCCGAATTCACCCTGGACTCGTTTCAGGGCCTTTCCTTCTATATCTGCTTCTACTAGATTCTAGCTTCGGGTACAAGTAATAGAAAACGTTGCAGAATCATTTGATTGTCCTTCGACATGCTCAGGATGACAACCCCTTTTTTGCCAACCCCTTTTTCATTGTTGACCGTTGAGCCTCCCGAACGGTCGGGACAAGTAGTCGAAATGCGTAATTGAGAAGATTGAGATTTGGGGGCGGAGGTCGGAAATATATCGCTTAAAAAAATCAAGAACGACAATCCAGCTGCTCCTAGTGGCTGAGGTTGCTTTCCCGAAGTGTCGAGACAGGCTTGCCTCGCAATCACGGAATATTTTTTGCTAATTAAGTCTATTGTATCCTTATAATAAGCTGTCTTTTAAAGCACTAAGAAAAGGCATTACTTTATCTAGCGCAAAAGTAAGTTGTTCTGCCTCTGTAAGGTTTGTATTGTCTAAGATAATGGCATCTTCTGCCCTCGTCAACGGGCTTTCCTTTCTCGTGGTATCTGCATAATCTCTATGGGCTAAGTTTTCGAACACTTCTTCTAACGTAACCAGATTCCCCCTCTTATTTTCGAGCTCTCTAAATCGGCGCTCAGCCCTTATATTTGGGTCGGCGGTCATAAAAAACTTAACCGGTGCATCAGGGAAAACGGCTGTGCCTATGTCTCTTCCGTCCATTACAATGTTTTTAAATGTACCCATCCTTTGCTGTTGTTTAACCATCTCGTGGCGGACAAGTTTTAGCGCAGAAACGTCGCTTACTTTTTCAGAAACTGGCATTAATCGAATCTCATCCGATACTTCTTTACCGTTTAAGGTAATGTGAGATTGATAGTCTCTGGCATGGAAATTTAATTCGATTTGCTGCAAAGCCTCTGCAATTTGTTTGTCATGTGCGGTATCTACTTTATTATTTATAAAAAATAGTGTTACTGCCCTATACATAGCACCACTATCTATGTAAATGAAGTTAAGATGTTTTGCCAACGCTTTTGCCACCGTACTCTTTCCACAAGAAGAGTAGCCATCTATTGCAATAACCAAATTTTTTTTCATGCAGCGCAAAGATAAAAAACCAAAACTAAGTTTCCGGAAAATTGCGTCAGTATTCTTTATGGCTTTGGATGTGTCGCTCAAACCTTAATCTTTTTGAGGAAAGGGGCAGTAAAAAAGCAATCAGTTGCCAGAAGTCAGTATTCAGACACTTGTTTTTTAAAAGTAAATTGCAACGTCGCATAGCGAAGGCGTCTAAAAATAAGAGTTCTCTACCTCAATTTGTCACGTTGAGCCAGTCGAAACGCGTAATTGGGAGGTTGGATATCAGTAGTCAGAAATCAGCAATCAGACATTTAATGAGAAAAGGAACAAAGAACAAGGAGTAAAGACTGCGTGCAGTGCTAGTTTTACCTGCTCGCCTTCTTCGGGAAGAGGCCTCACAACTAAACCCAACCAGTTACCTAGATTTCTCTCTCACAGATTGTCACGTTGAGCTTGTCGAAACGCGTAATTGGGAAATCGGCTTCTACTAGATATCTAGTCGGGCACAAGTAATATAAACGTTGCAGAATCTTTTGATTGTCCTTCGACAGGCTCAGGATGACAATCCATTTATTTTTGCAAACCCCTTTTTTTCTAACCCCTTTTTATGGTTGATCGTAGCGCTTTCCGAACGGTCGGGACAAGTAGTCGAAGACCTCCCAATAATCAAAAACCTACAAAATGATTATCCTTCGACGGGCTCAGGATGACAATCATTTTGTTAGTTTTTTCTTAAGTTAATGTCATTGGGGGTTGGGGGTGGTTTTAAAAGGGAGTTCAGTAATCAGCAATCAGACATTTATTGTTCAAAAGTAAATCATCACGTCAAGTGCAACGAGAAGTTTCACAACTATCTCCGTTCATATCGAGTGAGATTTCTCCTAACGTCGAAATGACGAGTGTTGGCAGAGGCCAGGATCAGTTATTTGTAGCCCTATGCTAGGCTCGTAAATCATCTCCCCTCCTTACCTACAAGGAGGGGCCAGGGGTGGTTTTAAAAGGGAGTTCAGTTATCAGAAGTCAGCTTTGTTTTTCAAAAGTACCCCTTTCCCTTCTACGTAGAACCGAACAAGCAAGAAACAAATGGCGCTAAAAACTGTAAGCGAAATGGCGATTAATGCAGAATCTTTTGCAACAAACAACAGCACCGCATTTGCAAAAAGTTGCAAAACTACATAAAGCAACGAAATAACTAGATGTGACCATTTTTTTTGGTTGGCCAGATATTGATAAAAATGGCTTCTGTGCGCCTCAAAAATATTTTCTTTTCTAAGTACTCTAAAACCTATTGTAAACACGGCATCAAGGCCATACACCAATAACAATAAAATGTAGGAGAAATTACCCGTGGCTAAAATAAGTTGCCCTATAAAAAAAACAAGGATAAAGGCAATACTTACGCTACCAACATCGCCGGCAAAACACTTTGCACGTTTTCGGAAGTTGAAAAAATTAAATACCAAAAGAGAAAGACCTACGATAATAAGTAACTCAGAAGAGGTAAAGGCAACAATTTCTTCATTAATGTAGAATAAGCTGGCAATTGCCGCAAAACTATAGCCACCGGTAATTCCATTAATGCCATCCATAAAGTTATACGCATTGATGGTACCGATAACGAAAATTGCTGCTACAGGTATCCAATACCAAGCGAGACCGAATAAGCCCCATTGAAAAAAAAGTAATCCAACAGCTATTAAATGAACGCCCAATCTAATTTTGTTGTTTAAAGTCACCACGTCATCAATAAAGCTAATGACAGAGATAAGCAACAATCCAACAATAAAGTATGGGTATTGAAACCCAAACACCAAGAAAAACAGCAGTGCTGCCAAGCTGAAGATTACCCCGCCGCCACGAATGGTGACGTTTGAATGAGAACTCCTATGGTTTGGCTTGTCTATAATGTTATAGTGATTCGCAATTTTGAAATAGATCCTCTCTAAACAAAATAACACGGCAATTGATAAGAGAATGTATAGTTTCGACATGACCCGGTTTGATAATTTGCGAAAATAAAAAAACTTATCTTAACGCCGACCTATTTAACTAAATTTCTATAATTCTTGGCAAATGAACGGGCGGTAATTTCTAAGCCTTGTCTACTCGTTAACGGAAATGCTATGCCCAATAGCGATTTTATCTTTTCATTACTTACCACGTAATTTTCCGTCAGCTTATTTAAGCGTTCTGTGTTAATGGGCAACCTCAATACATCTCCCAATTTTGCTACACTTTCTATTAGGGGTGCTGGGATAGCCATGAGCCTAGGTTTTTTACCAAGCGAATCGGCCAATATGCCCACAACATCATTGGTAGATAAAGCGTCATCATCAGCAACCTGGAAAACATCTGACGCCATGGTACTCGTCATTAATTTTTCGATTACAGAACACAAATTTTCTATACTAAGAAACGACCGGCGGTTTTCGAAAGCCGCTAATGGATACGGCAAACCTTTTTTAACAAAGCCATACAATAAATTTAAGTTCCCTTTATTGCCAGGTCCATGAATCATACATGGACGCAAAATATAATAGGATTTCCCTTCCGGCAACTCTTGTTTTTGAATATATTCTTCGGCCATTAATTTAGACTTTCCATAGTCTGTTTGGGGGTTTGGCAAGGTTTTTTCCGTTAGCACGCCATCTACAGCATCTGCCGCAGCTTTAACAGAGCTCATAAAAATAAACTTTTTAGCATCAGACTTAATGAAGGCGTCAAATAAGTTTTTTGTAAGCTCGAAGTTTACGGTATAATATTCAGCAGGATTTGATGATCTCTTTAGGTCATGTGCCTTTCCTGCCAAATGTATCACGCAATCTGCACCTTTAAGTGCATCTGCAGCCAAGGGTGTTCTAATACTCAAAGGCATCATATTAATTTCTGGCTTATCCTTAAAAAATGAAGTTAAACTCGACCCTACAAATCCACTTGCGCCTGTTAAAATTATTTTCATTCCTGCTCCTTAATTTTGATTTTTTTAATTGACCTTCAACATATTATCTAATTGCACAAATTATTCAATTTTTGCTATTGTGAACTAAAATAATCGCTAGTATATAAGTAATCGTCTAATTTCGCATGTTCCAGGCCATAATCTGCAAAGACAATTAACTTCGAATTCTCTTGAGTTGCTTGTATGGAACTCCCATATCCTGCAGGAATGTGAAGCACCTGCACGGAGGTTGCAGATAATTTAAACGTCTGTAGCGTAGTCGATGGATCTGGCTTAATCCAATCGTTTATTTTTACCAGTTTTATTTCAAACTCTCCTTGATCTACATAAAACCAACGCTGTTCTATTTTATGCGCGCGCCAAGCCCTAACTACAGAAATGTCTCTGTTTTGAATCGTGTAAAACCGCTTTACTTGGCTCATGTCAAAATCGTTCAGGAAAGTGATTGTTCCTCTTTCATCCGTATGATTTCCTCCGCTAATTAAATTTGGGTTTTCTGTCATGTTTAGTCTCTATTTAATATTTCTGTATAATATTCAAATGTTTTATAAAGATGAATGAGAAAACCCAATGGCTCCGATAACTACTTTAATTTAATCTTGAATTTATTAAACGTAGACTTCATCATTGAATCTGTAGTATTCAAATTTAATTGTGATAAATTTGTCTTATAGAAAAAGAACTTATCTTTATTCTTGCTATAATTTGTATTCTGTACATTAATTTGGCCTCCGAGATTAGATGTGGTCTTATCATTTTTAAAGCCGTGAAAAGCTATTCCATAGGTAGAATAAGTATCAGTATGACCTAAAATATTTATTGAAATAGTTTTTTCTTGAGTAGCTTTGAATTGCTCGAATACTAAAAGTATTCCAGCCCACTTATTATTAAACGTGGTTAAATTTTTAATAGTAACATTATCGACGTCATCAATAATATTATTAGGCTCGATGTCAATCCCACTCTGGGGGCTATTGCCATTGGTATTTGAGATATAACTATTAAGGATATTTACGTTTTTAGCTGATGTTATAGAAATTCCGTTCCTTCTAACATTGTCAATAACTGCATTATTTATGTCTATATTAGTCGACGGCTTTTTCCCTGTCTGGCCCAAATATATTCCATCTCCCCAAGTGTTTTTTATATAAGGTGAATAAATTTTTACCTGGTCAGACCCTTTAATTCCTATCCCAAAACCCCATTGACCAGTTTTCCCCATGTGCTTATCCCGATCACCCTCTAAATTGGCATAAAAAACCTTAATGTTACTCACGCCATAAACCTGCAACATATTGTAACTGTTCTTAGCCGTTGGTATTAAAACTAATTTAGAATTGGGCTGAAACAAAAGAACTTGATTACTGTGCAGCGCCAAACCCTTATCGCTTATTTTTAGCGAATTGTTAGGGAGCAAGACAATGTCGTGCTTATTTAAGGCATCTTGAAGATAAGTTGTACAATCTAACAAACTATCTGTTTGAAAATTTGCAGGTAGATTTTTAGATGCAGCGTATGCTTGTTTCACATAACCATTATAGTCATCATTAAATTGCGCTTTGTTTAGATATTGATCAACAGTAGCTGTGCCTAGTTTTTTTAAAGAAAAGGTTTGCGCGTTCACGAATAAACTCGCTAGAAATAGACTTAGAAAAAATGAAATGCTTTTCATCTGAATTGATTTAAGGTAATTTTATTTATTTTTCCCCTATCTCTATCAAAAAACCAGCCCCATTTTTTAAAATAAGCTTTTGCAGAATTCACAAAAATCTTAAATAACTTCTTATTTTTGTTTGCACCAGATTCATAACCATGGTAAATGGAAACTTTTGGAAAATAAACGGTCTTAAATCTCTCATTCATTCTTCGAGAAATATCCCAATCTTCAAAATACATAAAGAAACGGTCATCATATAAACCAATCTCTCTTAATGCGTTTGCACTAAACAAGGTAAAGCATCCAGACAATATTGGCGCTACGTATACTTGTTCATTTGGCACATTTCTCAATTCATACCTCTCAATAAATGGCTGATAAAGAAACATAGGCTGTTTTATCTTTCTAAGAACTATGCTTAGAGGTGATGGAAGTAACTTAGGAAGATGCTGAACTGTACCGTCTAAATTTAAAATCTGTGGCATCATCATACCAATATCTGAGTCGGCACTCATGTATTCCACCATCTCTGTTATAACGTCTTGTTTAAAGTAGACATCAGGATTAATGACAAAATGATGAGGAATATTATCAATTAGGGTTCTCTTTAGAGCAATATTGTGGGATGCGCCGAAACCTGGATTAGAAGGATTGTGTATGTATTCGACGGTTATTTTGTCTTTAAAAAAAGACAATAACTTATCAGTCGGAGAATTATCTATTATATATAATTTATATGGAGATTTTACTACTTCCAGTGATCTGAATATATTTTGAATATCTTCTTCCGAGGTGTTATATAAGACGATTGATAAATTAATCATATTTACTAGATATCCATGTATTTTTTTCGAAATTAAATCTTTTTACAACACGTGCAGGCGACCCGACTACTATACAGTAGGGAGGAACATTTTTATTAACTACTGACATTGTTCCTACAATAGATCCCTCTCCAATAGTTACCCCAGGTAAAATTGACACGAATTCCCCTATCCAAACATTTTTTTCTATAATAACTGGAGCAGAATGTAAAGGCCTCTCTTTTGGAATAGATAGTGGGGAGTCTGCATTTTCCCCAGAATATTTACCATGATTATGGTCTGTGATAAAAACTTTACTAGCAATTAATACATTATCATGAATCTCTATTTTTTCTATACCAGCTATATGGACGTTATCGTTTATCTGTACATTCTTACCTATTGTAATTAATTCTTGTTTGCTATTATTAATGTCAAAAGCGTCTAACTTGCAGTTGTAGCCTGTAGTAAAACCTTCGCCAACAACAATGTTTTTTCTTCCTCTTATGTAGAAAGGAAATCTAATCATTCTAGCCTTGTTAAATACCAATTTTGTTCGTATTTTAAAGTAAAACAATTGTATTATTCCAAATAAACCGTAAGTTTTCAACATACCTATTTTATTATATTTTTAAACATTACATAAGCAGGAAGATAGGCTATTTTTGAAAATATTTCCGAAGACTTTCTTTTAAAATCTTTTGTCCCATATATATTGTCAACAGCACGATTCATAGCATCACAATATTTATATGTTATTTTAGCTAAAAAACTTATGGAGATTTCAGGATAAAATTTGTTCAATTGACTGATTAAATTTTTATTTAGATTTCCTCTAACGTTCAAGTGAACTCTAGCTCTTTGGACCGCATTTGAACCTGCTCTTCTTACTAACGTTAAATTTTCATCAATATAACCTAGTTTGTTCTTGACGCTCATTAATATCCAAAAATAACCATCCTGTCCATACCTCATATTTTCTGAAAATCTTATAAAACTATTTTTCAAGAGATAGGATTTTCTAACCATAACGCACGGTGTGCCAATATGGAGTTTTGTCAAGGATTTTGGATATACAATTCCTTTGAAATCTTCATTATGAATTTCTTGATAAACTCTATCTGATTTGTTTTGAACTTCATCAAAAACAGAATATTTTGTGTGAGACCAATTCAAATTGTCATCTTCCATCAATCTAACTTGCTTTTCCAACTTTTCTTTCAACCATAAATCATCAGAATCTAAAAAAGCCAGATAGTCTCCCCTTGCTTCCTTTATTCCGTAATTCCTAGCATGTGCAGGTCCCTTATTTTCTGTTTTAAAATATTTGATTCGAGGTTGGTATTCCTCAATAAAATCTTTAATATTCTCTGGCGAGCCATCGTCTACCACAATAATTTCATAATCTGAAAATGTTTGCGCTAAAACGCTATCGACAGCCTCTTTTAACCATGTTACATTTGAATAAAAGGGAATAATTACACTAACTTTCATAAAGTTTCTAAAAATTGATTTAATTGCTCTGCATGGCCAACCTTTTTATCATCCAAGTAATTCTTAATAGTTTTTAAGCCACTATTACCAAGCCTTTGCGCCAAATTGGATTGGTTTATCAACTTTTCAATTTGATTGACAATACTTTGAGCACTTTTAGGTATAATTTCTAAACTGTTAACGTCATCTTTCATGAGATATGAAATAGTGCCCACAAATGTCGTTAAGATTGGCATGTGCATAATCATTGCTTCATATAAAACACGCGGAAAACCTTCGTGATAGGTGGGCAATACGAAAATATCGCTCCCCTTATAGATGTTAATTAATTTTTCTTTATCAGAAACCATCCCAAAAAACGAAACATTGCTTTCTAAGCCTTTTTGCTTAACCATAGAAACCAACTTGTCATAGTCGGGACCATTGCCAACTAAGTTCAAATGTAAATTGTATGACCTTCCAATTAAAGTTTCAAACGCTTCTAACAATTCGAAAATACCCTTGTCAAAAACTAAGCGTCCTACATAAAGTAGATAGACATTTTTTGTAAAATCTATTTTTTTGTTTACGACGATATCAGATTCTTTAAAACCAATCATTGGTCGGATAGTATGCGTTTGCTGATTTAGTTTAGATATTTTTTCTGTAAAACTAGGCGAAATAGTAAAAATGGCTTCTGCCTTTCTAAGTATCGTCTTAGATAGGCTCGACTCTATCCCCTGTTCCCCTCTAATGTAGACCCCGTAGGGTTTACGGTATACAATACAAAGCATTGCAATAATCTGACAAATGGGGCCTGGATAGAAAATATAAACAAAATCGTTCTTAACTATGGCTTTTTGTATTACAAAAAATGACCTTATAAAAGACAGGGCACGATTTCCATTCCTTTTAACTTCATATATTTTAATCGAAGTATCAGTTAGTGCAAAATTGGCAAAGGTGTCTTTGCTCGTTTTTGGCTGGCTAATTTGGAAGGCACTAACCACATGGCCAAGTTTTTGTAAATTTACAAAGAAGGCGCCAGTCTCTTTATTTAAGTATAACTTGCTATTTTCCTCGTAAAAAATGGTGTTGTTTATGGTAAGAATTTTTTTCATTTAACGACTTTCAAAAACGGCTTTAACAAATAAAATAACAAGTAATAAATAATTGCGGCCCAGGCGATATACCTTAAAGAGTCGAAGAGGCTTGACCTAGCCATGTAAATAGAAAAACTACAGACAAAGATATAGCAAATTGTAGTAAACAATCCACTACCATTATTCAATGCTAAAGAAGAAATTAGTCTACCTAAAAGAAACATCAATAGTAAAACACCTAAAAATCCAAATTGCATATAAAGATCTGCGATTAAATTTGTTCCCAAACCCCAGGTTGCACCCACATCGTTTGTCAAAATGGTTCCTGAAGACAGCTGCTGTGGCGTTGCATTGAACAACTTAGTCGTGATGTAGGAAGGCAAAAGTGGAATTGGTGCAAATATATACGGCAGAGAACTTGTGCCGTAATTTAGGCCGTTTTTATTAGCGTAGTCATAACCCGCGTATAAATTTCGATTATTTACGATTAAATCCATTGCAAAATCGTAATAATGTGAATACTCTACCTGATTTAACTGCTTACTACCGCCATCTTTTCCCCTTAAAGAAGAGACGACGGTTAGACCAATGAAACCTGCGAGAAATATAAAGACTACTTTAGTTTTCCGTATTTTTTTATAAAAAAGATTGTAAGAGAGCAATAGCACTAAGCTTGTTTGAACTGCAGAGCCCCTATCGCCAACGTAGATAAAAACAAGAGAATAAATTATTACAATTGCGAGGTTTTTTAAAGGCTTCTTCAGATAGAAATTTAAAATAATCAATAAATTAACTAGGCATTGGGCAATTACCAAAATAGATGGCTCTACATTAACGAAAGCGTCAGAACTGCGTTGGAAAATACCCTCCCTGGCCATATAGAACGTGATAAAACTCAAAACCCACGTCAACACTAAAATAATCTTGTAAGAATATTTAAGTATTACCTTTTTTCCACTCTTCATTTGGAAGATACTGCCGCTAAAGCGCACCTTCGTCTTACCAAAAAAATAACTCACTCCAACAGAAAAACTACAGTAACCTACTAAAGCGAGTAATGTAGCTTTGGTTATGACCGCCTCATTGAAGTAAAAACGTCCAAAAACAGGGAAGTAATATTTATCGATTGGATATATAAAAATGGGGTAAAAAAAATTAACTAAAAAAAAACTAACCGTAAAAAATAATGTGAAACTTAAAAATCCCTCTTTTCTACTGGTTGATTTTACGGTAATGGATGCACTGTACAGAAACAATGCGAATGCGACACAGCATATCGTGAAATCATATTTATTAGGCGCCAAAAAATATAATATGACTGCCAGTATTAGGGTCAGTATCTGCATTTTTATCTTATTTTATGAACTCCATTTTTTGCTCGTCTTGCAGTTTTACAATAAATCTATTTGTAAACAGTACCTAATTTTACTCAACAAGAATTTTACCTTGCTTAACTACTTCTATATTAAATTATTTCTTTCACAGCCTTTTCTTAATTTTATCAATTAAAGCTTTGTCAACCAAAAATGATAAGCATATTATAAAATAGATAAATAAAATAAGCGAAGATCCGGCCAAAAAATTTGTAACTCTGCTGAGTTCGAACCAACTTACAGCGTATGTGCCTAGAAAGCCCGCCAATCCCGCAACAAAAATAATGGGCACAACATCTTTTACTTGTTTATAAAATTTGTATTCCGTGACTACATTTACATAAAACATATTAATAATACATCCAATAAAATTTCCGGCGACGATAGAATAAAGCAAGATGGTAAGGTTATATCGAACAAAAATGATTACTAAAATAAACTCAATCGCTTTTTTAATTAGTTCAGACCGTAAGATTATTTTACCATGACCGGTAGCCTTCAAAATATTTCTACTTACGGTATCGATGATCATTCCAAGCGAACTCAAGCATAAAATTTTAAGCATTGGGGCAGAATTAGACCATTGCGATCCAAGAACAATATTTACTATATCTCTTGAGAAAAAAAAAAGTATTGCAAAAAAAGGAAATGAAACAAAAAGAATAATCTTCATTAACTTGGAAGACTCAATGGCAAATCTTCTACTGTCCTCCTCTTTGCTTAACATTGGAAAAACGACGTTATCGCCAATCGCTCTAAAAATACTAATTGGGAAGTCAACTAATTTTTTAGCTTGGTAATAAAAGCCGGTCGTATTTAAACTATAGACTTTAGCTATTACGGAAGACATGCCTTCATTATACAAAACGGTGAGAAGGGAAGAAGCAAATAGGCGACTTCCAAAACCATACATTTCTGAAAAGGAACTCTTGACGAACTTTAGTTTTGGATAATATTTTACAGTAAAAAATATAAATATAAAATAAAACATATTGTAAAATAGCTGCTGGAAAACCAAAGCCCATACGCCAAACCCTTTATATGCAATGATAACAGCAATGATAACGGATAAAGAAAGCGCAGAGATACTAATAATTGACTGCTTTCTAAAAGCCAGTTCTCTAATTAAGTGTACTCTTTGGGTTAAGGTCAGTGCAACGATGATAATATTTAGCCCCACTGCGCGCGTAACTGGACTAAGTATAGGATTATTATAAAACTTTGCAATCAGGGGTGCTGTTAAGAACAAAATTATGTATAGAATTATGCTACAAACTACATTGAAGGTAAAAATGGTATTGTAATCTGCGTCTGACACAGTTTTCTTTTTGACTAAAGCACCTCCGAAACCAGACTCAACAATCATTTGAGAAAATGAGACAAAAACTGCCAAAACACCTATTACCCCAAAGTCTCTAGGCGTTAGAAGCCTGGCTAAAACAAGTGTTGCCAAAAAATAAACACTGCTGTATCCAAATTTTTCGAACGCTACCCAAAATAAACTGGTGGCTACTTTTGACTTAACAATACTTTTAAACATCTCTTGAGCTTTTTACGACTTTCCCTGGAATTCCCACTACCACAGATCCTGCCGGGATATCTGAAATTACCACGGAATTTGCACCAATAGATACATCGTCTCCTATAACAATTCCACCCAAAATACACGCACCACATCCAATAAAAACATTCCTCCCAACTATCGGCGTTCCTCTATTATTTCTCCCTGCTATTGAAACATTTTGATATATTTGAGTATTTTCGCCTATAATAGCTTTTGGATGAATTACCACACCTAATCCATTATGCTTTAAAATAACTCCCTTTCCCAGTTTTAAACTTACCGGAAGATCGCAAGAATACACGATTCTAATGTAGCGCATCAATAGCCCTGGTAGAAGAATAATTTTTTTATCATTCAATTTCTCCATTATTCTATAAATACGCATCAAGGAACTCTTCTCCCTCGCTAAAAATTTAAACATATTAAGATGCTTGTAAAATCATTATATGTGTGCACATCAATTAAATTTACATACGAGCTCCAGCTTCATCATTAAAGATTACAATTTTGAGTCGCACTCTGGCAGAATTCCCTTCACATCGTAAACAATGGCCTTGTCTTTTTTAAGCTGATCCAAATTAAGGTTTAAAAATTCCTTATGGGCAACGCCTAAAATGATGGCGTCAAATCTCTCCCCTTCGACAGGCTCAGGATGACAAATTAAGTTATATTCATGTTTTACCTCTGCAGGATTGGCCCAGGGATCATAAATGGTTACGCTTGTACCGTAATCTTCTAATGCCGCGATGACATCTACAATTTTTGTATTCCGAACATCTGGACAATTCTCTTTAAAAGTAATGCCCAGCATTAAGATTTTAGCATTGTTAACCGGAATGTCTTTTTTTATCATACATTTTACCACCTGAGCCGCTACGTATTGACCCATAGAATCGTTCAGCCTTCTGCCAGCTAGAATAATTTCAGGATGATAGCCATATTCCTGCGCCTTTTGAGCAAGGTAGTAAGGATCGACGCCAATGCAATGTCCGCCAACCAAACCCGGTTTAAATGGTAAGAAATTCCACTTGGTTCCGGCAGCTTCTAAAACGGCATGTGTATCAATATTCATTAAATTGAATATTTTTGCAAGTTCGTTTACAAAAGCGATGTTGATGTCTCGTTGAGAGTTCTCAATTACTTTTGCAGCTTCAGCAACCCTAATGGTAGGAGCTAGGTGGGTGCCTGCAATAATGACAGATTTATACAACTCATCTACTACTTTCCCAATTTCTGGCGTAGATCCAGCAGTTACCTTCAAGATTTTTTCTACCGTATGCTCCTTATCTCCGGGATTGATTCTTTCTGGCGAATACCCAGCGTAAAAATCAACATTGAATTTTAGTCCAGAGACTCTTTCCAAAACAGGTACGCATTCCTCTTCGGTAACGCCAGGATATACTGTCGATTCATAAATGACGATATCCCCTTTTTTCAACACTTTACCTACGGTCTCGCTTGATTTGTATAAAGGCGTAAGGTCGGGTCTGTTGTTTTTATCTACTGGCGTAGGTACCGTAACGATGTACACATTACAGCCTTCGATATCACTTAGCGTGGCAGAACAATACAAACCATTATTTTCAGAGGGCTTATCTACCAGTACGGCTTTTAATACTTCATCCGAAACTTCTAGGGTCGCATCGCTACCGGCATTTAAGCCGTTTATACGATTTTGATTAATGTCAAAACCAACCACTGGATATTTAGTTGCGAACAATCTGGCTAAGGGTAAACCAACATAGCCCAATCCAATAACGGCTATTTTTAATTTTTTTTCTGGTAACATAAGTAGTATTTAATGAGGAGTTATCCCCTTCCTATTTTTGATTTTTGCTTAGCAATTGTTTAATTTCAGTCGCTACTCTTAATTGTTTGACCTGCCACAGGCAATTTAACTATTGTGCTTCGACAAGCTCAGCATGACAGGCAGTAATTTATTTCAAGTTTTCCCAATACCAGGCTAGTGCTTCTTTTAGCCCTTCTTTAATGGTGTGCGAAGGCTTGTAACCCAACAGTTTTTCTGCTTTTTCTATACTTGCTAAAGAATGCGGAATGTCGCCAACTCTGTTTGCGCCATATATCACTTCTACCGTCGCAATTTTTTCATCATACGCAGTCAAGTCTTCTTTGATGTATTGAACGAGTTGATTCAGCGTGGTGCGATCCCCGACCGCTGTATTATAGACCGTGTTAATTGCTTCTTTATTTGTGGTTAACATCGCACGTTCATTCATTTGGATGACGTTATCGATGTAGGTAAAATCTCTAGAATAATCTCCTCCTCCATTAATTATAGGACTTTCATAAGCCATATACTGCATCACAAACTTTGGAATTACTGCTGCATAAGCGCCTTGTGGATCTTGCTTTCTGCCAAATACATTAAAATAACGTAGCCCAATACATTCTAGACCATAAGTTTTGGAGAAAATTTCTGCATATAACTCATTTACATATTTGGTAATGGCATAAGGAGATAGGGGTTTACCGATTACGTCCTCTACCTTAGGCAAAGCTTCAGAATCTCCATAAGTAGAAGAGCTTGCAGCATATATAAAGCGTTTCACGTTTGCGTCTTTTGCAGCCACCAACATGTTCAAAAATCCTGACACATTCACGTCGTTAGTGGTAATGGGATCGTTGATCGATCTTGGTACCGAGCCAAGCGCTGCCTGGTGCAATACGTAGTCCATTCCTGCAACTGCTGTTGAGCAATCGGCTATCGAGCGGATGTCGCCTTCGATTAATTCGAAATTTGGATTATTCAAAAAAGGTTCAAGGTTATGCCTGTGCCCCGTGGCAAAGTTGTCCAACACACGCACCTTGGCCTGTTTATTTAAAAAATACTCAGTCAGGTTAGAGCCAATAAACCCTGCCCCACCTGTAATTAAAATGTTTAGCCCTTTGCAGTTTGCTGCGTCTTCTTTCTTGGTATCTGTCATGGTAAATTGGAATCTACTAAAATCTCTTGACTATGTCTTTTAAAAAGCTACCCAGCCCAACCTTGGTTTTCGCGGCATCATCAGAATAATATCCATAGCCATAGCCATTACCGTAGCCGTAGCCGTATCGTCCACCCATTTTCACCCCGTTTAATACTAGGTTGAGTTTAGGGAATTTTTTACCCTGATACAGTTGCTCTAAATTTCTGATTTGATGTTTAAAGGTAACGTCTTGACGAACCAGATAAATGGTGGCGTCTGTCAATCTAGCTAAAATTTGTGCATCGGTCACCAAACCTATGGGCGGGCTGTCAATCAAAATTTCATCAAAGTTAGCCCTTAAATAAGTTAAAAGGTCGTCTATTTCTGACTGAATTAACAACTCAGCTGGGTTAGGAGGAATAGGGCCAGACCCAATAACATAGAAATTTGGATCTATGCTGGTTTGTTTAACAATATCTTCAATGCTTGCCTTACCAATCAAGTAATTGCTCAATCCAATCTTATTTTTCAAATCCAAATACTTACTTACCTTGGGTTTGCGTAAATCGAGTTCTAACAAAACTGTTTTCTTGCCTGCAATGGCCATGGCTGCTGCGATGTTGGAGGCCACAAAGGATTTCCCCTCGCCACTCATGCTCGAAGTGAACAGGGTCACTTTCCCAACACCAGGTTGTTGCTTGCCATGTAAAAATTGCATGTTGGTTCTAATGGCCCTAAATTGTTCGGCAATCGCCTTTCTACTATTTCCTGTAACCACAATGGCATTCGACCCATCTTCATACAGGACCTCCCCTAAGAGCGGTGTATTTGTTAATTTGGAAATATCCCCAGAGGTTTCCACTTTATTATTTAAAGCATCTTTACCGTACACGTACCCCATTGGCAGCAAGAATCCCAAAACTAAAGCAGCTAAAAAAACTAATTGTTTTTTTGGTTTAACAGGGATGCTGTCACCATAAGCTGGATCTACTATTCTACTGTCAGCTACCGCGGATGCATAAGACAATGCCGCCTCCTCCTTCTTTTGCAGTAAATACAGGTAGATGGTCTCTTTAATGGATTTCTTGCGTTCCAGACCTATCAGCTGGCGCTCTTGGCCAGGTACTTTTTTGATGGTCCCCTGAATCTGAGAGCCAGTCCCTTCTAATGATTTTTTAGTGTTGGTTACACTTTCATAAATGTTTTCTACACTCGCCTTGATACCGCTGCGTAAAGTTTCTATTTGGCTCTCGATGGGTAAAAGTCGTGGGTTATTTTCGCCTGTGGTGGCGATAAGGTTGTCTTTTTGCAACTGTAATTCCCCCAATTGATTGATTTGCGCCAATAAGGTTGGGTCTTCAATGCCCAAAGTACTTGGCAGTTTTTCTCCCGGGCTGTTTGAATTTACATATCGCCGAATGTCTTCTATTACAGAAAGTTTTAGATTTACCTCGCTCAATTTGGCATCATTTGCTTTTACATTGTCTAAAAAGACACTCGCATCGCTACTCAAATCGGTTAGGCCGCGTGCACTTTTATAACGCTCTACGTCCTTTTCTGCATCATTTAGTTCTCCACTAATCAATTTCGCCCGCACATCTATGAAATCCATCGTGCTTTGCGTGGTACGGTTTTTATCGGCCAAGGCTGCTTCATTGTAGACCTGAACCAAGGTGTTCAATACCGCTTTTCCTCTCTCCACAACAGTAGTTTCGAGAGTTAAATCCAACACTGTGGATTGTTTACTCGCTACCGCAACAGTTAGGTTTTTCAAATAATTATCAATTACTATCTGTGGGTCATTGATGCTGAGAAAAATAGGATTCGACTTTTTAGTCATCCAGTTGTTAAAATTTTGATTGGGCTCTATTTTGAAAATACCGAAGATGTTTTTTTGGAGCGAGTCTAATATGCCCGTAACTTTTTTACCACTTTCTGGTTCTACCAATTGATAGGTTTCTAAAGTGGGAAAAGTTAAATTTAAGGTGGTGCCATACCAGAGGCTATCCATTTGCACCACCCCAATGTCTACAGGTTTGTTTTTATATATGTCTGGCTTAATTACCCTACCCTCTACATGATAACTGAGCGTGAGGTTTAACCGCTTGACTACCCTAGACATTAAGGTTTTAGATTTTAGTATCTCGATTTCATTGTCTACCGTTTTGGAGCTGCCGAATATATCGAGGTCAGACAAAATATCACCTCCTGGTGTAGGGGAGTTTTTTTCGTCTTTGATGAGCAACACACTGTTCACCGAATAAACCTCTTGCGTATACCGCAAGTAAAAAAAAGCCGCGGTTAAGCAAAGTAATACACCCACTACAAATACCGGCCAGTGGTATAGGTATTTGTCAAAAATTTCTCGAAAGTTGATGGCTTGGTCTTCGTCTTCTACCGTGTTATTGAAGTTAGCGTCGTTTGTCGTATTCATTTTAGGCTATAAACGGGTGATCAATAAGGCAATTACGGACAGGGCAGAGATGATGAGGCTTGCATTTCTATATTTAGAATCTACACTGGCATATTTAGCAGCGCTGGGTGTTACCACCAAGACATCGTTGTTTTGCAAATAATAATAGGGAGAATTGAGCAAGTCTTTGCTTTGTAAATTCAATCGAATTTCGTGCCTTTTACCCTGGCTTTCTCTCAACAACAACACGTCGTTTCTTTTTGCAGTAATAGTTAGATCGCCGGCCAAGCCTAGAGCTTCTAGCACGGTAATACGTTCGCTTTGCACTGGATAAACTCCAGAGCGCGCCACATCGCCCAATACAGAAATCTTAAAGTTTACCAAGCGTAAATTTACCACTGGCTTGGTTAAGAAGCCGCCTTCTTGTAATTTATCGGCAATTAACTTTCTAGCTTCTACGGTGCTAAGGTCTAAAACGCTTACGGCGCCCAGATAAGGCAATTGTACGTTGCCTGTCTGGTCTACAATAAAGCCATTTGGCGAAGCATTGGGTACTGCGCTGGTACTGGTTTGCGCAGTACCTATGTTGCCTAAATTAAAATAAGCATCAGACTGTGCATCTAAACTGCTTACCGTAATGGATAAAATATCGCTTTTTTGAATCTTCAAAATACTTTGGTTTTGAATTTCTTCTGATACATTTCCGCTTTGAGGCAGGTCTGTTAAATACGGGATGGTTTCGTATTTAATGCCACAACTGCTTAAGAAAAGCACCAAAATGGCTAGGTAAATTATTTTATTCATAGACTGGGACTCGAAGCTTAATTTTGCAAATGTAGTAATAAAATGTCATGTGAGTGTTAACTGTTGTTATTTTTAGTGAAAAGAGGCGGGAGGAAATAGGTCAGCAATCAGAAATCAGCAATCAGATATTTATTGATAAGTGCTGGGCAAGCGCCGTAAATTACTAGAGCGGCCCTATCTGGAAGAATAAGGGGAAAGAAGTAAAGACTGCGTGCAGCTAAGTGCTACGTTGTAAATTATCCGTTTTAAGTTTCGATTGCTCGCCTGGCCACCTCGGTAGGGCCCCGTCCTCCTTCCTAAATCGCCACGTAGAGCTCGCGCCTGTTACCTTAGATCTCACTCACAGATTGTCTCGTTGAGGGTTGATATATTTAATACAAATCAATATAAGCGACGCTTTGGTTTAAACTCCCTATAGCCATCCCGCTAGACCCGGCCTAGCAGCAGTTTGGAGGAAAAAACGCCGAAAACCGATTTGCAGAGGCTTTCAAAAGGCACTGTCCAAAAGAATTTGCAGCCTGTGGGTAGGCGATGAGTGACAGAGAGAGGCCTCAAATTATTGTGAAAAACGGTTTGGCGAATTTTTACCCAAAGAGGTGCAAGCCTTGATGTTTTGCTACTTTTTCATCAAGAAAAAAGTAGGACTCCCGTCCGGATAGGACAGCGTTGGGTATAGCGGTGGTCGTTTTTGACAAGGCTAAAAGGAAAGATTAATAGAAAAAATTAATTAATTGACAGTAAATAACGTCAATGGTAGCCTCCCGAACGGTCGGGACAAGTAGTCGAAACGCGTAATTGGGAAGGCGGAAGTCAGAGGTCGGAGGTCGGAGGTCGAAAATTTAATGAGAAGTGCTTGGCGGGCGCGGTAAACTGAGGTTTGATTTCTTTTCGATAAACCAGTATGGATAAAGACTGGGCGGAGATAAGTACTACGTTGTATTTATACGTTTTAAGTTTCGGTTGCCTGCCTGGCCACCTCGGTAGGGCCCCGCCCTCCTTCGTAAATCGCCACGTCGACCGCGCGCCTGTCATCCTAGATTTCTCTTCCGCAGGTTGCCATGTTGAGCCTCCCGAACGGTCGGGACAAGTAGTCGAAACGCGTAATTGGGATGGCAGAGGTCGATGTTCGGACATTTAATGAGAAGTGCTTAACGGTGTTGTAATTTACTAACGTTTCCATAAATCAGCTTTATAAGCCAGTAATAGGATGCAGAAACGAATTCTGCGCCTGAGTCTGCAAGATAGCCAAATTTTAAAATCATTCATATCAAGATTTTATTTTTACATTTGCGAGCAACTTAAATTTAACACCTTGTTCAATCAATTTAGCATCGTCCCACGCTGGATTATCTTTCTACTAGACATCATCATTTGCACGTGCTCGATGGTTTTTGCCTATAGCCTTAAACATAATTTAGACTTTACTGCGGTCAATATATTCGAGCTCTCCAGAAATCTCTTAATTTTTTGCATAATCAACCTGGCCGTTTTTACCAACATTAAAACCTACGCTGGGATTATTAGGTACACCAGTGCACAAGATTCCTTTCGCATTTTGTTTTCTGTGATTATAGCCAACGGCACCTTCTTTATTTTAAATTTAGTTTACATAACATTTACTGGCCAATCTTTAATTCCAAACACGGTGCTCATCACCACGGGATTGACTAGTTTTTTGCTGCTGATTACCTACAGGGTATTGATCAAATATTTCTTTTTGTATGTTAAGAACTTAAAGCTCGACAAGAAAAAAGTTATTGTTTATGGAGCTGGGGAAGCTGGCCTGGCAACCAAAAGAACTTTTGACCATGATGGAACTGTGCACAAGAACATCTTTGCTTTTGTAGACGATGATGATCGCAAAGTGGGCAAAACCATAGACGGCGTAAAAATTTTAGATGCAAAGAAACTGGAGGCCTTGATTGAAGAGCATGAGCCAGACGAAATTATTTTTGCCACTTATACGCTTCCTGCAGATAGAAAAGATCAGATTGTAGACTTGTGTTTAGCAAAGCACATTAAAGTGTTAAACATTCCGCCTTTGGATGTTTGGGCAAATGGCAAACTTCAACCTGCCCAGATCAAAAAAATAAACATAGAAGACCTGCTAAATCGGAAAGCCATTAAAATAGACATTGAGGGTATAAGCAACATGCTTCGCGACAAGCGTATTTTAATAACTGGTGCTGCTGGTTCTATTGGCAGCGAAATTGTGCGACAATTGGCCAAATTTGATGTTGGCCTAGTGATTCTTTGCGACCAAGCTGAGTCTGCCCTGCACGAACTGTATCTTGAACTGGAAGAAAACAATAACAGCAAAAATTTCCATCCCTTTATAGGAGACGTAAGAGACGGGCAGCGTATGGATACCTTGTTTAAAAATTACAAGCCGCATTACGTATTTCATGCAGCGGCCTATAAACATGTGCCTTTAATGGAAGACAATCCCGCCGAGGCCGTAAAAGCAAATGTGCTGGGTACTAAAACCATTGCAGATCTATCTGTAAAATATGGTATTCAGAAATTTGTGATGATCTCTACCGATAAGGCGGTGAACCCAACCAACATTATGGGAGCTTCCAAGCGGATTGCTGAGATTTATGTGCAGTCTTTGAATAATTCCATTCATAAAGAAGGGTATGTCTTTCAAAATGGGCTAGACTACATCAATGAACTGGAGGTTAAGCCTGTAACCAAGTTTATTACCACCAGATTTGGCAATGTGCTTGGATCAAATGGCTCGGTGATTCCTAGATTTAGGCAACAGATTGAAAAGGGAGGCCCGTTAACAGTCACCCATCCAGAAATTACCCGTTATTTTATGACCATTCCAGAAGCTTGTCGCTTGGTTTTAGAAGCAGGTTGTATGGGTAAGGGCGGCGAAATTTTTGTGTTCGATATGGGCAAAAGCGTTAAAATTGTGGAGTTGGCAAAAAAGATGATTCGTTTGGCGGGGCTAGAACCTAACATAGACATCAACATTGTATTTTCTGGCTTACGTCCGGGCGAGAAACTATTTGAAGAGTTGCTTAACGACAATGAAAATACCATGCCTACACATAATGAAAAAATTATGATAGGAAAGGTACGTGAATATGTGTTCGAAGAGGTGGAAGAGCAACTTCAGCAATTGATATATGCGGCCCAAAACCACAACGACAGGCAGGTTGTGGTAAATATGAAAAAGATTGTACCCGAGTTTATAAGTAAGAACTCAGTATTTGAGGAGCTAGATCAATTAAAGTAGAATAAGGGGATAGGTATTAGGGGATAGGTTTTGGGGTGTAGGTATTGAGCTTAAAGTTGGGTACACTGCTAAAGAGAAATCACTTGGGTAAAAACCTAGCGCTGACGACGACGTAAAAAAATTATAGAAACTGGAAACCTTGCAAAACTGCATCGTTTTAGCCAACGAAGAAAACCAATGAAGAAACTTTTAATTATTGCTGCTATAGGGTTAGTAGGATTAACCGTTAACGCGCAGCAAATTACACCTTATAGTTTTTATCAATATCAAAAACTAGGTAAGCAACTCTATAACATTGATACTCGCCTCCACACTTCTATAAAGCCCATTATTGGCGAAGATACGCTGGTAAACAACTCGCTAGATTCTTTAATGGCAGTTGGAACTGAAAAAACCTACAACAGCTGGGTGTTGCGCAAGCTCTTTAATGAACACTTAGTCTCTATACAAAAAGAAGATTTTAACGTATACATCGATTTTCTTCCTGATTTTATAATAGGAAAAGACGTGAGCCATAAAATTACCACCTGGACCAATACCCGCGGCTACCAGGTGATGGGGAATATTGGCAAGAAGTTCTCTTTCTATACCAGTGGTTTCGAAAATCAAGCACGGTTTAACGATTACCTGACCAAATACATAGACGCCAAAGGGGTGATTCCGGGCATGGTGAACGATAAATTTGGCGCTTCCAAAACCACCAAAGATTGGGCTTATGCTACCGCAATACTAAATTATAGATTAGATAAGCATTTTTCTTTTACGCTGGGTAACGATAAAAATTTTATTGGCGATGGCTACAGGTCGATGTTGCTCTCTGATGTTTCTGCTGCCTACCCATATTTTAAGGTAAATGTTAATTTAGGCAATGTGCGCTATATGGCGATGTGGGCGCAATTTCAAGACCCACTTTCGCCAGCACTTTCTTATGCCAATGGTTTTAGGAAGAAATGGGGGGTATTCCATTACCTAGACTGGAATGTGAACAATCGCTTGTCGGTTGGTTTTTTTGATTCTGTAATATGGCAAGGCGCAGATGAGTCTGGCCGTAGGGGTTTTGATGTGAGCTATGTAAATCCATTTATTTTCTTGCGTACCATAGAGGGCAAGAATGGCTCGCCGGATAATGCACTTGTTGGTTTTACAGGAAAATATAAGGCATTTAAAAACGGAACTGTTTATGGTCAAATTGCCATTGATGAGTTTACCGCGAAAGAAGTATTTAAAGGAGAAGGCTATTGGGCCAATAAATTTGGCTACCAATTAGGACTAAGAGGTTTTGATGCCTTTAAAGTGTCTAACTTAAATTATTTGGTAGAATTTAACACCGCTAGGCCATTTACCTATTCGCAAAGAAGTTCTCTATTGAATTACGGAAATTATGCTGAACCGTTGGCACACCCACTTGGCGCTAATTTTAGGGAGTTCTTAACCATTTGGGATTACCAATTGGGTAAGTGGAACTTGTACGGCCAGGCGAACTATGCCAAATATGGATTAAATGTTGGCACCTTAGATTATGGAAAAGATATTAATCAGTCTTACGATGACCGTTTTCAACGTACAGGCTACAGAACGGGAGGTGGTTTAAAAACCGACTTTTATTATATTGAGGGCAGGATTGCGTATGTCATCAATCCGAAATATAATTTGCGCTTAGAATTAGGCGGTGTCATCAGACAAGAAAAGAACAGTTTGGGCACTGACCGCACCAACCAGATTACTTTCGGTCTAAGAAGTACTTTTAGGAATATTTATAAGGATTTTTAGAAAGAGCGCGTTGAGGAGGCAACTGAGAATAGGTTAGAGATCAGAAGTCAGACATCAGACATTTATCGTTCAAAAAAAATCAACGCGAAAATAACTTGCATTTTATGCTTTGAGTTTTTTACTTCATAAGTTGTCGCATTGAGGTTTAATATATTTCATATAAATCAATATAAATGACGTTTTTTATGCAGTATAGCCCTCTCGCTAGTCTCGGCCTAGCAGCAGTTTGGAGGAAAAAACGCCTAAAGCTGCTTGCAGAAACTTTCAAACCGCATTGTCAAAAAAGAATTTGCAGCCTGTGGGCATGCGATGCGCGATGGAGAAAGGCCTCAAATTATTGTAAAAAACGGTTTGGCGAGTTTTTACCCAAAGGGCTGCCAGCCTTGATTTATTCACGGGTTGTTGTTGATTAAATGCGTTCATGAGCTCGCAGAAAATGCTCGGTTTTGCTACTTTTTTATCACGAAAAAAGATTGAAGCCCGTGCGGCTAGCACAGCGTGAGATAGGGCGGAGGTCTTTTTTGGTAAGGCCGAACGAAGGGATAGTAGAAATCAAATAATAGTATAATTATCTGCTAATTAATTGATTATAAATAACGTCAATGGTAGCCAGTCGAAAGGTGTAATTGGGAAGTCGGAGGTCGGAAATGAGACACTTACGGAGAAGTGCTTGGCAAGCGCCTTAAACTACTAGGGCGTAAAGGTGGATTAAGGAACAAGGAGTAAAGACCGGGTGCAGATAAGTGCTACGTTGTATTTATACGTTTTAAGTTTTGACTTCTCTCTTGGCCACCTCGCTAGGCTCTGCCCTCCTTCGTAAATCGTTGAGCCTCCCGAATGGTCGGGACAAGTAGTCGAAGACTTCTCAATAATCAAAACCTACAAAATAGTTATCCTTCGACAAGCTCTGGATGACACCATTTCGTAGGTTTCTCCTTAACTTTATGACATTGGAGCCAGTGGCAGATATTGAAACAAGTTCAGCATGACCGTCTTATGTTATCAGTCACCCTGAACTCGTTTCTCATAACTAGGCCCTGTGTCTTTTCGATAAACCATTGTGGATTAATCACACGCTGCACGCGTGCGCTAAATCAGGCTGAGAATAAAGACTGGGCGCCGAAGACTGAGATTTGCCTGTCTTAGCCAAAGCCTAGCAACCCAAGGCCTAATACCGAAACCCTCACCTAATCATTTGTATTCTTATTTCGCAGCCGATACCAAGCTAAATTAAAAGCAATTACCAGATGATTTAACAGGTTTGGGAAAAACCCATAATACTTTTTAAAAATCTGATAACGCTCCATCAAACTTTCTCGGTGTTTCTTTTTGCTAACTCCGCCAACCAGATACTTAGCCACATAGCCATCAACTTTGGCAATGGTCTTTGCCTTTTTAGCCGCCTTTAAAATCCAATCTATGTCTGCACTATATTTGTAAGAAACATCAAAGGGCTCAATTATGGCTTTGCGCAAATAAATGGCTTGATGGCTAATGCTCATGCCATATTTAAAACTCCTCCAAGTAAATTTTTCTGGCACTTTATGCCTCCTCCTACCCAAACTCTGCCAATCGTCGTTGTACATTTCGGTTTCGCCATAGTAGATATCTGCATCTGGTGCAGATGCGAAAACACGCTCGACCGTTTGCGGTTCATAAATTTCATCGCCCGAATTCATAAACAACACGTAATCGCCCGTGGCAAGTTCCAAACCTTTATTCATCGCGAAATAAATGCCTCCATCTGGTTCGGATACAATTTTAGAAAGGGCTGCTTTATATATTGAAACGACCTCCATTGTGCCATCTGTAGAACCTCCATCAATTATGATGTATTCTATGCCTTTGAAAGACTGGTTTACAACAGATTTGATGGTTCGTTCTATATCTCGAACATTGTTATAGATAATGGTAATGACAGATAACTTTGGCAATGGGTACAATTTAAATGATTAGACAGGATAATGGAGCGCTAATTTAAGCCTTTTAACTTATTTAAGAAATCTACAAACTTAGCATCAGAATAATCTGCCATGCCTTCATGCCTAAAAGACAACCTGCCCTGCTTGTCAAAAATAACCGTAGTTGGTAATGTGCGCTCAAAAACCTTTGTCGGGATGTCGCTTTCGAGCTTGTAGATAGGCAAATCATACCTGTTACGCCGCATAAACTTTGCCGACTTATTCAAATCTCCATCGGCATCGGCAAAAATAAAAACAACATTTTTGTCTTTCTCAAATTGTTTATAGAGCTTGCTTAATCCGGGCATTTCGGCCCTACATGGTGGGCACCAAGTCGCCCAAAAGTTAAGTAAGATTACCTTTCCTTTTAAATCTCCTAGATCTAGCAATTGGCCTTTTTCGTTGCTAAAAGTGATGCCTGCTAAATCAGTAGAAACTAATGCTGTTTGCGCTATTTTTGGAGCAAACAATCCCGTTTTCATCAATCCTTGCAGCATAAGTGCTTTTGCCGAAGGAACGAACAAAACAATCAGCACAAAAGAAAAGAAAACAATAGTTAAACCGTTTTTCTTTAAAAATTTAAAAACCATGACGTATTACTTAGCAAAAACCATTCCCCCCTAATTGACGGCGATAAACTTACGGTCATAATGTGGCATTTTGATGCCAAATTCGTTGCTCCACCGCTCTCTAACATAAATAAGTCAATATATTGTTACGATATCGGTTGCTTTAACCCAAAAACATTATCTACCTTTGCAAAGGTGAGGAGACACAGAAAGAAAGTACGCAAAATCTTATCAGCTTTTATGTTGGCTGTTTTTGCAATTGCTTTAACTCCATGGAGTGTGTTGCACCATGATGAAGTTGTGCCAGATCCACCAAAAGAGGCGCATTGTACGCATTTAAGCCATGTGCAAGCACACGCGGCCGATTGTTTAATTTGCAAGGCCAGCTTTACCAAGCATTACACCTCCACACACCATATTTATAAAATTTTTCTGTCTGTTAAGATTTTCTGTCCGGCAGAACCAGTTTTTCCAAGTTTTTACACCAAATTAATTGAGACCAGTTTACGCGGTCCGCCTGTAGTGTAGTTTACCTAACTGAGCAAAATTCTGCTCAAATTCTAATTTTTCTTTTACGTTTTTTCCAAGGCAAAAGCCAATGGGATAAAAACGTATTATAACTACACACACAAAAACACATGAACAAATTAAAACTCGTGGGCATTGCGTTTATCGTTATGCTTATTACATACAACGCGGCATTTGCAGGTGCCTTTCGAACGATTACCGGTAAAGTAACTGATGCTAGCAACAACCAAAGTTTACCGGGTGCAACTATTTTCATTCCAGATTTAAAGGTTTCTGCCGAAACAGACAAAGACGGAAACTTTTCGTTAACTAACCTGCCAAATAAGGGCGTTTACTTGATAGAGGTTCGATATATAGGTTATATTTCGGGCACAAAGACCATTAATTTGGCAAGCGCCTCTAATTTAACTTTCGCCTTAACTCCAACGGCTATCGAAACGAAAGAAATAGTAATTACTGGCAACCTCATCAGCAGTACCGGAAAACGGAACAGCACATCGGTTAGCGTTGTTGGTAAAGACCAATTGCTGGCGCCATCGAGCAACCTGATTGATGCATTGGCAAAACTGCCTGGAGTAAACGAAATTACTACCGGCCCATCCATCTCAAAACCTGTAATAAGAGGTTTAGGCTATAACAGAGTAGTAACGTTAGATGACGGCGTTAAACAAGAAGGGCAACAATGGGGAGACGAGCATGGCATAGAAATAGACCAATTCAAATCAGATAGGGTTGAAGTTTTACGTGGCGCGGCTTCTTTAATGTACGGCTCTGACGCATTGGCGGGCGTTATAAACTTATTAGAACCTACCAGCGCCCCAGAAGGGCAAATAAAAGGGGAGTTTATTTCTAACTACGCCAGCAACAACGGCCTTACCGCCAATTCGCTCATGCTTAATGGCAATGAAAACGGATTTGTATGGCGTGCCCGAGGAACTTACAAAAATGCCTATTCTTTTAAAACGCCGACAGGTTATTTTCCGAATTCTGGCTTTAACGAAACCGACCTGAGTGGAATGGTTGGACTAAACAAAAGTTGGGGATACACCCATTTAAATGTTTCTAGTTTTAGAAATAATATTGGCTTTTATGAGCCCACTTTAGACAATGATGGAAACTTTGTAAAGGGAGATGGCAGCGCATTTACAAATGGTGATTATACAAATCGCACATTAGACTTTCCTCGCCAAGACATTAGGCATTATAAGGTGGTGCTGAACAACAACATTGTTTTGGGTAACGGCAATTTAAAGGCAGATTTTGCCTATCAGCAAAACCAACGTAGGGAATTACCTGGGCCAGATCCAGCCTTGTTTTTTGATCTAAAAACCTACACGGCAGATCTAAAGTATTTTTTGCATGAAATGAATGGCTGGCAACCCGTTTTTGGCTTAAGTTTGAGTGATGCACAGAGCGAAAACAAAGGCACAGAGTTTTTGGTTCCCGCTTATGATACGTACGGAATTGGTGGATTTGTATACGCCAAAAAAAATTGGGAAAGCAATACCCTTAGCTTAGGTGCCAGATACGATTATATAAAGAATGATGGCAAACAACTTTTTGCCGATGGCGAAGAAAAGTTTGCACCGTTTAGCAATAAATTTTCTAATGTAAGTGGCGCTGTAGGCTTTACACACCAATTTAACAATCAATTAAATTTTAAAGCAAATGCGGGATCTGCATTTAGAGCGCCAAATCCGGCAGAATTGGGCAGCAATGGCGTGCATGAGGGTACGTTTAGGTATGAAATAGGAAATTCAAACCTTAATCCAGAACAGAGCTACCAAGTAGACGCCTCTTTAGAATACGATGCAAAAATAGTTAATGCAAGCGCTAGCATCTACAACAACTACATCCACAACTTTATCTACGCTTCTAATAATGGCGAAATAAACACGGTAGATGGAACTCAGTATCCTGTTTATCGCTATGGACAGGTAAATGCAGATCTGTATGGTGCAGAGGCCAGTTTAACCATCCATCCGGTGCCTTTTATCCATTTTGAAAACACATTTAGTTATGTGCATGCACAAAATCAAAGCTTAAATAAACCCTTATCTTTTATTCCTGCTGCAAGTTTGCGCAATGAACTTAGGTTTGAGCCAAAGTTGAGCACCCTAACAGACGCTTACCTTTCTGTAGGGATAAACTCTGCTTTTAAACAGAGCAGAGTAGACGATATTTTTGAAACGCCAACAAGCGGATATACTTTGCTTAATGCGGGGATTGGCGCCACCATAAAAATAGGCAAACAACCCATAAAACTTTCTGTAGCTGGAAATAACCTGCTAGATCAGAAATATTACAATGCCTTAAGCAGGTTTAAGCCTGGTAGGTTTGATCAAACCCAACCTAATTTAGGCGTTTACAATTCGGGTAGAAATGTAACTTTCGGCATCTATTTGCCTTTTACGGTATTGAAGTAGGTGGAAGGTTGAGGGTTGAGGGCAATGTCATTAACTTAACGGAATCGTTGGTCAGTCTGAGCCTGTCGAAGACCCTAAAATAAATCTAAAAAACCAATAAAATGGCAGTCCTTCGACAAGCTCTGGATGACACCATTTTATTGGTTTTCCCTTAAGTTAATGACATTGGGGTTGACGGTGCGTCGCCGCTGAAGATCGAGAGCTAAGCACCGAAACGCTTAAAAACAAGCAAATTTTTAAAAGGCAGCCCCATCAAAAATATTTTTGATGGGGCTTTTATTACGACCAATTTTTTTTATAGCTTCTAAAAACTGTTAAACCCAGTAAATTATCGTTTCGCTCTTACATATTGTACTGGCCACGCAATATCATCTTCGAGCACTTTTGCCGCGTGCATAGCAAAATAGGGTTGTCTTAACGACTCTCGAGCGATGAAAATCATATCTGCTTCCCCAGCTCCTAATATTGCTTCTGCCTGCTTTGCTTCTGTAATAACGCCAACAGCGCCGGTTGCAATTTCTGCATCGTGCTTTATTTTTTTAGCAAAAGAAACTTGATAATTTGGGCCAGCAGGAATTACAGCATCTGGAACGTTGCCGCCCGATGATGTGTCTATCAAATCAACACCCATTTGTTTTAGCACGGCCGATAATTTTACTGAATCGTCTATATTCCAGCCGCCCTCCGTCCAATCGGTGGCAGATATGCGCACAAAAAGTGGCAAGTTTTCTGGCCAAATGGTTTTTACTGCTTCTACCACTTCTATTGTAAAGCGGATTCGGTTTTCGAAACTGCCACCATACTCATCTGTGCGACTGTTGCTGAGTGGGCTAAAAAACTCGTGCAACAAGTATCCGTGGGCAGCATGAATCTCCAACACCTTATAGCCCGCTTTTACAGAACGCTTGGTCGCCTCTACAAAATCGGCGGTAATTTGCTTAATCTCTTCAATAGATAATTGTTGAGGCGTACGTTGCGATGATTTGAATGGTTGAGCTGATGGAGCAACAGGAAGCCAGCTTTTTTCTCCATCTTTTATCTGCTCGCCACCGTTCCATGGAACTTCGCAGCTTGCCTTGCGGCCTGCGTGTGCCAATTGTATTCCGGCAACAGATCCGTTGTTATGGATAAAATCTACAATTTGTTTCAATTTTTCGATATGCTCATCTTTCCAGATACCCAAATCGGCATAGGTAATTCTTCCATTTTCTGATACTGCGCTCGCCTCTTGAATAACCAATCCGGCGCCACCAACAGCCCTACTGCCCAAATGAACCAAATGCCAATCTGTGGCAAAACCATCTACCGAAGAATATTGGCACATGGGAGAAATTACGATTCTGTTTTTAAAGGTGACTTCCTTAATGGTAAAAGGAGAAAATAACTTTGACATTTACGGCGATTATTGTTTATTCTAACTTAAAATTTTAGCTTGGCATCGTCCAAGGCTTGGGTAATAGATGTTAGCTCTTCTTGGCTCAAGCTCACATCTGCCGCCTTTGCATTTTGGGTAGATTGTTCTGCATTTCGCGCACCAACAAGCGCAATGGTTATGCCTGGTTGGTCTATCGTCCAACGCAGTACCAATTGCGACAAACTTACGCTTTTATCATTGGCCATTGGTTTAATTCTATCCAAAAATGCATTTGTTTTCTTGACGTTCTCTGGCTCAAAAAACTTATTGTTTTTTCTATGATCGCCTTCTTCGAACTTATAATCTTGGGTAATCTTACCCGTCAGCAACCCACGTTCCATTGGGCTATAAGCCAAGATAGATTTTTTGTGTTCGATGCAGTAAGGAACTGTTTTTTCTTCAACACCCCTGTTTACCATGCTAAAAGGAATTTGATCAGATACAATGTTTAAAGTTTCGCCCGCCTCTTTAACCTGATCTGCATTATAATTGCAAACCCCAGCAAATCTAACTTTTCCGTCTTTAACTAATTTTCCTAGTGCCTCCATGGTTTCATCCATCGGTGTCGTTACGTCTGGCCAATGAATTTGGTAAAGGTCTATGTAGTCGGTTTTTAATCTTTTTAGAGATTGCTCGCATTCGTAAATAATGCTTTCCCTACCTGCATACTTATATATATCGATGGATTTACCTTCGTTATTTTTGCTTTTCATGGCAAGCTCGCCTTTGGCCAAATCCCAGCGCATGCCGAATTTGGTAAGGAGCTGGATTTTATCTCTACCGATACCTTTAATGGCATCTGCCACAATTTCTTCGCTTTCGCCCTGCCCGTAAATTGGTGCGGTATCTATACTGGTAACACCCAGATCGTAACTTGCTTTAATGGCCGTTATGGCTTCATTTCTATCTGTGCTTCCCCACATCCAACCACCTGCAGCCCAGGCGCCGAAGGTAATGACCGAGAGTTCTAAATCTGATGTTCCTATTTTTCTATATTCCATTTGATGTTCTTTAATTCATAAAACATACAATTTTAACGCTTTGTTGTTTTAAAAAAAGCAGCATGAAGGATGGTTGTTACCTTTTCGCCGAGTTCTTTTTTGCTTTGTAAATCATTTTTATTACTCGTTCCTTCTGTCTTATAAAAAATAGCTACCAACTCTTCCTTACGTTCTCCTAGCCTGAGGGGCAATGTCATTAACTTAAGGAAGTCGTTTGTCAGTCAGAGCCTGTCGAAGACCTTAAAAAAATCCAAAAACCAATAAAATGGTTGTCCTTCGACAAGCTCTGGATGACACCATTTTATTGGTTTTTTCTTAAGTTAATGACATTGCACCAACCCTTTCTAAAACAAGGAGGGAGCTTAATTTATGATGAATTGCGTTATCTGATTTCTGACATCCGACTTCTGATTTCCCTCTGAGCATTTTCTCCTCCAAACTGCTGCTAGGCCGGGAGTAGCGAGATGGCTATAGCGAGGCGAAGCCAGTAGTCAGCAATCAGTTATCAGTAGTCAGATATTTATTTCGGAAAGTTAAATCGCCTCAGCGCCAAGCCCAACCACGGGATAGGGGGCGCCGGACTGGTAAAACGCCGAGCCACGCGGTGGGCTATAGCGTGGAAGGATCGTTTTACCATGCCTTTTTGGATACTTTTTTGGCACAGAAAAAAGTATCTTGAGTTGGCCCGCTCAAGAGGCCGGCAAGCCGAGAGCGTATGTACATATTAGGGTAATTATGCTATTCTGTCTGTTACAACCACACCAACCCCTCATAAAAAAAGGAGGGGAGCTTAATTTACGATGAATTGCGCTATCTGATTTCTGACATCCGACTTCTGATTTCCCTCTGCGTTTTTCCTCCAAACAGTTGTTAGGCCAATCCCACCGAGCTGGCTATAGTAATTTTATTTATCCAAATTTAAACAGGCTAAATCAATCATGCTATTTTTTTTGCGTGAGGGATAGCAGCGAAAAGCCCACAGCGAGGAACGAGCGAGGACTTGTAGCGAATAGCCCGGCCCGCAGGGACACGCCCAAATCATTTTTATAACGAAGCGATAACTTTAAACCCATTTGCGCTGGAGCAGGTAAAACCAAAACTTTCCCTTAATAATAAAATTATGCTAAATTGGGCTTTCGGCCTAAACTGGTCTTAGTCTGTTTACCTATGAAAAAAACAATTGTCTTCCTAGCGCTCCTTTTATCATCCATAAGTTATTGTGATGCGCAAAAAATAGATACCCTTTCTATCACTTTAGAAAATGTTCCTTATCCTTACCCGGTAAAGTATTTTCCGATACATACAGAAGGCCAAGATTTAAGAATGGCTTATGTGGACGTGGCGCCAACCAACAGGCCAAATGGGAGAACCGTTGTGCTTTTTCATGGAAAGAATTTTGGCGGCTATTATTGGGGCGATGTAATTAAGGGTTTAACCGCAGCGGGTTTTAGGGTAATTGCACCAGATCAGATCGGTTTTGGTCGGTCGTCGAAGGCGTTTATCCATTACAGTTTTCATGACATGGCGGCCTGGAACAAAAAACTGTTAGATACCTTGGGCATTACAAAAGCCAGCATTTTAGGCCACAGCATGGGCGGAATGTTAGCTACTCGATTTGCGTTGATGTATCCAGAAAAAACAGAAAAGCTTTTGTTAGAAGACCCGATAGGTTTAGAAGATTATAAAACTTTTGTGCCATATACAAGTACGGCGCAACAATACCAAACCGAGCTGAAAAAGACCGCTACCAGTATTAGAAACTATTACAGATCGTCTTATTTTACAGTTTGGAAAGCCCCTTATGAAAAATTGGTTAACATTGCTGCTGGCGTTACCTTTAGCGCAGACTTTCCTCGTTACGCACAAATTGCAGCCGAAACCTACACCATGATTTACGAGCAACCTGTGTTTTACGAATTTCAAAACCTGCGCGTGCCAACGGTATTGTTTATTGGCAAACAAGACAAAACCATTGTTGGGAAAAACCTATTATCGCCGGCGCAGCAAACCTTACATGGCCAATACCGATTTTTAGGAAAGCAGATTGCCGCGCGGATACCGGGTGCAAAACTGGTGGAATTTGATGGCTGCGGACACATTCCGCATGTAGAAATTACAACAGAATTTATGGTTGCCCTGGTGGGCAGTTTATAAAACCAATGTATTTTTAGGCGGCTGGGTCTTGTGCAAAAATTAGCGCTAATTGCTCATATATTTCTGGATGTTTTTCCTTGAGTTTATCGGGCCGTTCGAAAAAATATTCTGAAACCACTGCAAAAAATTCTGCTTCATTTACTGATGCATAGGGGTTTATGTCTGATTTATTGTGTGCAATTTTGCCCATTTCCTCGTGCATCATCTTTAACCAAGGTAAGGTGTACCGGTGTGCCAAAAGATTTTCTGGAATGCCATCTGCAGCACCGTCTGATTTATCCAACAAATGCACAAACTCATGAATTCCTGTGTTTTCGGCGTCTACCGCATTGGCAAACCCATGTGTAAGCGCTGCGCGCGATAAAATCATTTGACCGTTCATAAAACCGCTGCCAACCATGCCCATAATGTTTCGTTTACCACCCAAAACTTGGCCAACGCTTTCTAAATCTTTAGAATTGTTAAACTGAAATTCGGCATTAAAGGTATCGGGATACAATAATACCGCGGTTAAATTTTTGTACTTCCAATCTTCGAACCCAAAAATAGGGATGATTGCGCTTGAGGCAATCAGCATTTCATCTAAAGCTGTAATGTCAAGCTCTACGCCTTCTATTTTAATACTGCCGAGAAAAGCAGCTATTTTACTTTCGAATTTTGATTTATCTCCACTATCCAACCGCTGATAAAAAGACACTTTATCATTCAATATTTTCCGATCATCATCGGTTATTTTAACCAAATTAATTTTCTTCTTTTTGAGGATAAAATACAAACTCAAGAAAAAAATTGGCACCAGATATATCCAGGGCAAATTGCTCATACGCTTTATTGTAAAATACTACAGATTAATTTTCTAAAATCTCTAATTGTAACAATACCTGCGCTCTGGTAACGGGAAAAGCCTGGTTGTTTACAATCGCTTGGTAAATAGATTCGAAGAGCGGCATGTAATCTCCCCTTTCAGATGGAATAAGTTGAGTTGTTTTTTCTCCGGCATCGTTTATTGTGGTTAATACGCCGTCCTTATCTTTCTCCTCTATACCATATTCTGCTTCGTTTGGTTTTAGCCCCGCGATCAATTGGCTTTCTTGAACATCTGAACGGTCTTTTACAAATGTTCCGGTTACACCGTGCAACACAAAAGAAGGTTGAGGCGCTACCACAAGCATACTAGAAGTTAAGAAAACATATACACTATCGGGGTAAACCAGTTGTATGCTAAAGAAATCATCTACTAGAGTTTCTGCCCTGTTCTTTCCGAGTACTTTATGGTAGTTTAAGGGGGTGCCAAACAAACTGATGGCTTGATCTAACAAATGAGGCCCTAAATCATAGAGCAAACCACTCGCTGCCATGGGGCTTTCTTTAAATTTTTTGGGTCCTACAAAGTTTCTATACCTATCGTACCGAATATGCATTTCGTTCAGCTTGCCGATTTTGCCGCTTGCCAACACTTTTTTAGCAGATAGAAACTCGCTGTCGTACCGCCTGTTTTGAAAGAAAAACAGTTGTTTCCCCTGCTTGTCGGCAAGCGCAAAAAGTTCTTTAGCCTGCCTAGATGTTGCGGTGAACGGCTTTTCTACCAATACGTTTTTGCCCTTGGTAAGTGCTAATTTAACGTGTTCGAAATGTAAGTAATTTGGTGTGTTAACCACCACGAGCTCAATTTCATCGTCTGCTAAGAGCTCCTCAATACTTCCATAACTTACAATATCTGAATAATCTAAATTGGCCTTCTTCTCGTTGCGCTCAACCACGGCTTTTAAGTTAAAGCCTTGATGCGTTGAAAAAAACGGCGCCTGAAAAACTTTTCCAGACATGCCATAAGCGAGTAAACCAACGGCTATCTTTCTATTGTACGTATTGTTCATAATAAAAGGTTATGCTCAAAAATACAATTATAGAACGTCTTATCTGTCGATATTAAATCTTTTTTAATCTTACCTTTGCACTTATGACACCTTCGGAAGTAAATACAAAGTGGAAGGCCCTGCAACAAAAGATCGCCAAAGAATTCGACTCAGATTTTCCGGACCTTAAAGTGATGCTGTTTTTAATTGGCGTACAAGAGCTTGGAAAAGGTACGAGAAAATATAGCAAACGACAAAAAGAAGAGCTGATGCATGTTGCAACCTGTAGGTTGCTTAGCGAAATGGGTTTTTACGAGTTGGAAGGCTTAGATCAAGATGGTTGGCCACATTGGAAACTGTTGCGTGCAATACCTCCTTACACCACCATGGAACAGGAAATGTTGATGAAATCTCTAGTTGTTGGATATTTTGAAGACATTTATAGCTAGCCGATAAACGGAAAAAGCTCCGAAAAAATCGGAGCTTTTTTTATACTATAATACAAGAATCGACTATCCTTGTTGTTTTGCTTCTTGCTTTAACTGATCGTTTGCAACGATTACTATTTCTACCCTACGATTTTCTGAACGACCCGCATCGGTTGCATTACTTGCAATTGGCTCGGTAGAACCTTTGCCCATTGTTTCTAACCTGCCAGATGGAACACCTTGAGAAACGGCATAGGCTTTAACAGAAGCTGCTCTTCTCTCTGATAATTTTTGGTTGTAATTTACAGCACCAACGCTATCTGTGTGGCCAATTACCTTAATGTTGGTGTTTGGGTATTGATTTAAAGAGGCCGCCAAACTTTGAATATTTGTTTTTGCGTTGTCTTTCAAAGCATACTTATCAAAATCGAACAAAATACCGCTATCAAACTTCACAATAATACCTTCGCCTTCGCGGATAACTTCTGCATTTGGAATGGCTTTTTGTATCTCGGCAGCTTGCTTATCCATTCTCTTGCCAATAAATGCACCAGCAGTACCACCTATTGCACCACCAATTAATGCGCCAACGGCTGTGTTACCCGCTTTTTTTCCTATAAGCGCACCAATAACACCACCTGCCGCAGCACCAATACCAGCTCCTTTTTGAGTTTTTGTTAAACTATCGCAGCTTTGAAGCCCCATCGCTCCAATTGCCAATCCTATGCTTAGTGTGGCTATTCTTAATTTCGAAATTGTCATAATGTTTAAGTTTGTAATTTATTGATGGTATTCAAACACAATGCCAAAAAGCAAAAACAGCTGAATTTTTAAATTTTTTAAGTGCCCATCGTTAAAAATGAGAAAAGACAAAATAAAAACGACCAGCTATATTTACCTATACAACCTTTCTATTGTATCATTTCTAGTACAAATATTAGGCAGAAAAGTAGCTTTCCAACTCTTTTAAAGAATTTTGGTCGGTTTCGAAATCTTTAATCACTTTGCCTTTTTCTAAAAGAACGATTCGGTTACAAACCTCTGTAACATGGCTCAAATCATGGCTCGAAATAAAGGTAGTCATTTGACCAGACTGTTCTTTCAGCAATTTTTTAAGTCTAATTTGAGTGGTAGGATCCAAGTTGGCAAAGGGTTCATCCAATATTAAAATTTCTGGCTTTTGCATCAGCGCAGCAGCTATCCCCACTTTATTTTGATTTCCCTTGCTAAAATCTCTAATGTATTTACCACTGTTAAGCACCTCTCCGTTAAAAAACTCGTGGTATTTATTTAGAAAGGCTTGTACATCGGCAATGCTCAAATTGTGCAAACTTCCTACAAAAATAAAATACTCCTCGGGGGTAAGGTAATCTATCAAAAAACCTTCATCTAGGTAAGAAGCCGTGTAATCTTTCCAAGTGCTGTTAAGCATTACATTTTCTCCTTTTGATAATACTTCGCCCGCTGATGGACGAATTAAATCTAAAAGCATCCTAAAAAAGGTGGTTTTACCTGCACCATTATTACCCACCAAGCCAACTGTTTCGCCAGCTTTGATTCGCAACGAGGGTATATCTACAACGGTTTTATCGCCGTAAACTTTCTTTAAATCATTTATTTCTAACACCATGTTTATTCTCTAAAGCCTTCGGCTATCTTATAACGTTGTTTTTCAAATCTCTTTGTTAAGAAGTCTACCCAAAAGTTTCTCATCAGCAGCATAATCGCACCAAAAACAAAAACCGCCAGCAGGCCATAATACGGAAGGTCTGCCATGCCAAATGGAACATAGATTAAAATGGGCGTTAAGGCGTAAGGGAACATAAGCAACCATTGTGTAGCGCCTGTGCCCTGATAATTAAAGCTTGCAGCCTTATTAATATCCAGATGTTTGTAGTTTAAAGTTGCCAAATAAAGCACCACTACTGTACCAAAACCAATGTTATACACGTATGCTACAATTTGCAATAAAATAAGCTTCGGACTTATAAACCCATAAAAACTGGCCAATATGGTAATGATGGTGCAGCCGATGGTAAATAGCAGGAATTTTGCTTTAATAAAGTTTTTAAAGTTTATTTTACTGCTTAGCAGGCCATCAAAATGTGCACTTTGCCAAGCAAACATAAATTGGCCATAAATAATTACAGAGATGCCGGTCATAAAAATTGCGCCGAACATCATCGTACCAAAGGCATCGCGATCAATTGCTTTCTCTTTGTAAAATAGAAAACCATAAAATAGAAATAGGCAACCCATAATCATTGCAGAGCGGGGTCTTTTATGGCGCAGAATCA
Organism: Pedobacter sp. UYP30; assembly: GCF_040547165.1. Taxonomy (NCBI): domain Bacteria; kingdom Pseudomonadati; phylum Bacteroidota; class Sphingobacteriia; order Sphingobacteriales; family Sphingobacteriaceae; genus Pedobacter; species Pedobacter sp. UYP30. The sequence goes on along the minus strand of NZ_JBEPPD010000003.1, from coordinate 241,445 downwards.
ACTTTAATTCAAGCGCAGCAAGCTCGCCTACCTTACCGAATCTATTTAAGAAAGCATAATCTGTACTTACTTTCTTCTCTGTTTTGCTGCCTAACTCCTCTACATACAAATTGCTTAACAAATAGTGAGAGTTGAGCAAAAACAACCCAATTGCGCCGACAGAAAAAACCAATGCGCTTAGTGGATATTTGCCGATATAGCCAAAAACATAAGCAGATGCGGCCATGATGGAGATTATCTTAAAATAATCTAGCAGGCCCAAGGCGATAAGTATGGCGAAACCCACAAGCGTATAAGCCGTGTTTGCAATGGATTTTCGCTTGATATAAAGCGCCAAAAAATTGTTAAAAATCGCGAAAGAAAGTATGGCCACAAGGTACATCGCGCAAGCAAAACCGCCATAAGTTGGGGCAATCTTTACGAAAATAAAAGGGAAGAAAATAAAGATAGGCAATAGATTGAACCCGGTAAAAAGCGACTTAACATTTAAAAACTTTACAATCTCTGTTTTCCTTATTTTTAAATGCAGATAGGGAATTATACCTAAGGTTGGGAGTTCTTGAAGTTGCATCCGCAATAAAAAATCGGCGGCGAAATAATATAGAATGAGGCCGTTAAAGCTAACTACCGCAGACTGACCTGGAAAAACCTTAATTAAAATCGGTGCCATTGCTACCCCAACAAAAATGGCGATGGCCATAAAATACAGTACGAAAAAACCGATGATGATTTGACTGGCTATACTGCCTGCCTTATTTCTTGAGCGCCAAAAAGATTTCCATTGATGATTTAAAAAAATTGAAAGCATAGTTGGCTTCTGTATTTAGTCGTTTAACCGTTGGTTGATTAGCTCCTAAACGGTTTACTGTTTCACAACAAACTTAAAAAATTATTACCATAGTTTTAGAGCCTGTTTAAATTTGGATAAAAATTGCTATAGTCAACTCGGTGGGGTGCGGCATAGCAACTGTTTGGAGGAAAAAACGCCTAAAGCTGCTTGAAGAGAACTGCCGGGTTACTGGTGCGAAGAGGATTCGCAGCCGCGCGCGGGAATTAGCTAGGAGGAAAGGCATCGAATCATCGTTGTTAAACAGCTTGGCGAATTTTTACCCAAAGAGGTGCAAGCCTTGAGTTTTTGCTACTTTTTTGTCAAGAAAAAAGTAGGACTTCCGTCCGAATAGGACAGCGTTGGGCAAAGTAAAAACCGAGTTAGGCAAGGTTGAAGCCCGCAGAGAAAAATGAGGTAAGTTGCAATTATCTTCAAAATTAACAATTTACAAAAAAAGTAAATGATAGCTTTTCTTAGTCTATTCCGTCAGAAGTCTCAGGTAAACAATAAAACTGTAAATTCAAACAGAATCTTAATAATTGTACTTCTCTTTCCAATTTTGTTTTAAAGTTTCTCGCAACTTGGCCTCTGCCGCATTTTTGCCGGGCTCATATAAGGTTGTTCCGCTGATGCTTTCTGGCAAATACTCTTGCGGCGAGAAGCTGCCCTCGTAACCATGCGAATACTGATAATCCTTCCCATAGCCAATGTTTTTCATCAATTTGGTGGGCGCGTTTCTTAAATGTAAGGGCACAGGCAAATTACCTGTTTGTTTAACCAACGACTGCGCTTTACCAATGGCCTGGTAAGCGGCATTGCTCTTTGCCGAACTTGCCAAATAGGTAACGCATTGAGACAAAATTATTCTTGCCTCTGGATAGCCAATAACATTTACCGCTGTAAAGCAATTGTTGGCCAACAATAACGCATTAGGATTGGCATTGCCAATATCTTCTGAAGATAGAATAAGCAATCTACGGGCAATAAACAGCGGGTCCTCACCCCCTTCTATCATTCTTGCCAACCAGTAAACTGCCGCATTTGGGTCGCTGCCGCGGATGGATTTTATGAAGGCTGAAATAATGTCGTAATGCTGTTCGCCAGCCTTATCATATAAAGCAAGGTTTTGTTGAGCATGCTCCAACACGTTTTCATTCGTAAGTACAATCTCCTCGCCACCTATTCCATTTATGGCAATTTCTAGTACATTGAGCAGCTTGCGTGCATCACCACCAGACAGCCGAATTAACGCCTCATGTTCCTTTATCTTTATCTGCTTTGAGGAAAGAACTGTATCTTTTTTTACGGCAGTTTCGAGCAACCCGACCAACTCCTCTTCTGTAAGCGGCTGCAAAATATACACTTGACAACGAGAAAGCAAAGCCGAAATAACCTCAAATGATGGATTTTCTGTAGTTGCGCCAATAAGCGTTATAATGCCACGTTCTACTGCGCCCAACAAACTGTCTTGCTGCGATTTACTGAAACGATGAATCTCATCAATAAACAAAATAGGCTTTCCAAGTAAACCATCTTTTAAGGCCGAGGCTTTTTCTATAATTTCCCTAATGTCTTTTACACCACTGTTTATGGCGCTCAGGTTAAAAAAAGGCCGATCTAAAGTTTCTGAAATGATGTAAGCCAGCGTAGTTTTGCCTACGCCCGGTGGCCCCCAAAAAATCATCGATGGCAGCTGTCCGCTTTCTATTGCTTTGCGCAACACCGCATTAACGCCAACCAAATGAGTTTGGCCAACATATTCACGTAGGTTTTGGGGGCGCAAGCGCTCGGCTAAAGGGGCTAAATTCTGCATAAAAACGGTAAATATATCAATTAATGGGTAGGTCTATCTTTTTAGTAAAACTGTAAATCTCTTTTTATGTTTTAAGTCTGTACGCCCTATCGGGCAATTTGTTAACATCAATATAAGAAAATGAAAGATAACTTTTCGATGCAATCTGCTGAATACGCCCTCTATCGCCCAAACTATCCTAAAGCTTTGTATGATTTTTTATTTGACCTAGTGCCGAGTAAAGATTGCGCTTGGGATTGTGCAACAGGAAACGGACAAGTAGCCCGGGTTTTGGCCCAACAATTTAAAATGGTTCAAGCTACAGACATCAGCGAAAACCAGTTGAAAAAAGCGCTAGAGCTGCCAAACGTCAGCTATCGCGTGGCCGCAGCCGAAGAGCCCATTTTTGAGAACAATCAATTTGACCTGATTACAGTCGGGCAAGCTGTTCATTGGTTTAATTTCGATGCTTTTTACGCGCAAGTAAACAGAACGTTAAAGCCCAACGGAGTTTTGGCCATTTTTGGCTACGGCCTAATGACTATTGATAAAGCACTAGATGCCGTAATATGGAAACTCTACGAACAAATTTTAGGTAAATATTGGGACGTAGAAAGAAAGTATATAGAAGAAAACTATACTTCTATCCCCTTTATATTTGAAGAGATAAAAACACCTGAACTCCAAATTACCACAACCTGGACCTTCGACGAACTTATTGGCTATTTAAATACTTGGTCGGCACTACAACATTATAAAAAAGCGAATGAAAGAAACCCCATAGAACTAATATTGACCGAACTAAAAGAAGCTTGGGGAGATGCTGCGAAAAAAGAAGTAATTTTTCCGGTACTTTTGAGGGTAGGGAAAATAGGTGCTAGGGATTAGGTGCTAGGTTATAGGAATCAGGTTATAGGTTGGGAGGTCGGATATCAATTAATTCTTGTTAAAAAATAAAAACTCTCAAACCCCCACTACATCTTTCTTCTTTTTATTTTTCATGTGTTTTGGAATAGTTTCTAAAATCTCTGTTTTAAAAAGTTCTAGCATTCTATGCTTGATAAAATTTTTATGGGTAATTAAGCTAATCTCTCTCACTGGTTCTGGAGCTTTGAAACTACGCAATCTGTTCTTCTGCTTACCCGTCAATTCTTCTGCACCGAGCTCGGGCAATAACGTAGCTCCACCATTTAAATCTACCATTCTTACCAAGGTTTCTACGCTGCCGGTATTGTACTCTAAGCCTTGCAACCTGTTGTTTTTGGTAGACCTGCAGATGTTTAAAACCTGGTTGCGCATGCAATGCCCTTCATTCAACACCCAAACATTCTCATCGTTTAAATCTACAGGATCGATGATCTTCTTTTTATAAAGCTTACTCCCCCTATTCAAATAGGCCACAAAATTCTCGTAATAGAGCACATGCTCGGTTACGTTTGCATCTACCAAAGGGGTGGCAAGAATGCCGCAATCCAATACTCCTGTTTTCAAATGGATCAATATATCCTCTGTGGTATACTCCCAGATTATCAGTTTTAAATCGGGATACTTTGAAAGCATATTTGCAATAACTTTAGGCAATAGATAAGGCGCGACTGTTGGAATTACTCCAATTTTAAACTCTCCCGAAACCTCTAATTTTTGTGCGCTAATCAACTCCTTAACCTTCCCGGCCTCTTGCAAAATCGTTCTGGCTTGGGCGATGATGTGTACGCCAATTTCTGTTGGGTTGACGGGTTGTTTGCTCCGATCAAATATTTTAACGCCCAACATGTCTTCTAGTTTTTGCACCTGCATGCTTAGCGTAGGTTGGGTAACAAAGCACTTTTCGGCTGCAGCCACAAAACTTATGTAGGTATCTACCGCAACAATATATTCTAGTTGAACTAAAGTCATATAGTTAAAAATGATGTATTCTTTCAAATATATCAATTTAAGCTATAAAATCAAACTACACATTTTCGCCTCTGATTTGGATAACAAGGAAATTACCGGATACTTGCGATTCTTAACCTCTCCAACTGCGCTGGCAATTGTTTTAAAAGGAAAGCGGTCGAAACGAATTCTATGTGACTTATTGTATTTCGCTTATGCCGAACTCGTTCCTGCACCTGGCATTGGCTGCTGAAGCTGATTGCTGCCCATTGATTTCTCGCTCACGCATTTCGACTACTCGTCCCGACCGTTCGGGAGACCACCATTGACGTTATTTATAATTAATTGAATTTCACATAATTATGATGTTATTTGATTTCCACTACCCCTTCATTCCGCCTTACCCTAAAAGACCTCCGCTCTGCCTCATGCTGTGCTAGCCTCACGGGCTTCAAACTTTTTTCTTGATAAAAAAGTTTACAAAAACCGAGCATTTTCTGAGAGCTCACGAACGCATTTAATCAACAACAACCCGTGAATAAATCAAGGCTGGCACCTCTTTGGGTATAAACTCGCCAAGCTGTTTAATATCGATGATTCGAGGCCTCTCCCTGGGCTTATTGCGCGCAAGGCTGCGAATCCCCTTCGTAGCTGCAAAGTGTCCGGCTTATGCAAGCAGCTTCAGGCATTTTTTCCTCCAAACTGCTGCGAGGCCGGAACTAGCGAGATGGCTATAGCGCGTTAAAAAACGTCACTTATATTGATTTCTATGAAATATACTAAACCTGAGGCTTACAAACGATTTCCTTAAGTTAATGACATTGCCCCTGCCCCTCTTCGTTATCGTTGACTTTTGTAATCCCGAAGGGATTAAATATTTATAAAAATTCTCTGCGAGGAGAGATTCGACCCCGTCGGGGGTCGTATGCTACATTAAACTATTTGGTGCTACAAGCATTTGAATCCTTCGGGTTCGGTTAGAGGACGTGAATACTTAACTAAAAGTATTTCTAACTTTCAAATCTCGCTTTGCTCGGTAGATTTCCAATTATTCTGTCCCGTTTGTAATCCCGAACGGGTTAAATTTTTATAGAAGTTATTTTTAAAGTGAGGTTCGACGCCGACTGGGGCGTATGCTACATTAAACTATTTGGTGCTACAAACATTTCACCCGTTCTGATACCGCTGTGTGTAAGGCACAATAACTCCAATTTACAAAGAGTCGATTCTATTTTAATTTATTCTTAATTTTGGCGCTTCATCATTTATCAGAAGGTTAAAGCACATTGGGAAAAGACAAGTTACGCAGGTTTGCAGAGATAGATACTTTTGCAAACGTATATCAGCTAGAAGAAGCCAAACCATTAAAAGGCAACTGGACAAATAACCATTTTAAAAACTGCAATCCATTGGTGTTAGAGCTTGCCTGCGGAAAAGGAGAATATGCCGTAAATCTGGCACAACTGTTTCCCGAAAAAAATTTTATCGGCATAGATTATAAGGGTAATAGGATTTGGCGGGGGGCAAAAACGGCCATAGAAGATGGTATTGAAAATGTCGCTTTTTTGCGGATTCAAATTGAAAATATTTTAGACTATTTTGGAGAAGGCGAAATAGACGAAATTTGGATCACCTTCCCGGATCCGCAGCCACAATTAAGCAGAGAGAAAAAGAGGCTAACTTCGCCACGCTTTTTAGAGAAATACAAACCCCTGCTAAAAAAGGGAGGTAAAATCAACTTAAAAACTGATAATGACCAACTTTATTTATACACCTGCGAAACCGTAGAAGCCCTCGGGTTAAAAACCCACAAAAACACTGATCATTTGTACACATCAGAGGTGTTGGATGAAGTTTTATCCATAAAAACGTATTACGAGAAAAAATATTTACTGCACGATAAAAACATCAATTACATCCAATTTTCTTTCGATTAAATGAACACTAACTTTTACGAACAGGTTTATGAAATTGCACGTCTCATCCCGAAAGGGAGAATAACATCTTACGGCGCTATTGCAAAAAGTTTGGGTGCAGCAAAATCCTCTCGAATGGTTGGAACCGCCATGAGCGTTTCGCATCTGGCTTCGCCAAGTGTGCCCGCACACCGCGTGGTAAACCATAATGGGTTGCTAACGGGCAGGTTTCATTTCAATCCGCCAGAGTTAATGGAAGAATTGTTGCTTAAAGAAAACGTAAAAGTTGCCGACAATAAAATAGTGGACTTTAAAACGCTTTTTTGGAATCCGATGGAAGAAATTACAATATAGTTGGAAGTTTTTTATGGTAATCTGTTGTACAGAAAACAATTAAAATAATGATGCCAAAACAGGCAAAGTAAATCTCATCTGCCTTATTGCCTTTAAAAAAAGTAAATGCAAGGATAACGAGTGCAATTCCAACCAAAAGTTCTACATAACCGTGAATTTTGAAGGGTATTATTTTAAGTATCCCTCCGCTAAAATCGGTCATAACAGTCATTAAAAAGTGAATTCCTGCAAGTGCATAAGAAAGTACGGCCGCGTGTGGAGAAAGAGACACGAGATCTGGAACCGCCAATAGCGCAATAACGGTTACGAAATCCAACACTGCATGTGTTTTGGCCGAAATAATTTTCATAAATAAGATGCTTAATTTCGTAAATTAAGAAAATTTAATCAGGATAAAGAACATGGGAATGTTAGTAGATAAATTTAACGAAGAGAGAACCGCGCTAAACCAGCGTGCCATCGAAACAGCGAATACTAATATGAAGTGCTTTTTGGCTTTAGACACCACTTCACAAGCAGAAGGCGCTTTAAAATGTTAAGACCAAAAAAATGCTCGGATTGCTTGCCTCGATGGTGTTGCGTTTCTATGATGGCATAAAATACCACCTGGGAAATCCACATCAAGAAGGCCTAAGCACCGAAGAAATAAACGAGGCTTTTATGATTGTCAATTTGGTTGGCGGAAGCATTGTTATTCCACATTATCGCACGCAATAGCTTATTGGGACGATTTACATAAAGACTGAAAGCAACACGCATAAAGCTTAAATCTAAAGACCTATATTACAAGTAATTATACCGATTATTCATGAAGTTAATTAATGACTCCTGTGTAAATGTTTAATTTTAGTTGAATTATACTTCAAAAAAATGCCAGAACAACAAAAAATAGTTAGGTGCCATTGGTGTGGCACAGACCCTTTGTACATTAAATACCATGATGAAGAATGGGGGAAACCGGTATATGATGATAAAACATTATTTGAATTTCTAATTTTAGAAGGCGCGCAAGCCGGACTGAGTTGGATAACCATTTTGCGCAGGCGAGCGCATTACAGAAAAGCTTTCGCTAATTTTGAGGTAAAGAAAGTTGCATGCTTTGGCGAGGAGGATGTAGCACGATTGCTGCAAGACGAAGGCATCATCAGAAATAGGTTAAAAATTTTAGGTGCGATAAATAATGCAGCACGTTTTATAGAAATTCAAACAGCATTTGGAACTTTCTCGAAATACATTTGGGGCTTTTTACCCGATGGGAAACCTGTAGTAAACCAAATTGACGGCAATAATAAAGTTCCGGCTACAACGCCCTTATCTGACGCAATAAGCAAGGATATGAAAAAACGCGGCTTCAAGTTTTTTGGCAGCACCATTTGCTACGCGTATATGCAGGCAACTGGAATGGTAAACGATCATATTGAAGGTTGCGTAGCGTGGTAACATTACACGTTTATATATAGCATCCATTTACATAAGGTATATTTCCAAAATACATAGCTTTTATTTCAAATTTACATAGATTCTGTTGACAATATACAAAGGCTTTAATGATTGGTTTCGTGGTTATCAGCTGTTCGAAATTTGAATGATGGATGATATTTATCTCCTGTTTATTTCAATAAACGCATTTAAAGCGGCGGAGACTTCATTCTTAATTCAGCAGTTTTTTTATCCTCAACAAAAAGGTAACTTAGTAGTAATTATAAGTTCAAACATGCCAAAATATTATTCTTTGCTTTTTATATTGATGGTTTCGCTTTTTTCTTGTCAACAAAAGCCAGCCGAAACTACCAAAACACATAGCAGTAAAGACGGAATGTCTTGTCAGAGCAATCTGCCAAGCAGGTTTGGCGCGGCCATTAAAACTGCCACGCTGCCCGATTCTCTCTCTACCCAAACCAAAGACAGAACAGGCATGAAATGGATCCCCGGTGGAACTTTTATGATGGGCGCGTCTGATAAAGAAGGCAGGCCAGATGAATATCCGATTCATGCGGTAAAAGTAGATGGTTTCTACATGGATGCCACAGAAGTAACTAACGCCCAATTTGCAGCCTTTGTAAAAGCAACTGGCTATAAAACCATTGCCGAAAGAAAGCCAGATTGGGAGGAACTAAAAAAGCAACTTCCTGCGGGCACACCAAAACCGCCAGAAGAAGCCTTGGTTGCATCCTCTTTAACATTTACGCCGCCCAACCATCCCGTTCCTTTAGATAATGTGTCGCAATGGTGGTCTTGGACACCCGGCGCCGATTGGCGCCATCCGGCTGGGCCAAAAAGCAGTATTGCAGGCAAAGAAACGTATCCGGTTACGCAGGTTTCTTGGGATGATGCTTACGCCTATGCCAAATGGGCGGGCAAACGCTTGCCTACCGAAGCAGAATGGGAATTTGCTGCCAGAGGCGGATTGAAAGATGCTAAATACCCTTGGGGAAACGAAGCGATAGAAAGCAAAAAACCCAAAGCAAATACTTGGCAAGGAACTTTCCCAAATAAAAACACCGATTGGGATGGCTTTGATGGCTTAGCCAAAACTGGTTCTTTTGCGCCAAATGGCTACGGCCTTTATGATATGGCAGGCAATGTTTGGGAATGGACCGCCGATTGGTACCGTGTCGATTATTACCAAAGCTTGGCAGGCAAAACCACCGTAAATCCGCAAGGGCCTGCAACCAGCAATGACCCCGATGAACCCAAAGTACCGAAAAAGGTAACTCGTGGCGGTTCGTTTATGTGCAATGCTTCTTATTGCAAAGGCTACCGCGTTAGTTCTAGAATGAAGTCTTCTACAGATACCGGCTTGGAAAATACGGGATTTAGGTGTGTGGCGGGTAAGTAATTTTAATAGATCTATAGTGCCAATCCGTTGGTAACTATCGTCAAAATATCAGCTTAAGAATTGTAATAAATTATTATCTTGCAATCATGTTGTCAAGAACAGGGATAGAAACAGAATTGAATCTAAAAATTGCTGAAAATTTATCAAAAATTGTAATTGCCAATGCCCTACAATTCTAATTTACATCATCGTAGGTCTATCCGATTAAAGGGATACGCTTATTCGCAGGCAGGATTGTATTTTATAACCATTTGTTGTGAAAACAGGTCGAGTTTGTTCGGTAAAATTACCGTAGCGAATAATCATTCGCCCGAAATGGTATTGAACGATGCAGGAAAAATAGCAGATGAATGTTGGGAGCAAATACCAAAACATTTTCCAAATGTGATATTGCACGAACAAATTATAATGCCGAACCACATTCACGGTATTATCGAATTGGTAGGGGCGAATAATCATTCGCCCGAAAATGGAATGAATAGCGGTCATTCGCCCGAAAATGATAAAAACAATGGGATGTTGGATGATGATAGGGCGTTGGACGATAATAGGGCGTTGGACGATAATAGGGCGAAAAATTTTTCGCCCCTACGATCACCGTCAAAAACAATTGGTTCGGTGGTGCGTGGTTTTAAAATTGGTGTAACAAAATGGTTTCGTAACAACACACATATTGAAACCGTTTGGCAACGCAATTATTACGAACACATCATCCGAGACGAACAATCGTATCAAACAATTTCAAATTATATTATCAATAATCCTGTAAAATGGAATGAAGATAAATTTTATGCTAATTGATATACAATAAATATGACCGCATCAGAATTAATACAACATTTACATACCCTGCCACCCGATACCAGAATAGTGGTACGTGGCTACGAACACGGCTACAATGATATTTTGAATTTGAAAGCAGTAAAAATAAAACTAAACCCAAACGCTTACAGGTGGGTTGGTGAATATGAAGTTAGCACAGATGCTGATGCCATTGGTGCCATCGATTTATTAGGCGAAAACCAACATCCCAAAGACGATTTGAAATGGAAGAAAATATAAGTACGGGCAGAAAATTTTCTGCCCAGACAGACTAAAATAATCCGCATTGGTATTAATCTAAGTCACGGCAAAATTTCGATGCTCTAAGCGACAAATATCCGTAATTACGGTTTCCCGTTTTCTAATTTGTTTTTTGATAATTAACTTATGGTACCGGATTTAATTTATTCCTTTTCAAGTCGAGGTGCCTTATCTTACAAAATCAAATCACTCTATATGCCAATAAAACCGAAATTTTGTGGACAGTGCGGAACTGAAAATCCCATAAAAAACAACTTTTGTTATAATTGCGGAGCTAAGTTATTCAACAGCAAAAAGCACGATGAAGCAAAACCTATCATCGAACCAACGGAAAAACTCGATAAACGATATGAACCTTTAGAAGAAAAACTACTGCAATTAATCGACTTGTCGGGATATTTTATTATGAACAATCGTGAAAATTTTGTGTAATTCTCGAAAGATGAGAAAAGCTACAAAATTTTGTTCGATTTAGGCAATGTCTCCAATTTTAATAGCGAGAAACTTAACGAGTTGAAAAACTCGGCTTTATTGAGAGTGGTAGCTTTATAAATAAGGAGATTGTTTTAACTTATAGTAAAAAAGCTATCCAAGAAATTTTAAGACAAACACAATTTATTTTTGAAGAAATCTATATCATAACGTATAATGAACCATTTGTTTACGAAGAACATTTTGACGCTAATGAAATCATCATCAACAAAGACGAGAAAGCCGTTTTAGAGGAAAAACAGACTAATGGTAATTCTGGATATTATATTTTTTTTGGCATTTTAATATCCGTGATAGCTTTCGGATACTATACCGGCTCAGATTCCGATAAAGGACATCCTAGTTATCAGGCTTCAACGGATTCAAATAATATAATATCACCACGAGATATTGATGGCGCTAAAGATGAGGTAGTTAAGAGCAGTGAACCGAAACGCATGAATAATGATAAATTAAAAGGAAAAAAATTTACTTTCAAAAGTACAAGTTATGACAAAGAGTTAAACGGAGTAACAATAGAAGCTAGAGATGAAGTTTCATATCATCAGTTCGATTTTGTAAACATGATAGTTACACAAAAACCTTTGTATGACGGAGAATGGGTCGAATTTAGCTATCCAATTGTCAGTTCTTATAAAGAAAAAGGAATCGCAGCCACGACTTACGTCTTAATTATTGGATCTATGGGGGTAAAGGAAATTTGGTTTAGTCCAGATGTACCAAATCTCGGCTATGATTACATCGATGGTTCGACGATTGCATGCTATGGTATCTCAAAACAATAAGTTGCACAAAAAATTCGTCACCTATAAAAATTAACTTTACCATCTTAATTAAGCAAAAGACTATATCATAGAATGAGTTTAAACACCTATTCTCCCTTATTATACCCTTCCACCAATTCCTCCACCTCTTTCCTATTAAACTCAGTCGTGCTTTCTATTTGAGATTTTAACCCGGCGCTGTCGCCCATTTTTTGTAGCAAGATGCTTTTAACAGCCGCGTATTTATCGGGATTGGTAATGGCCTTAATGGGAATTTCTTGCATTGGGCCGCTTCCGGGTTTTTCTATAAAGTAGTGAATAACTGGCGCGCCTGCGGGTCTATCTGGCTGATTGTTTCCTCCGCCGCCTATAACAATGCCCCCACCAAATCCGGCTCCACCAGTTCCGATACCAACGGAAGGCCTAAACCTAACGCTTTTTTGTTGTTTTATGGGTGGTGCTGCCTCGCCGCCAATGCTGTATAAATTTACCTTTCCGAATTTCAACACCTTTACAAACTTAAAATCCAGATCTCGGCGTCCTGCGAAGCCCTTGCTTACATAACTATCGCCATTCCAGAAAAAGCTCTTTGCGTCTTTGGCCTCGATAAGCGTAACCTCGTTATTTTCATTGGCAATAACCACCGAAGCGGTATTAGTTCCCCGAATAGTTCCTCTAAGAACATCGCCATTGTTCTTCACCACAAAATCTTGGGCAAAAGCCAATTGAGCACAGCATATAAAAGACAGGATTGCCAAAAAGAATTTCATCTTTAAAAGGTTTTTAAACTATTGCCCGAAGTTACAAAATTCAATTGGCTACATGAATGATGATTGCGTAAATGTATTTTCTCAAGACAAATAACCGAATCGACTGTGCCAACTTATATTTGGTTTACCAGACTGCCTCATTACTGGCGGTGACGACACGCTAGTTAGATTTCGCTTTCCCCTTCCCGCTTAATTACGTTGTACTACACCAAAAAGAACGCTAAGTTCTGCAGAGAGCCCACAAAAGGGAGCAGCGGCTTTTCATTGCGTTCTCTGTGTTTTTCTTTGCGAACTTTGTGGTTAAATTATTTTTTCCCCGACTTAAAAATACCCGATTTCCGACTTCTGATTTCCGACCGCCCTGCCGCCCAACCTTTTTTCGTCTACAAGTCTACGGCGTTGGTCGATTGTTTTTTTAGGCTAGTCTATTACCCAGTTTTGGGCTGCAACAAATGTGTGTTAAGGTGGTCTTAATTACAAAACAAGCACAAAAACTTAAAAATATTTTAAACGTATAAAAACTTAATTATCATGAAAACTCAAATCAAAACCATCATCGCAACATCTTTCGCAGCTTTAACTTTAACCGTTAGCTCACTTTCTGCAAATGCATCAGTAAAACATCCAACAACAGAAACAACACAAGTAAAAACATTTAAAAAAGTTAGCGTAAGCGGAAACGTAGAAGTAACTTTTATCCAATCGAACAAAGAGGGCGTTAGCTATGCCGATAACAACTTTGGTACTGCAAAAGTAATGCAACAAGGAGATGAACTTAGCATTACCTCAGCAAACAATGGCACTGCAAGATTGGTGGTTTATGTAAAAGACATCTACAGAATCCAAGGCAATGATAATGCGGTTATCAAAACAGACGGAAAATTAGCTGTAAACAATTTGCAGGTTTTTCTAAAAGGAAACGCAAAGGCCAACATCAATACGTCTACTTCTAGCTTATACACCATACTTAACGACAACTCTTCCTTAACCTTAAGCGGCGACACAAAAAACCACACCTTGGCAAGCAGCAAGAACAGCAGCCTTAGCATGGCTCACTTCGCTGCTCAAAACACTGATCTAGAAGCACAAATGACCTTAAGCAATTCAGATAACTTCGCTGCCACAAAATAATATACCCAACACAAGTTAATTAAAGCGATGGAGCATTTCCATCGCTTTTTCTTTGTGTGCGTAATTTTGCTCACGTCTAAGTTTCAATGTTTGTGAATTTGCCAACCAACAAAATAGCTGTCCTTCGACTACTTGTCTCGACCATTCGGGAAGCTACCATTGACGTTTTTACATCAGTTATTTAAATAATATCTCATTTTTATTACTCCTTCCTTCATTCTTATAAAAAATGGTCATCAACTCTTCCCTACGTTCTCCTAGCCGGAGGGGCGTCTCTCTTTTTATTGACAAAAAGAGACAAACCGAGCATTTCTGCGAGCTCATGAATGCAAATAAAACAATAAACACTGATGAATAAACTCAAGGCTGGCATCTCTTTGGGTAAAAATTCGCCAAGCTGTTTTTCATCGATGCTTCGAGGCCTTTCCCAACCACGCCCAATGTCATAGAGTTAAACTAAATTACTGTCAATCTGAGCTTGTCGAAGACCTCTCAATAGTCAAAAACCAAGAAAATAATTGTCCTTCGACAAGCTACCATTGACGTTATTTATAATCAATTAATTAGCAGATAATTATACTATTTTTTGATTTCTATTACTCTTTCATTAAGCCTTGCCAAAAAGAACCTCCACTATACCTAACGCTGTGCTAGCCGCACGGGCTTCAAACTTTTTTCTTGATAAAAAAGTTTACAAAAAATCAAGGCTGGCAGCCCTTCGGGTAAAAACTCGCCAAACCGCTTTTTACAATAATTTGAGGCCTTTCTCCATCGCTAATCGCCTGCCCACAGGCTGCAAATTCTTTTTGGACAATGCCGTTTGAAAGTTTCTGCACGACGGTTCTCGGCGTTTTTTCCTCCAAACTGCTGCTAGGCCGGGACTAGCGAGATGGCTAAGCAAAAGTGGCTATAGCGAGCTTAAACAAAAACGTCATTTATATTGATTTATATGAAATATATTAAACCTCAGGATGACATCATTTTGGTGTTTTTTCTTAACACTATGACATTGCCCCAACCCCTCCTAAAAAAGAGGAGAACAGCTTAATTTACGATGAATTGCGTCGTTATCTGATTTCTGACATCCGACTTCTAATTTCCCCTCTTAGCATTTTTTCCTCCAAACTGCTGCTAGGCCGGGACTAGCGAGATGGTCAAGCGAGGCGTCGATAGAGAGAACAAATTTAGTTTTGGAAGATAAATAACTGATTTCTGACTTCTGATTTCCCTATACTTCTTTCCTCCATTAGGAAGGTTCCGAACAGCCATACTCTTAAACTAAAAACTCAACTTTTTCGCTAAAGCTTAAACTTTAGTTACTTTTATTGCCCGATGAATATATTTTCTTCGACGTTGCTTTTAAAATTTCTGTATCAACATGGCTGATAAAAAATTATTTCTTTTAGATGGAATGGCGCTGATGTACCGCGCACACTTTGCGTTAAGTAAAAATCCACGTTTTACCTCTACTGGCATCAACACTTCTGCGGTAATGGGTTTTACCAACACCTTGTTAGAAGTAATAAATAAAGAACAGCCAACCCATATTGCCGTGGTTTTTGATACCGCAGCTCCCACAGAAAGACACATTGTTTACGAAGCTTATAAAGCGCAGCGGCAGGCCATGCCAGAAGATTTAGCAGCGGCCATGCCTTATGTTATTAAGTTAATTACAGGTTTTAACATTCCCGTAATCACCTCAGATGGTTACGAGGCCGATGACATTATTGGCACTTTAGCCAAAAAGGCAGAAAAAAAGGGATTTCAGGTTTTTTGCATGACGCCAGACAAGGATTTTGCCCAACTGGTTTCTGAAAATATTTTTATGTACAAACCTAGCAGAATGGGAAATGGTATGGAAATTCTGGGCGTAAAGGAAATTTTGGCCAAATGGGAAATAGAAAATGTTTTACAGGTTATAGATATTTTGGGCCTTTGGGGCGATGCTGTTGACAACATTCCGGGTATTCCGGGCATTGGCGAGAAAACATCAAAATTATTGATCCAAAAATATGGTTCGATGGAAAACATCATTGCCAACAGCCATGAGTTAAAAGGCAAACAACGCGAAAATGTAGAAAATTTTGCGGAGCAGGGTTTGCTCTCAAAAAAACTGGCAACTATTATTTTAGATGTGCCCATCGATCTGGATGAAGAAGATTTATTGCTTTGCGAGCCAAACAGAGATTTGTTAGAACCTCTATTTGCGGAGTTGGAATTTAGAACGCTGGGCAGGCGGGTGTTCGGTGATGAATTTTCTGTAGGCATCGCTAAAACTACCGAAGGCATCCAAACCGATTTATTTGGGGGGAACATGGGTGGAGAAGTGGTGTATAAAAGTTTGACCGAAGAAGAACCGACAGAAGTGCTTCCCGTAAAAACCATCGAAGATACCGAGCATGATTATAAGCTAGTAGAAAATGAAGAAGCGCGCGCAGCGTTAATTAAAATCTTGCTCGCTGAAGCTAGAATTTCCTTCGATACCGAAACCACCAGTACCGATGCCAACATGGCCGAATTGGTTGGGCTTTCCTTCGCGATAAATCCGGGAGAGGCATTTTACATTCCGCTTTCGGCAAATAGAGCTGAGGCACAAGTTATTTTGGACGAGTTTAAGGTAGTTTTGGAAAATGAAGCCATTGAAAAAATTGGCCAAAATATCAAGTATGATATCTTGGTATTGAGCTGGTACGGCGTTCAGGTAAAAGGAAAATTGTTCGACACGATGCTTGCGCATTACCTCATAGATCCAGATACCAGACATGGAATGGACGTACTCGCAGAAAACTATTTAAATTACGCGCCTATTTCTATTACAAAATTAATTGGCCCGAAAGGAAAGAACCAAGGCAATATGCGCGATGTGCCGGTTATTGATGTAGTGGATTATGCTGCAGAAGATGCCGATGTAACTTTGCAGTTGGCCCATATTTTTGAACCAATGCTTAAGGAACTTAATGCGGCTAAACTAGCAGATGAAATAGAAAACCCTTTGATTTATGTGCTTGCTGATATTGAGAGAGAAGGAGTTAGGATTGACGTAGAAACGCTAAAAATCTATTCGGCAGAGCTAGAAAAAGAAATTATTCAGTTTGAGCAAAATGTGTACGACAAGGCTGGCATTAAATTTAATCTGGCCTCACCAAAGCAATTGGGCGAAGTGTTGTTCGATAAATTACAGTTAGACCCAAAGGCGAAGAAAACCAAAACCGGCCAATACCAAACTGGCGAAGATGTATTATTGGCATTGGCGCATAAAAGTGATATAGTAAAAGATATTTTAGAATTTAGACAGTTGCAAAAACTAAAGTCTACCTATGTAGATGCGCTACCGCTGATGGTAAATCCAAAAACCGGCAGGGTGCACACTTCTTACAACCAAGCGGTTGCCGCAACAGGAAGGCTGAGCAGCAACAATCCAAATTTACAAAACATTCCCATCCGTACAGAGCGTGGCAGAGAGGTTAGAAAAGCATTTATCCCAAGAGATGACAACCACATTTTGCTTTCTGCCGATTATTCTCAAATAGAGCTGCGCATTATCGCAGAAATTAGCAAGGAAGAAAACATGCTAGAGGCGTTTACCAACGGGATAGACATCCACACAGCAACCGCTGCAAAAGTTTACGGCGTAGCTATTGAAGATGTAGACAGCAATCAACGCAGAAATGCAAAAGCGGTAAACTTTGGTATTATCTACGGTCAGTCTGCTTTTGGGCTATCGCAAAACCTAAACATTCCGAGAAAAGAAGCGGCAGAAATTATAGAACAGTACTTTGCCCAATATCCGGGCATTAAAAGGTACATGAGCGATACCATGAATTTTGCCCGCGAAAATGGATTTGTGGAAACCATTATGGGTAGAAGGCGCTATTTGAGAGACATCACTTCCGCCAATCAAACGGTGCGCGGTTATGCAGAACGAAATGCAATAAACGCCCCGATACAAGGTTCTGCTGCAGATATGATAAAAATAGCCATGATTAATATTCATAAGCAAATGAAAGCCGAAAACCTAAAATCTACCATGACCATGCAAGTACATGATGAATTGGTTTTTGATGTGTTAAAAAGCGAGAAAGAGTTGATGAAAGAAATTATTAAAGATAAAATGGTAAACGCAATGAAACTTACTGTGCCAATTGTGGTAGAAGTTGGCGAAGGAAATAATTGGTTAGAGGCGCATTAATAAACTAAGGTGGTTTTTGATTGTTTTAAAAATAATCTAATATGAATTGATGACAAAATCGACTAAGATTATTACAAGTGCTTTTTGTGTATTGAAGTTAGCGCTACACCTAGTTGCAGATAGCCACTCTGGTTTTCAGGGAGATGAATTATTACACATCGAAACTGGAAAGCACCTTGCCTTTGGTTATATGGAGTTTCCGCCGTTGATTGGGCTTTTGGCCTTCTTTCAAGATCTATTTCATAGCCATTCCATTTTCATTTATCATATTTTTCCTCATATCGCTAGCCTAATTATTCTAATTTTTGTAGCTAAAATCACAATAGAATTAGGCGGAAAAAACAAGGCTGTTTTTCTTGTTCTTCTGGGGATAATAATAGCACCGAGTTTTGGAGATTCGCAACAAAATTTTCAGCCTGTAGTTTTCAGTCAGTTATTTTGGACTTTAGGTTTTTATTACTTGGTGAGATTTGTAAAATTTCTAGACAAAAAATCACTTTGGCTACTTACATTTTCTTGCATTTTAGGTTTTCTCTCAAAATACGATGCTGTCTTCTTCATCTTTGGGTTAGCTTCTTTGCTATTCTTCACCAGAACTAGAAATGCACTCATTAGAAATAAATTTTGGTTGCACGTTTTAGTTGGGTTAGTATTTATACTCCCCAATTTAATATGGCAATTTTTACATGACTATCCGGCAATACAAATGTTTAATCGGCTCTATGAAACACAACTAGACAAAATAAGCAGAGTTACGAACATTATGGGCCTGCTTATTGCAATGAATCCAATTGTTACCCTATTATTGTTTCTGCCAGGAGTGTATTTCATGACATCCTCAAAAAATAAATTATTGATATTTCCTGTAGCAACTTCAATTGTCCTATCATTTTTATTTTTGTTGTACGAAAATGGAAAATCATATTATTTCTTCCCAATCGTCTTGACTATCTTACCATTTGGCGCAATTTTTTTGGAACAAATTATTTTGAAAAGATATCGATGGTCAATTTATCCAATTACGATTTTGATATTTTTTGGAGGCATACTAATTCCCTTCGGAATGCCAATTTATTCCCTTAATCGGTATCTCACAAAAATTTATCCATTCGAAAAAAAGGAAATTGATGGTGGGAAATTTGCCGTTAGAAATGATGCATACTATAATAAACAAAAATGGCGAACCACACTACGGGAAATGAAATCGGTTTACGATAGTCTGCCAATGGACGAAAGAAAATATTGTTTGGTCTGGGCAAAACATTATGGACAAGCAGGTGCTATAAATTTGTTTAGAGACCAATATGATTTACCTGAGGCATTCTCCTACCACGGGAGTTTCTATACTTGGGCGCCGAACGGCCAAATGCCAAAAACCATTATTGCTTTAAGTTATATGGTGGGGAATTTTTTTCAACCGTATTTCGGTACAATAACTAAAGTACGAACAATCTATAACCCATATTCAGCCACTGATGAACAATTATATCAATATATTTATATCTGCAAAAACCCAAAACAGAGCTTTGAGGTAATGAAAGAGCTGTTTAAAACTAGAATCTTTGAGTAAAATTGTCGCTGATTTATTTTTACAAAAATCAAACCTATAAATTTGAGCTAAATCGCGGGTAAAACTTCCAAAAAATTAACTTTGACTTTATAAAAAAATGGAAAAAAACTTTCTTGATAACCTCTATAAAAGACAAACCCGCGCGCAAGCCGTTCCCTCTAATAAGGAAGTTGCCTCATGGGCGTACAAGCTTTTAGCCGCCCTGTTCCCAGAAACGTCTGACAAGGTTTTTACCACCTCAGAAGCCATTGCCGAAGAGTTTGAGGCTATACAAAAAGACTTGCACCGATTGCTGGAAGAAACACAAGCCTGTATCGATTGCGATAATAAATTTATTGCCGAGCAGTTTATGGAAAGTATTCCGAGCATTTTTGGGGTTTTAAAAACCGATATCTCTGCGCTAACCAGCGGAGACCCGGCAGCCAATAACGAATATGAGGTAATAAGAACCTACCCTGGTTTTATGGCCATTGCATTTTATCGCATTGCACATCAGCTTTACCAATTAAACATTCCATTAATTCCCCGCATTTTAACGGAATATGCACATTCTAGAACCGGGATAGACATTCATCCAGCGGCAGCTATCGGAAATTACCTCTGCATTGACCATGGAACTGGCATTGTTATTGGCGAAACTGCCTCGCTCGGAAACCATGTAAAGATATATCAGGGCGTTACCCTAGGCGCTTTGAGCGTAAGCAAAAATTTAGCTGGCACAAAAAGACATCCAACGGTAGAAGATCATGTGGTTATTTACAGCAACGCCACCATTTTAGGCGGCGAAACGGTAATTGGCGCAAATAGCATTATAGGTGGTAATGTATGGATAACCAAGAGCGTGCAAAAGAATTCTACCGTTTACCATACGCCTATTATTAAAGTTGTAGACAATACCAATTTAAATATATTATGAGTTCGCTAATAGATTTAGTGGGAAACACGCCCATGGTTAAGCTGACCCGCTTAAATAAAAATCCCAAAGTTACCGTTTATGCAAAGTTAGAAGGCAACAACCCAGGCGGAAGCGTAAAAGATAGGGCTGCATTAAACATGATCCAATCTGCTTTGGCTCGAGGAGACATTAAACCTGGAACGAAACTAATTGAAGCAACAAGCGGAAATACGGGAATAGCGCTGGCGATGATAGCGCGGCTTTTTGGCTTAGAGATAGAGCTTATTATGCCAGAAAATTCTACCAAAGAACGTACGCTTACCATGCAGGCTTTTGGTGCGAAGGTAATATTGATGGATGGGATTGAAAAGTGCAGAGATTACGCAGAGGAACAATGCGCAAGTGACGGTTACTTTCTGTTAAATCAGTTTGCCAACAAAGACAATTATTTGGCACACTATAAAACTACCGGACCCGAGCTTTGGAGAGATACCGATCATAACATTACCCACTTTGTAAGCTCTATGGGCACAACTGGCACCATTATGGGCAGTTCTATGTATCTTAAAGAAAAAAATAAAAACATTCAAATTGTTGGTTGCCAGCCTACCGATGGCTCATCTATACCAGGCATTAGGAGATGGCCAAAAGCTTACCTTCCAAAGATTTTCGACCCAACCAGGGTAGACCGTGTGATGGATGTGAGCGAAGAAGAAGCGACCCAAATGACCCGTAATTTGGCAAAGACCGAGGGGATTTTTGCTGGCATGAGTAGCGGAGGCGCTTGTTATGCCGCCTTAAAGTTAGCGCAAGAGTTAACCGAAGGAACAATAGTGTTCATTGCCTGCGATAGGGGAGATAGGTATTTGAGCAGCAACCTGTTTGGTTAAAAATTCTTCATTGTTTCTTCATGATTAAACTTCATCTTTACTTATGTAATCATAAAAAAGATAAAGTATTATGAAAAAATTGTTCATCGTGTTAGCTCTTTTTGCGCTAGGTTTCTCTACCACCTTTGCACAAACACCAGCAACTAAAACCAAAAAAGAAGTTAAAACAAAAAAAATGGCCGTAACTAAAAAGGCCAAGGTAGAAAAAGCAAAAGTTAAGGAAGCACCTGTCGCCGCTAAAACAAACACCGTAAAAGTTGATAAAAAAACATCGACTACATTAAGCAAAGCAAAAGCGGCACCTACTAAGGTAGAAAAAAGCACATCGGGTGTTAAGTTAAAAGCCGATGGTACCCCAGATAAAAGGTACAAAACAGTAAATAAAGTTGGGCCTGTTAAAAAAGACGGTACTCCCGATATGCGTTACAAGGCTAACAAGAAACACTAAGTTTAAGTTTAGGCTTATAGTTTGGAGGGGTTGCATCGAAAGATACAACCCCTTCTTTTTTTCTTGCTTATTGCTAAATCACACTGAATAGCTTTTACAACGAAATTGTTGCACCTATTTGGGGCAATAACAAGGTCTTATTTTCTCGCTTAAACTTATCTTTCGCTTCCTCGGTATCTATCTCAATAACCGGAAACGTGTTGTAATGTATGCCAATTACCTGATCACAATTAAAATATTTGGTGGCAATTAATGCATCCTCTACGTCCATGGTGTAATTTCCTCCGATGGGCAAAATGGCATAATCCAATTTGTAAAGATCAGCTAATATTTTCATCTCCACCGTTAGCGCTGTATCCCCGGCAAAATAAATTTGCTTACTTTCCAGTTCAAGCACAAAACCAGCTGGATTGCCGCCGTAAGAGCCATCTGGTAGGCTAGATGAATGCAGGGCAGCAACCATCCGCACCTTGCCAAAATCGAAGGTAAACTTGCCAAAGTTCATGGAGTGTACATTCTTAACACCTTGTTTCTCTACCCAAGCAATAATTTCTGGGATAGCTACCACCGTTGCGTTTGTTTGCTTGGCCAGCAAAATTAAATCTGCCACGTGGTCACCATGGCCGTGGCTCACGAAAATATAATCTGCTTCTATCTTACTAATGTCTATGTCCTTGGCTAAAGGATTAGGAGAGATAAAGGGGTCGAAAAGTATTTTTTTGTCCGCAGCCTCTAATAAAAAACACGACTGGCCATAATAGGTATATTTCATTTTTTAGATTATATAAAGGCCGAAAGCAACGTGCAAAAAGCGTAAAGCTAAAAACCTAAATTACAGAATATTATGCTGATTATTTTTGAAATTAATTAATTTAATGCTTTCGAGATTATGGCTTTTGCTAAAAATTGGTAAAGCTCATCTTAGATGCAATTTGCTATTAACCTCCTTGTCCAAACATTCCACCAAGGCCGCCAAGCATATCTTTAGTAGCCGACTGCATTTCGGTTGCACTAACTTGTTCTGCATTTGCCAATGCTTTGTTAATGGCCGTCAACAGCAATTCTTCTAGTTCCTCCTTATCTGCGCCATTTAAAAATTCTTGGTCTATGGAAATCCCGGTAATTGCCTTATTTGCCGTAGCGGTAATTTTTATGGCTCCATCCTCTACCTCACCAAATACAGATATGGTATCTAAACGTTTTTTAATCTCTTCGGCCTTTTGTTGTGCCGCAAATAATTGATCGAACATAATTAGCTTTTTTAATATAACTAGAAATATTGCCTTTGTGTTTTAATAGATTTTCTTTTACACCCGAAGGGAGCTTTGGAACGCTAAGTAAAAAGTTCCTACAGGGGTTTTGGGGTTTCTAGTCTTCATCGGCACCCGGCAAACCACCATCTCCTCTATATGCGCCTTTTCTAATAATGGGCATATCTAAGTGTTTGTAAAGGTCATCTAAGTGCAAAAGACTACCATTGGTTAAATTTCCTAATAAAATCACCACTATGTCCTTACTTAAGTCTCTTACATAAATGTGCCTAAAACCGTGCCACCAGCCGGTATGATAAACCACTTGATCCATATTCTTGCCTTCAAAAAGCCTCCAGCCATAGCCATAGTTAAAATGTCCATTAACACGTTTATTGCGGCCAACATAGGCAGAATCTAGTGTACTCGGTTTTAACAAACGTCCGTTTTTCAGATATTTATCAAAAAGTAGTAGATCGTGGATAGTGCTGTAAATTCCTTTATCGCCCACCGGACCATCTAAAAAATTTTGTGCCACAGAATACTTCCAAGTTCTATCATGTCCAACCACATCTACCGGTATTTTTTCATATTCGGCTTTGCTGTACACGTGGGTGTGTTTTAGGCCTGCCGGTTTAAACACATGATCCATCATATACTGTGAATATCTTTCTCCAGTAACTTTTTCTATAATAGCACCCAGCACCATAAAATTGGAGTTATTATAATGAAACCGAACATCGGGTTTAATGTACGGTCGCGGCTTTCTCTCTGCAATAAGGTCCATCACTTCCTTATTGGTAACCCCCTTTTTCATGTTTCGCTTTTCTTTGCGAAAAATATCATCGATAAAATAAACGTAATTCATCATGCCGCTGCGGTGGCTCAAAAGCAGTTTAACGGTAATGCCATCGTACGGAAAGTTGGGAAAAAACTTCTTCACGTTGTCATTTAAAGATAACTTACCTTCTTCTACCAATTGTAAAACGGCCGTGCCTGTAAATGTTTTGGTAACCGAGGCAAGCTCAAACTCAGAGTTTATTTTTAAGCTATCGCGATGTAGGTAATCTGCCCAACCAATGGCGGTTTGATAAAGAATTTTTCCTTTCTTCTCTACCAGCACGTTGCCATTAAAACCATACTTTTTATGCAGGTTGCTTACAAAATCGGCTATCCACTTATCTGCTTTTGCAGGGTTATAGGAAATTAAGACGCTATCAGCTTTATCATCTGCAGCTGTCCTAACTTTATTGTTTTCGGCAACTTTCTTTTCATCAGCTTTTTTGCTGGAACAGGCAGTAAATACAGTAGTTGAGAGGGCTAATGCTGCAAATAGGTAACGAAAATTCATTTATGTGTGTAATGCTAAAATTAAAGCCCGAAAATTAAATAAATTTGTACCGTAAACTTTAAAGAGTTTTAAACATTCTTGCAATTTTGTTTATACCAACATTCAAACAACTGTCCTTTGCTTCCATAAACTGGGTCACTTTCTGGTTCTGGCACATTTTCTATTTCTCTTTTTGCTTCCTCAATTTCCTCTTGGCTACCACGGCGGAGGTTATACTCGGCTCCTTTTGGGTAAGCGCCCACCACTTTCAAATCGGCGCTAACGCTTAGGCTCTTGTGTGCAACACCCGCGGGAATAAGCACCACATCGCCCTTATCCAACTCTATAACAACCCCATGCGGCCCACCAAACTGCACGTTGGCCTTGCCAGAAAAAACACCTAAAACCTCGTGTGTATTGCTATGGTAATGATGATAATCAAAAATTCCATTTACCCAAGCATTGCTGTATCCGTTTTGTGCAAAAACAGTTTTTATAACTTCTTCGGTATCGTCTGGATGAATAAGCAGCGCTCCCTTGTAAATCATTAGTGGATATTTCGAATTGTTTGGAAAGTTTCCGTTAGGTTCTATTTTGTGCGAAACCAAATACGCCTCTTGTATTAATTTTTCTTTGTCCATGGGATGTACAATTTTAGTAGAAACAAAGAAACCTAAAAAGGGTTTAGCTAAATCGTAAATCTTATCGCATACAATAGATGATTGCGTTTTTAAGCATTGCTCCGCGCTAACGATTGCAATTGCATCCTTTTTCCCCGCTTTTTAGGCGGGGAGAAAGATATAATGGAAAGCGAGCCTGTCCCGATTTTGATTCGGGATTAAAGCGCCCTAAAAATTTTCTTTAAAACCAAGTAATTTTGGCCTTAGCTGTTCATAATGTCTTCGATTTCTTCGATTTCCAACGGAATATTTGCCATTAAATCGACTATTCCATTTGCGGTAATCAACACATCGTTTTCGAGTCTTATGCCCAAATTTTCTTCTGGAATATAAATACCTGGTTCAACTGTAAGTATATTACCTTCTGCAAAGGGGGTATATCTTCCAGCAAAATCGTGCACATCTATGCCCAAATGGTGCGAGGTACCGTGCATGAAATATTTTTTATAGGCAGGGATTTTCGAATCTTGTTTTTTTACCTGCTCGGTGGTCAGCAATTTTAGTTTTATTAGCTGCTCAGTCATTAGTTCGCCAACTTGCTCATGATAAGCATTCCAATCTGTTCCGGGTTTTAATAATTTGGTAGATTCTTTCATTACATGTAGTACCGATTGGTATACCGCGGCTTGCCTATCTGTAAACTTTCCATTTACTGGAATAGAGCGGCTCATGTCTGCATTATAATTGGCATATTCTGCTCCAAAATCGAACAAAATAACATCGCCATCCTTGCAAACTCGACTATTGTCATTATAATGCAGAATGGTTGCATTATAACCCGAGGCGATGATTGGCGAATATGCATGGCCAGTAGCGCCCTGCCTTACAAATTCGTGAATTATTTCCGCTTCAATCTCATATTCCTTAACGCCTGGTTTAACGAACTTAAGTACCCTAATAAAGGCGTCGCGAGTAATGTTGCAGGCCTGTCGGGTTAACTTTACCTCTATTTCTGATTTTACCACCCTTAATTGGCGCATAATGGGCGCCGAACGCTCAAAATGATGTAAGGGAAATCGGGCTTTCATTTCATTGATAAAGCGAAGGTCGCGATAAGGTACTTCAGCTACTGCTCGGTCGTTTTCATTTGCATTTAGATATATATGGTCGGCGTAGTTGGCCACACTCTGCAATATTGCATCGAAATCTTCTAACCAATAAATTGCAGAGATACCAGAAGTCTCTAATGCTTCTTCCTTTGTATATTTATATCCCTCCCAAACCTTAATATGATTGTCGGTCTGTCTTAAAAAAAGTACTTCTTTGTACAACGGATTAGGACAATCGGGAAAAATTAATAAAATAGTTTTCTCTTGATCTATCCCAGAAAGATAAAATAAATCGGCATTTTGTTTAAAAATAAAGTTCTGGTCTCCGCTTCTTGGAAACTCATCATTCGATTGGAATATGGCTAAACTATTGCTTTTAAGCTTTTTAGCAAAGTTTTCTCTATTTAATATAAATAAATTACAGGCTACTGTTTTCTGCTTCATACGTATCTGGTGGGTGTTTATGTCGAAAATCAAATGTAATTAAAGCTGTTATAACTACAAAATTTGGAACAGATTTTGTATAAATGTTTGAAAATTTAAAATTTTGTTTAATTTTGCGATTACAAAAGATTAACTAATTAGTATTTAACCCTTAAAAAAAAGATTATGAATTATTCTACTTTAAAGAAAGGACTTGTGCTTTCTTTAGTTGCGGCCACCGGTATAGCTACCATTGCCTCAGCTCAAGATTCGACAGCTCAAGATTCGACAGCAATGTCTTCTCCGATGTCGACTTCGACTTCGATGTCTTCCTCAGCCAAGGTATTTGGCGGAAGAGCTCAGTACAGAACTTGGTCAATTGGTATCAATGGCGGTGTTTTAGCTCCTATTGTTGCTATTGGCGGTGCAAATGATTTTAACAAATGGGATGTTAACTTAGGTTACGGTTTAAATATCCGTAAGCAATTAGGTAACGCATTCGCTTTAGAATTAAATGGTGTTCGTGGAAAGCTTTCTGGTTCTAACGATGCTAGCCTTTATGGCGCTGGATCTACCGCTAAAGATTTTGAAACCCAACTTCAATATGCTGTTGATTTACGTGGTGTTGTAAATGTTGGATCTGTTGATTTCTTACGCCGTGAGAATTCAGTTGGTTTCTTTGTAACTGCTGGTGCTGGTTATATTGCTTACAATCCCAAAGTTACTTTGGGAAATGGTACTGTTGTAGATCAAAAAGGAATGTACGGTGGCAATGACGGATATGGTAATTCAAAAACCAAATCTGGTAATGATAAAGATTACATCCACTCTTTCTATATTCCTGTAGGTGTTGGTGTGAAATTTAAAGTTTCCGAGCGTGTTAACTTTAACTTAGGTTACACCATGAACTTTGTTGACGAAGATAACGTTGATGGTGTTTATGCAAAAGGAACTTCTAAAGATAAATTCTCTTACGGTTACGCTGGTTTAGAGTTCTCTTTAGGTTCTTCTTCGAAACCAAGTTTAGAATGGTCTAATCCATTGGCTACCATGTATGATGAATTAAAAGATCCATCTTTACGTCAAGAAGTTGAAGCATTGAAAAATCGTGTTTCTAACGTAGAGAAAGCTGTTGAAGATTTGAAAAAAGATACTGACGGTGATGGTGTTTCTGATCAATTCGACAAATGCCCAGGTACACCTGCAGGTACTGCAGTTGATGGTTCTGGTTGTCCTCTTCCTGCAATGACTGCTCCAATGGCAGATTCTAGCAACGTAACAGGTATGGAATCAATCCAGTTTGATTTCAACTCTTCAGTGTTAAAAACTGAATCTTACCCAACATTAGATAAATTATCTTCATCATTACGTGAAAACGGTGGTAAAGCAAACTTAAAAGGTTACGCTTCTAGCGAAGGTACTGCTGCATATAATATGAAGTTATCTAAAGACAGAGCAAACTCTGTTAAAACTTACTTAGTAAACTCTGGTGTTAATTCTAGCCAAGTTATGACTAAAGGTTATGGTGAAGCTAACCCAATTGCTTCTAACGATACTGAAGAAGGTCGTATCCAAAACCGTCGTGTTGAAACTGCTAGAAACTAATATTTAGTTAATAGTTTTGTAAAAGGTTCCGGAAATTCCGGAACCTTTTTTTTTAATATAATTTTTTAGACAATACTTATTGTTCTAAAAAACCAAAAGGTTTATTTAGTTTTGTATATGTACTTATTTAGGAAAAAAGACGCTAACAGGCCATCAAATATCAACCTAAAAATAATGCATTTTATAAATGCGCTAGCGATTGCCGTTTTTGTAATCGGAATTCTTTATAAACTGGTGCAGTGGTTAATTAACTAATAACAATACAAATCATGAAAAAAACAATACAAACTACCAATGCGCCCTCGCCAATCGGGCCATATAGCCAAGCGGTAGCAGCGGGCGGCTTTCTATTTGCCTCTGGCCAAATTGCTTTAAATCCAGAAAGCGGAGAACTAAATTTAACAACCATAGAAGAAGAAACACACCAGATAATGAGAAACATTAGTGCTGTTCTTTTAGAAGCTAATGTAGGCTTTGAAAATGTAGTTAAGACAACTATTTTCTTAAAAGACATGAACGATTTTTCATCTGTTAATGCCGTTTATGGAGAATATTTTTCAAGTCAGTTTCCAGCTAGAGAAACGGTACAAGTTTCTGCGCTACCTAAAAATGTAAACGTAGAAATTTCGGTTACCGCAATACTTCAATTATAACCGAACTATAGATTGGCAGTTTTCAGCCACTAAACTCCACTTGTGTTGCTTGCCATTAATAATACCAATTTCTCTAAAAACTGCCGCTGTCTATAAAAAAACACGGCGCGCTCTTAGAGTGCTGCTTAATTTAATTCATTTAGAAATCTATGGCATAAAAGCATTTCTAATGCCCTATCAGCATATTTGCTTTTGCTGTTATCTATCTCTATTTTTAACTTTCAATGCTGTAAAACTTATCACTCCTATCAAATCTGTAAAATTTGCAAGATTCTACTTTAAACATGCGGCTGGAGTTTGTAAAAGGTGTTGGCCCAAATAGAGGCGAGACCTTAAAAAAAGAGCTGGGTCTTGTTACAGTAGGCGATTTACTTACCTATTATCCGTTTAGGTACATAGATAGAACCAAGTTTTATAAAATCAATACATTAACTCCCGAAACCCAATATGTTCAAATTATTGGGCGGATAATAAGCAAAAACATTCTTGGAGAAAAAAGAACTAAACGTTTGGTTGTTGCTTTTAAAGATGATACTGGCCTAATAGAGCTTGTTTGGTTTCAGAGCATAAATTGGGTAAGTGATCAGTTGGTAGTCGGCAACGCTTACATCGCCTTTGGCAAACCAACTATTTTTAACGGCTCGTTTAGTTTCTCGCATCCAGAAATAGAACCTTACCAAAGCGCTAAACAAAGTAGGGGAAATTTAACCTTACAACCTGTTTATGGCTCAACAGAAAAACTCAAGAAATTTAACCTAGACAGCAAAGGACTACAGCGTTTAACGGTTTCTGTATTAGATCAAGCTTTGGCCCAAGTGGAGGAAAACCTTCCGCAGCTAATACTTGAAAAATACAGTCTTCCGGATAGAAGATCTGCACTCTTGAATATCCATTTTCCAAAAGACGAAACTGTTTTAAATTCAGCAACGAGACGAATTAAATTCGAGGAACTATTTTTTATCCAGTTACAACTGCTTAATGCTAAAAAACTGCGACAACAAAAATTTAAGGGTGCATTATTTGCAAAAGTTGGGGAGAAGGTAAATAAGTTTTATACGGAATATTTGCCGTTTGATCTTACCAATGCCCAAAAAAGGGTGATTAAAGAAATACGTAACGACACCCAAACGGGCGCTCAGATGAATAGGCTCATACAAGGCGATGTCGGCAGCGGAAAAACAGTAGTTGCCTTAATGAGCATGCTCCTAGCCATCGATAACGGCTGCCAAGCATGTATGATGGCGCCAACAGAAATTTTAGCAAGGCAACACTATGCATCGATTTGCGAGCTAATTGGTAACGAGCTGATAACAGTTTCTATTTTAACCGGTAGCACCAAGAAAAAAGATAGAATCTTGTTACACCAGCAATTAGAGGAGGGGGCTATAGATATTTTAATTGGGACACACGCATTAATAGAGCCCAAGGTTATCTTTAAAAACTTGGGGCTAGTGGTTATAGACGAGCAACATAGGTTCGGCGTAGAGCAGCGAGCAAAGCTCTGGAGAAAAAATTTTATTCCTCCACACATTCTTGTTATGACGGCAACGCCAATACCACGTACGCTCGCCATGACGCTTTATGGAGATTTGGATGTCTCTATGATAGACGAACTTCCGGCCGGCCGAAAGCCTATTGAAACGCTACACCTGTACGAGAGCCAAAGACTGAGAATGTTTGGACTTATAAAACAAGAGATTGCAAAGGGCAGACAGGTTTATGTGGTATACCCGCTTATTAAGGAAAGTGAAACACTCGACTTAAAGTTTCTAGAAGCGGGAGTAGAATTACTAGGTTTCGAATTTAAACGCCCCGATTACCAAATTAGCATTGTACACGGCCAAATGCCAAATGCAGATAAACAATTTGAGATGCAAGAGTTTGTAGAAGGCAAACGCAACATTATGGTGGCCACTACTGTGATTGAAGTTGGCGTTAACGTTCCGAATGCATCTGTTATGGTTATAGAAAATGCAGAGCGCTTTGGGCTTTCTCAACTGCACCAGTTGCGTGGACGAGTAGGTAGGGGAGCGGAACATTCTTTTTGCATTTTAATGAGTGGCGACAAGCTTAGTAAAGAAGCTAGATTGCGGTTGGATACGATGGTAAAAACGAACAACGGTTTCGAAATTAGCGAGATCGATTTGCAACTGCGGGGTCCGGGAGACATAACCGGAACCCAACAAAGTGGCGTTTTGAATTTAAAGTTAGCCGACTTAACCAAAGATCAAAATATTTTGATAGAAGCCCGAAAAACAGTTTTAGAGCTATTTGAAAACGACCCCACATTAGAGAAGCCAGAAAACATCTTGTTAAAAACATTTCTACAGCAAAAATCTCAGGGAATTTCTATGGATAAGATTAGCTAGCCTTAAACAAAATCTCTTATCTGAAATGACTATTCGAAACCTGCGTAAAAAAACCTTGTGTTAGCTTATTACAATTATATTGGTTGAATATAATCGGAAAATCTAAGCAGAAACTTTAAGGATGGAAAATAAATACCAAATACAAAGGCTAGAATTACAATTGTATCTGTTGAAGGTATTAGAAAAACAGAAAACCCACCAGTAATTGAAAAACGGAGAAACCGATAAAAATCGAGGAACGTCTTTGACTTTATAAGTTGTGATTCATTAATCTTATAACGGTCTGCTCCACAATTTTTTAGACCACATATTAACTTTAAAAAAGAGAAGATCACTATGGTTTAAGCGGCAAACTATTAGGCTTTTTATTTCAACTTAAAACCTAGAACGCCCTACCTAGGCCTTATTTATTCCAGAGCCTTAATTCTTTTTCTGATTTCCCTTTTCAAAGGCTACTTTTGTGGCATCTAAAAAAAGCAATTGGCAAATACAAAATTTCCTGAAACAGAAAAAACAGATTCATTCGTTACCCTCAAGATAAAAGAGTTTCGTTTTTACCTGGGCATGCGTTTCTTCTTTACGTTTGCCTATCAAATGCAAGCCGTTATTATCGGTTTTCACATCTACAAAATTACCAATGATCCACTTTCGCTTGGCTTGGTAGGTTTATGTGAGGCAATTCCGGCAATCGGTATCGCTCTATATGGTGGCTACGTGGCAGACAAAACCGAAAAGCGAGGACTTCTTATAAAGGTTTTTTGTGGCGTATTTCTGTGTTCGTTAGTTATGCTTCTCGCCACCTCTAATTACATGCATCAATACATACTAGGAAGCTATGTGGTACCCATTATGTATACGATGGTTTTTGGCATTGGCATTGCCAGAGGTTTTTTCTCTCCGGCCACTTTTTCCATCATGGCACAGATTGTACCGAGAGAGCTTTACCCAAATGCCACCACGTGGAACAGCTCTAGTTGGCAGTTCGCATCCATCATCGGTCCTGCCGTTGGCGGATTAATTTACGGCTTCTACGGCATTACGACAACCTATTTTGTCATCATTTTCTTCATCGCCGTTGCATTGGGATGCATTTTTTTCCTAAAAAAACACGAGCCAAGATTTATTCCTACAACCAACATTATGGACAGCCTATCTGAAGGAATAAAATTTGTTTTCAAAACCCGAATGATGGTTTGGGCAATGAGTTTAGACCTGTTTTCGGTTTTTTTTGGTGGCGCAGTAGCGCTTTTACCCGTATTTGCCCATGACATTTTGAAAGTGGGTGCTGAAGGTTTAGGATATATGCGCGCAGCCTCTTCGGCAGGAGCAGTAATTACCATGTTAGTTATGACGCGTTATTCGCCCATGAACAAACCTTGGCGAAATTTACTTATTGCCGTAACCGGTTTTGGAACGAGCATTATTTGCTACGGCCTTTCCAAAAACTATTACCTCACGTTATGCCTATTGTTTATGGAAGGATCTTTTGACAGCATAAGTGTAATCATCCGTTCTACCATTATGCAACTTCTTACGCCAGATGAGATGCGCGGACGAGTGTCTGCCGTTAACAGCATGTTTATAGGCTCTAGCAACGAGATTGGAGCATTCGAATCTGGCTTAACAGCGAAACTAATGCGCACCGTGCCAGCAGTAGTTTTTGGCGGAAGCATGACGATTGCTATTGCGGGCGTTACTTGGTTTAAAACAAAAAAGATGCTAAAGTTAAATTTAGAAGATATTAATACGCAGAAAGCTTAAAGCGAAAAGTTGAAAGACTAAAGCGAAAAAATGAGTGATACTTAATACGTTTTAAGTAAAAATTACACGCCAAATACCGTAGCCGACCGTTCTTTGTATAGCGGGAAACTGATTGTCCCGCGTTCGGGAAAAGTAGTTTAATCAATCATCAACAATTAACAATCACTTCCTCCCCAAAATCCAATACATGATTGAGCCAATAAAAGGAGCAAAAATAATAATTGCGTACCAAAGTAATTTCTGTGGCATGGGTTTATTAGTTTTAGAATTGTGGTAAATGGCGCTTATAATTAAGGCCAGATATAGAATAATCCCGACAAGGACGAATAGACTAATTTGGTTGCTTTGCATATCTGTTCTGTGTTTGGTTGAAGTTTGCTAATATTCAACAACGCGCTCGCCAATTTGTTGTCTCCACATGGCTTGATATAACCCTTTTTGCTCTATCAATTCCTCATGTGTGCCATTCTCTATAATTTGCCCTTTCTCTAACACATAGATTTTATCTGCATGTTTAATTGTAGAAAGTCGGTGGGCTATAATAATGGTTATGTGGGATGTGGCAGTTGATACTTGCTTTATGGTATTGGTAATTTCTTCTTCTGTTATTGAGTCCAGGGAAGAGGTGGCTTCATCAAAAACCAAAATATCTGGCTGGCGCAGCAATGCACGCGCAATAGAAAGCCGTTGTTTCTCCCCTCCCGAAACCTTTACCCCGCCTTCGCCAATTACAGAATCTAAACCATTGTCTGCCCTAGCAAGCAAGGTGTAGCAGGCTGCTTGCTTTAACACCTTATAGCATTCCTCATCTGTAGCCGAAGGCTTTACAAACAATAAATTTTCTCTTATTGTGCCAGAGAACAATTGCGTGTCTTGCGTTACAAAGCCTATTTTTTCGCGCAAAGCATCTAAATCTATTTTATTGCTGGGAATGCCATTATATAAAACTTCTCCTTCTTGAGGATGGTAAAGGCCAACCAAAAGTTTAACCAAAGTAGATTTTCCGGCACCAGAAGGGCCAACAAAAGCGATGGTTTGTCCACTACTCGCTTCGAAAAAAATGTTGGTTAAGGCGTTTGTTTTTGCCGTTTGATGCTTGAAGCTAATCTCTTTAAAAGTTAGGCTTGTTAACTTCTCAATTGAAATTGGATCCTTAGGCTTCTCATCTATCGGTCGGCTTAAGATATTTTTAAAATTGTTTAAAGATACGTCGGCCTCTCTCCAAGTAAGCATAATGTTGCCAAGTTCTTGCAATGGGCCAAAAAGGAAAAACGAATAAAACAAGAAAGAAAAATATTGGCCTGCAGAAATGGTGTTCTCAAAAATTAACAAAAGCAAAACAAGCACCATTGTGCTACGCACTAAGTTTACCGTTGTTCCCTGTAAAAAACTCATGCTGCGCACATACTTTACCTTGCGCAGCTCTAAGCCCAAAATTTTATATGTCGTTTTGTTTAAACGCTCTATCTCCTGATCGGCAAGACCAAGGCTCTTTACCAATTCTATATTTCTTAATGATTCGGTAGTAGAGCCCGCCAACGCTGTGGTTTCTCCGACGATCGATTTCTGTATTGTCTTAATTTTTCTGCTTAAAAACCAACTTACAAAACTTATAATAGGCAATGCGGCGAAGTAAACAAGTGTAACCTTATAGCTAATAGAAAAAGAATAGACGATCACAAAAATCATCCCAATCAAGCTGGTAAATAAAACGCTTATAAAAGACGTAATAAACTTTTCGCAATCGATGCGTACTTTTTGCAAAATGCCAAGTGTTTCTCCGCTGCGTTGGTCTTCGAACACTTGATAGGGAAGTTTCAACGAATGCTTCAATCCATCTGCATACATTTCTGCACCAACTTTCTGCACAATTACGTTGGTATAATAGTCTTGAAAATTTTTAGCTATCCGAGAAATCATAGCAGCTCCAACTCCCAATCCTACCAAACCAAGTGCCCCCCATAAAAATTGACTATGACTTAACGCATCTTTCTTGTTGATGTATTTGTCTAAAATTCTGCCGGTTATGTATGGGTCTAATAATGAAAAACCAATATTTACAGCAGCAAGTATCAATGCCAATACAACAACCCAAGTGTGTTTCCTTAGATAATTTACAAGAACCTTCATTCAGTTTTTTTGATCGGCAAAAATAAACAAAGGGAATGATTAAAATCATTCCCTTTGTTATTATGACGGTTAGCTTGCGTTACGATAGGCAAGTAAAAATTATTGGCCGTTTAATATCTTCGCTGCATCTTTAAATAATTCAGCTTGCTTATTTAAACTGGCTTTTATAGCGCCTGTTATTGCAGTAGCTTGCTTTATTTTTTCGTCTGCGGCCATTTGAGATGCTGCGCCGAGCTGTTTAGATAGGTATTGTTGGAGTTTTAGGCGTTCAATAACCTGTTCTATATCTTTCAACCCTTTCTCGGTGACAATTGGGTTGGTATTATTTTTTAGGTATTGAAAATATTGTCCGATTGACCCAAACACTTCGCCTCTGTTTCCAGTAGCCATTATATTGCCAAAGAAGGGTTGGTATTCATCGGAACCGTCTGCGGCATACAAACCTGCAATAGCACCAGCAATATGCTTTTTGGTACCTGCATCTAAAGCGGCTAAAGCGCTTGTTCCTTCTTTCGGGGCAAGCGTTGCCAAACCTGTAACCGACGCAGCAATAACCTTGTAAGATCTTTCCTTAATCCCGTCTAACATCAAGCCCTTATATTGAATATCGCCCGTAGATGCTAGTTTTGTGATAGCTGCTCCGCGAACACCTGTATCTTTATCGCCTTTGGCCAATTGCAACAAGATTGAGAGAGCAGCCGCTTTGATTTGAGCATCTGCAAGATCTAAACCTTGCACGCTAAGTGCCCTCAAACTGGCAGACTGGTCTTTCAATCCTGCCAAAAGCAGTTTTTCCGCTTCCGCTGATTTATCCTTTGCCGCAAACTGCAAGGCCTCTATTCTATTCTTATAACTTGGCGCATGTTGATATTGATAAGCGTATTCTGCTAAAGTTTTATTGTCTTCTATCTCGCCCACCAAAATCTTGTCGGCGTCTAGGTCAACAAATTCTGGTTTGCTCGCTACATCAAACGTAAAAGTCTGATCTCTGTCTTTAATTAAAATATTTTTTCTAATCTTCTTTCCGCCAGCATAAATAACAACTTTTAAAGGCAATAAAAATGTTTGCACGCTGCTATCTTGCACTTGTTTTACGTTCATGGTTTCCTTCCCATCGGCATAACTAAAATTTACCTTCAAAATTGGGTGACCGCCATTGTAATACCATTGGGTAAAATAAGGGCTCCAATCTTTTCCTGTAACAGCCTCCATGGCCAAGCGCAGTTGATGCGTTTCGCCATTTTTAAAAGCGTTATCGGTTAAATATTTTTTTAGCGAGGCATAAAACGCAGCATCACCCATCTGGTTTTTAAGTGCGTATAAAATTAGCGAACCTTTGGGATAACTTACATTGTCAAAAACATCTTCTTTGTTATCATAATAAAACCTAGCTAAAATTGGGCTCTCGCCATTTTTTGTAGTTCGTAGGTACGATTCTAATTTATCATACCTTGTTTTCTCCTCGGCATCCTTACCGCCGTCGTGTCCGCTCCAAATAATCTCGCCAAAAGTGGCAAAAGACTCATTCATGGTAATATTGCTCCAACTTTCTGCGGTAACATAATCGCCAAACCACTGATGAAAAAGTTCGTGCGCAATGGTACTTTCCTGATTGCCATCTAATAGTTCCCTATCTGTTTTTTGTACTTGTTCTCCATGCAAAGTTGCCGTGGTATTTTCCATGGCGCCAGAAACATAATCTCGCACTACAATTTGAGAATATTTGTTCCAAGGATAATCTACTCCAAGCGTGGTGCTGTAAAACTTGATCATCTCTGGGGTTTTTCCAAAAATCTGTTTTGCATAGGGCGCATATTTCGGCTCTAAATAATAGTTTACTTCTTTGTTTTTATATTTGTCTTTTGTAATCTTAAAATCGCCAACAGCCATCATAAATAAATACGTAGACTGCGGCAAATCCATGCGCCAAGTATCAGTTCTAGTGCCGTTCTTATTCACTTTTTTACTTACCAACTTACCATTGCTCAAAGTAGTATACTTATTAAGTACCGTCATGCTAATTTCGTCAGTAGTCTTTTGGTCTGGCTTGTCGATGGTAGGAAACCATGCAGAGTTAGATTCAGTTTCACCTTGTGTCCAAATTTGAGTTGGCTTATTCTTCTCTGTACCATCTGGATTGATAAAATACAAGCCTTTTGCATCTGTAATGGCGGCGCTTCCTTTAACCTTTAGTTCATCGGGCTTGGCAGTATAAGAAATAAAAATAGTGTATTTTTCATTCTTTTGATACGTCTTGTTTAACTTAATTGCTAACTTCTCTCCATTGTAATCATACTCTAACTTGGTTATTCCCTTTGCACCAATCAACGAAACATTTTTAATGTCCATACCTTGTGCGTCTAAGGTTATAGAATCAGTTGGATAAAAGTAGGGTTTAGCCGTTAACCATTCTTTACCATAGAGGTATCGCTTTGCGTAATCGAAAGAAACAGCTAACTTGGTGTGTACCAACTCATTTATTTTTGTTGCCGTGACACGATATTCGGCACGATTAAAATCGATATTGTAAGGTTGCTTTTGAGCGTAGCTTGGTTGCACAAAAGTGAACGCAATAGCCAGAACGGCGAACAGAAAAAGTCTACTTTTCATTGGTTTTTTTTGAAATTAGTTTAATTGTCTCGAGATATCGATGCTATAATCGTTGAATTACAAACAAATGTAAACTCTTTGATTATATTTTGGGTTTTTTTTATGTAAATTGATGGTTATGAAAGCGACGATAGCATCCATTTTAAAAGAGTTAGGTATAGAGACACAAAACGCTGCTTTTTCTACCGGCAGAAATTGGGACGCAAGCGATCAAAGCAAAGTTTTCGAAAGCTTCTCTCCAGTAGATGGAACATCTATAGCATCTGCAAAACTGGCAGCAGCAGCCGATTTTGAAACAGTGGCAACAGCAGCCGAAAAAGCATTTAAACGATGGCGCACCGTACCTGCTCCAAAACGCGGCGATGTGGTTAGGCAGTTTGGAGATGCTTTACGTACGCAAAAGAAAAACTTGGGCACTTTGGTAAGCTACGAAATGGGCAAAAGCCTGCAAGAAGGATTGGGAGAAGTGCAAGAAATGATAGACATTTG
This sequence comes from Pedobacter sp. UYP30, assembly GCF_040547165.1. Taxonomy (NCBI): domain Bacteria; kingdom Pseudomonadati; phylum Bacteroidota; class Sphingobacteriia; order Sphingobacteriales; family Sphingobacteriaceae; genus Pedobacter; species Pedobacter sp. UYP30. The sequence continues at coordinate 203,259 of NZ_JBEPPD010000003.1, read as the reverse complement.
CGATTTTGCACTCGGCTTATCGAGACAACTATACGGCCTTACCATGCACAGCGAACGGCCACAGCACAGAATGTACGAGCAATGGCAGCCACTTGGCATTGTCGGAATTATTTCTGCCTTTAATTTCCCGGTAGCGGTATGGGCTTGGAATGCTGCCTTAGCTTTAGTTTGCGGAAATGTGTGTATTTGGAAACCTTCAGAAAAAACTCCGCTTACAGCTGTTGCTTGTCAGCATATTTTAGCTAAAATCTTAAAAGAAAACGAGTTTCCAGAGGGCATTAGTAACCTAATTTTAGGCGATAAGGCAATTGGCGAACAAATGGCAGGAGATAAGCGGATTGCGTTAATCTCTGCAACGGGCTCTACCAAAATGGGTAAAGAGGTTGCAAAAACGGTAGCCGAGCGATTAGGAAAAAGCCTATTAGAATTGGGCGGAAACAACGCGATGATTATTTCGCAACACGCCGATTTGGACATGAGCTTAATTGCCGCAGTTTTTGGCGCAGTTGGCACGGCAGGCCAAAGGTGCACTTCTACCAGACGACTCATTATCCACGAAAGCATTTATGATAATTTTAAAGAGAGACTTATTAATGCCTATAAGCAATTGCGCATCGGAAACCCATTAGATGAAAACAACCATGTAGGTCCACTAATTGATAAAGCCGCTGTAGAAAGTTACAAGAGTTCAATCGAAAAATGTAAAGCCGAAGGCGGTACATTTGTGGTTGAGGGAGGCGTTTTAAATGGCGATGAATACGGCAGCGGTTGCTATGTAAAACCTTGCATTGCCGAGGTTAAAAACCATTTTGCCATTGTACAACACGAAACCTTTGCGCCGATTTTGTACCTAATTAAGTATAAGGCGTTAGACGAGGCAATAGAGTTGCAAAATGCTGTTCCGCAAGGACTCTCCTCGACCATTATGACGTTAAATCTTCGCGAAGCAGAACAATTTTTATCTGTTAATGGATCTGATTGTGGCATTGCAAATGTAAATATCGGCACCTCTGGTGCAGAAATTGGTGGTGCGTTTGGTGGCGAAAAAGAAACTGGCGGTGGCAGAGAAAGTGGTTCTGATGCTTGGAAAGCGTATATGCGCAGGCAAACAAATACAATAAATTATGCAGACCATCTTCCATTGGCTCAAGGAATTAAGTTTGACTTATGATAAAAGCCTATTTTGTAAAAACTTTAGCGTGCATAGGGCATTAAACCTATGCACGCTTTTTTCTACCTTTGCCAAATGGTAGAAATCGTTTTACGTAAAGGCAAAGAAAAAGCTCCACTTCAAAGACATCCCTGGGTATTTTCTGGCGCGTTAGACAAACTTAAAGGTAAGCCAAACGATGGAGAGGTGGTAAAAGTTTTTGCTTCGGACGGCGAGTTTTTGGCTTATGGGCATTTCAATAGCAAATCTAGGGTGGCCGTAAGGTTGTTAGATTGGAATGAGGATGCCATTATCAACACTAACTGGTATGAAGCACGTTTAATACAAGCCATTGCTCTACGAGCAACTATTTTAACTACCCAAACCGATACCTGTAGGTTGGTCTTTAGCGAAGCCGATTTTATCCCCGGATTAATTGTTGATAAATATGCCGATTTCTTATCTGTGCAAATTCTTAGCGCCGGAATCAATTCTGTAAAAGACAACATTCTCCATTTACTGCAAAAACACTTAAACCCAAAAGGAATTTTTGACAAAAGCGATGCCACGGCAAGAACACATGAAGGCTTGACAACCGCCAGCGAACTGTTGTTTGGAGAGCAGCCACCAGAATTTTTGGCCGTAAAAGAAAATGGAATTAACTACCACATTAATATTTCTGAAGGACAAAAATCTGGCTTTTACTGCGACCAACGAGAGAACCGCGCCATCTTATCTAGCTTTGCGAAAGGGAAAAAGATGTTAGATTGTTTTAGCTACAGCGGTGGTTTTAGTTTAAATGCCCTTGCCAATGGAGCCAGTCAAGTTACAAGTGTAGACAGTTCTGCCTTGGCGCTCAATACGCTAGAACAGAATATCCACTTAAACAATTTCGATAAAACAAAATTAAACGTTATTCAATCTGATGTGAATAAACAACTCCGCGCATTTAAAGAAACGGGCGAGCTTTTCGACATTGTGGTATTGGATCCGCCAAAGTATGCGCCATCTAGGTCTGCTTTAGATAGGGCAGCACGCGCTTATAAAGATTTAAATAGATTGGGTATGTTGCTATTAGAAAAAGGCGGTTTGCTGGCTACTTTTTCTTGTTCTGGTGCGGTAGATATGGAAACCTTTAAGCAAATTATAGCTTGGGCTGCATTAGACGCTGGAAAAGAGGTGCAAATTATTAGGCAGTTTTCGCAACCAGAAGATCATCCGATAAGGATTTCTTTTCCAGAAGGGGAATATTTAAAAGGATTGTTGTTAAAGGTGCTTTAAGTATCTTTTATAGCCTTTTTTTGGGCGCTTTTAACATCCCGCACATGCGGGACTAAATCTTTTCTTCGCCGAAAAGGCTAGAAAAGGGTATCGCTTCAATCGTTAGCGCAATTGTACCTGTCTAATTTTTTCTCGGCTAATCAAAATCATCTACCAAAAATACAAACAGCTCTTTTGGGCCATGCGCGCCCAATACCAATGTTTTCTCTATATCGGCAGTTCTGCTCGGGCCGGTAATTACGCTTACCATTGAGGGGATTTGGTTTTCGTACTTATTCTTCAAAGCCACAAACGCATCTTTCAAATCTAACACCAATTGGCCTGTTCTGGCCACCACAATATGGTTGTGTGGGTAAATGCTAAGCCTCCGCCCGGCAGCGTTCCCGTTGCTTACCATAATGCTCCCGTTTCGTGCTATTAACGATTCACAGAGTGTTATTCCAACCTCAGCCTGCTCAAAATCTTTATCTGTTTGATAAAATGGAAACTCATATTTAGACAAGAATGCCTGTAAATCGGGCTCCCAACAATACATTTTTCGCCAGCTAAATTTATCGGCCAATTGAAGCATATTTTCTATGAATTCTATTCCATCTTCACAAAAAATAAATTTACCTGCAACAGCGGTTAATTGCTCGGCGAATAGCACCTCCAAGGCTTCGTCGTCTGGCTTGTATAAATTGCTATCCTCTAAATTAGGGTACGGGTTTTCTCGTTTTTCCAACAAGGCCTTCCTAATTTTCTTAAGCATCCTTTCTTTAGAAGTGGTAATGTTGTTCATGGTAAAAAAATAAAAACCCTAAGCCAGAAAGCTTAGGGTTTAAAACTTATACATTATCGTATCAATTTACAATTTTGCATCGAATACTATTTAGTTTCTGTTGCGTTGTTAACATCTGCAACATCTTTGTTTATATCTGTGTCAGAAACACCATCGTGAACTAGACCTTCTGCGGCTGGGGTTTGATCGCCCGTGCCGTTAACAAACTCATCATAGGCTGTACGATTATCGAACGGGCGTTTGCCTAAAATTTCTTCCAAATCTGCCTGAAACAAAATTTCCTTTTCCAACAACTTTTGAGCTAACTTTTCTAAGCCTTCTTGCTTATCGGTAAGCAATTGTTTCGTCTTTATATAAACATCGCCAATTAAACTACGCACTTCAACGTCAATCATTTCAGACGTTTTTTCTGAATAAGGCTTATTGAAATTATATTCGTTCTGTGGATCGTGAAATGATACATTTCCGATTTTCTCGTTCATGCCATAAATGGTAACCATAGCGTAGGCCAATTTGGTAATCCTTTCCAAATCGTTCTGTGCACCGGTAGAGATTTTACCAAAAGTAATGTCTTCTGCAACACGACCGCCCAGTGTCATACACATCCCATCTAACAATTGCTCTGTGGTGTAAAGAAACTGCTCTTTTGGCAGGTATTGGGCATAGCCCAGCGCTGCAATACCACGTGGAACAATTGATACCTTTACCAATGGGTCTGCGTGTTCTAAGAACCAGCCAGCAATGGCGTGGCCTGCCTCGTGATAAGCAACTATACGCTTCTCTTCTGGCGAGATAATTTTATTCTTTTTCTCTAAACCGCCAATAACCCTGTCAACTGCATCTTGAAAATCTTGCATATCAACTGAAGTTTTATTTCTGCGAGCCGCAATTAGCGCCGCTTCATTACATACGTTGGCTATCTCTGCGCCTGCAAAGCCTGGGGTTTGAGCCGAAAGTTTTTTGGCGTCGACTTCCTCACTTGTTTTTATCGGTTTTAAATGCACTTTAAATATGTGCTCTCTTCCAACCAAATCTGGCTTATCGATAGAAATCTGCCTGTCGAACCTACCAGGCCTCAACAAAGCAGAATCAAGTACATCTGGTCTGTTTGTTGCCGCCAAAATGATAATTCCAGAATCGGTACCGAAACCATCCATCTCTACCAGCAGCTGGTTCAATGTATTTTCTCTTTCATCGTTTCCGCCCATTACACCGTTTTTACCACGGGCTCTACCGATTGCATCTACCTCATCAATAAAAATGATACAAGGCGCTTTATCTTTTGCCTGTTTGAACAAATCGCGTACACGCGAAGCTCCGACTCCAACAAACATCTCTACAAAATCGGATCCTGATAGAGAGAAGAAAGGAACTTGCGCCTCGCCAGCTACCGCTTTTGCCAATAAGGTTTTTCCCGTTCCGGGAGCCCCGACTAAAAGTGCTCCTTTAGGAATTTTACCCCCCAAATTGGTATATTTTGAAGGATTTTTTAAGAAATCTACAATTTCCATAACCTCTTGCTTGGCTTCTTCCAGTCCTGCAACGTCGTTAAAAGTGGTGTTTACCTGACTTTCCTTATCGAACAGGGTGGCTTTAGATTTGCCAATGCTAAAAATCTGTCCACCGCCGCCACCGCCGCCTCCCATTTTGCGCATAATGAATACCCAAAAAGCAATCAAAAGCAAAACAGGAACAATGATGGTAAGAAACCAACTTGCTAAAGGATTATTTTTAGTTGTTATCTCTGCAGATACACGAGGCTGATCTGCAGCAAGATCTTTTTGCGAATCTGCCAATTGTTTTACCAACAGATCCATGGAGCCTGCGTTAAAATATACGGTTGGTCCAGAAGCAGCGCCACCAAAATTACTATTAGTTTGATATTGCTTATACTCTTCTTTACTTAATTTATCTTTTTTAATGTAAACCTCGGCTTTCACTAAATCGTCTGCTTTGTAGGCAACAACCTTTTGCACATCGCCCTGAAGCAGCATCTTTTGCTCGAAGGTTTGATAAGTTACTTCCTTACTATTATCACCCGATAGCAGAAACTGTCCACCTATAATGGCTATGATGATAGCCGCATAAACCCAAAATATGTTAAATTTTGGTCCTTTCTGTGGTTTCTTAGGAATATTTGGAATCCGAATGCCGGGCTTTTTTTTCTCCACTACTTTTTTATTATCGCTCATTTGAATATCAATGTTAAATTAGGAATTATGCACTTTTAAAATTTGTACTTTCTGCATCACCCCAAAGCTCTTCTATGCCATAAAATTGGCGCTTCTCCGTTTTAAATATATGAATTACTACGTCAAAATAATCTAATATAATCCAATCTGCATTTTCAAACCCCTCTTTATGCCTTGGATCTACTTGATTTTTTTTGTAAATCTGCTCCTCCACACTGTCGGCGATCGCCTTTACTTGAGTGCCGGAATTGGCGCTGCAAACAATAAAAAAATCTGCTACTGATGAATGGATATTTCTTAAATCTAAGCGCACAATATCTTCGCCCTTTTTCTCTTGAATGCCTTCTACGGCCAATTCAGAAAGATATGTAGAAAGGGTTATAATTTTCTTTTTTACCATTAAAATGATTTAATTTTGGTTCACTAATCTCGTTATTATAAACAATTGCAAAATAACACTTTTTCTACATTATTTATCGGTCAGAAACTTATCAAATTAATTGAAGTAGATTCTACCAACACTTATTTAAAGCGTTTACTGTCAAATTCCGAGCCATTGGCAGAGGGAACTGTAATAATGGCAGCACACCAAACTGCCGGGCGAGGCCAACAAGGGGCAAACTGGGAAAGCGAACAGGGCAAAAACATCATATTGAGTGTTTATTTAGCACCAAGGGCTGTTCCTCTAGACAAGCAGTTCTTTTTGAATATGGCCATTGCATTGGCCGTAACACATGCTTTGCAACAATTTATTAAAGAAGACATCAAGGTTAAATGGCCCAATGATATTTATTGGCAAAATAAGAAGTTAGGAGGCATACTGATAGAGAATACGTTGGCAGGAACATGCATTAAATCATCCATAATTGGCATTGGTATTAATGTCAATCAACGTAGTTTTAGCCATTCCATTTCTTCCAAAACAATTTCTGCAGCAAATATTTTAGGAGAAGACCTCAATATAGATGCCGTTGTCGAACAGCTTTGTATTTTCTTAGAAAAATATTACTTATTGCTCCTTGCTAAAAAGTACGATATTTTACACAAATATTACTCGGAAAGCCTGTATCTTAGAGGAGAATTGTCTCTTTTTGAGGAAAACGGAAAGGTTTTTGAAGGTAAGATAACCAATGTAGATGAATCTGGATTTTTACTTATGGATGCAAAAAGTCTACATAGAAAATTTAATTTTAAGGAAGTACAATTTCTACACACACACACAAGATAAAACCAACATGAAAAAACTATCGCTAATGCTTGCAGCGTCCTTGTTTATAGGTTCTGCCGCATTTTCACAAATTGCTAAACCTGTTACATGGAGCTATGCTGCTAAAAAAACAGGAAAGAATGAAGCTACCGTATATGTGAAAGCTAAAATAGATAACTCGTGGCACATGTATAGCCAAAATGTTAAAGACGGCGGTCCGGTTAAAACAACCTTTACTTTCGCTCCATCTAAAGACTATAGCGTTGTAGGCAAAACTTTAGAGCCAAAGGCAGTTGTAAAATACGAACCAACATTTAAAATGAATGTGAGTTATTTCGAAAATCAGGTAGTATTCCAACAAAAAGTTAAACTCAACAAAGCTGCAACGGTTGTTAAGGGAAAAGTAGAATTTATGGTGTGCAACGATAGAGAATGCTTACCGCCAGAAGAGATTGAATTCTCCGTTCCAGTAAAATAAAATTGTAAAAATTCAAAATAAGTTTACAGCCACGGATTCTCTGTGGCTGTTTCTTTATTAAGTAAAATTTAAGGCTAGACCGCCCATCCGGAGGCTGCTTTATAAAATTATACGTATTTTCACGCCCTCAAAACCACCACAGCATGAAGAGATTTATTGTTGCATTACTAATGTGCTTTTTAGCAACAATGGCCTTGCCGAAAAAAAGCAACGCGGTCGTTTTGCAAGACACTTTGACTGTTAGTAGCGTACCAGACGACTTAGTATTTACTGAAGTTGGTACGGATGCAGATAACGCAACCGCTCAGGTAAACAAAGATTCTGCCAAAATAGACTCATCTAAAATTGCGAAGGCAATACCAGCTGCGCAAGCAAAGCAATCTTTATGGATTACTTTTGGTTTAGGTTTATTGGCGGGAATCGCGGCATTCTTTCTACCCTGCATTTTCCCAATGGTTCCATTAACCGTTGGTTTTTTTACAAAACGAGCAGAAAGTAGGGCAAAAGGGATAAGAAGTGCCATCATTTATGGCTTATCGATTATTGTAATTTATGTGGGTTTAGGCGTTATTATAACTTTAATTTGGGGAGCAAGCGCATTAAACGAGCTTTCTACCGATGGGTTTTTTAATATATTTATTTTCTTAATACTGGTAGTTTTCGGAGTTTCCTTTTTAGGCGCCTTTGAAATTACCTTACCAAGTTCTTTTGTAAACAAACTCGATTCCAAATCGGACGCAAAAGGGTTGAGTGGCATATTTTTTATGGCAGCCACACTTGCGGTAGTTTCATTCTCGTGTACCGGGCCATTAATTGGCACTTCATTGGTGGCCATAAATACGGATCTACTAACCCCAATTGTAGTAATGTTTGGCTTCTCTTTTTCTTTGGCCTTTATATTTACCATGTTTGCTATATTCCCAAGCTTAATGTCTGGCTTGCCAAAATCTGGTGGTTGGTTAAATTCCATCAAGGTATTTTTGGGTTTTTTGGAGCTAGGCCTGTCTTTAAAGTTTTTATCAAGTGCAGACTTAGCTTACCACTGGGGTATATTAGATCGAGAAATCTTTTTAGCGATATGGATTGTTTTAGCCTTTTTATTAGGCATCTACCTATTGGGTAAGATAAAATTTTCTCACGATAGTGATTTGCCTTACATCTCTATACCAAGGCTGCTTATTGCAACAACCACGTTTGTTTTTGCAATCTATTTAATACCTGGTCTTTGGGGAGCTCCATTAAAAGGTGTAAGTGGTCTTGTTCCGCCGCTTTCTACGCAAGATTTTGTTATTGGCCAAGCTGGTGATTTTGCTCAATCGCCTGCTCCAAACCACGCGAAAAGGAAATATTCAGATTTTCTGAAAATTCCACACAATATAGATGGCTTTTTTGATTACCAAGAAGCCCTAACTTATGCCAAAGAAGTTAATAAGCCTTTATTTTTGGATTTTACAGGGCATGCCTGCGTAAACTGTAGGGAGATGGAAGCAAAGGTATGGTCCGATCCAAGAGTTTTACAAAAATTAAAAAATGACTACATCGTTGTTTCGTTATATACTGATGATAAGACCGAGTTGCCAGAAACAGAGCAATACGAATCTAAAATTCTAGGCACTAGGATTAATAGTGTGGGTAAAAAATTTAAAGATTTACAAGCAACGAAATTTAACACCATTTCGCAACCTTATTATGTACTTTTGGGCATCGATGAGCGAGAATTGGTTTCTCCTCCAATAGGGGTTGAATTTAATATAGATAAATATTTACAATATCTAGACAAGGGTTTGTCAGAGTTTGCAAAAAAGAAAAATGAGTAACATTAGAAAAATTGGGGTTTTGACCTCGGGCGGTGATTCGCCGGGAATGAATGCGGCGATAAGAGCTGTAGTGCGCGCATCAATTTATTACAATATAGAAGTTACAGGTTTTATCCGTGGGTACGAGGGGCTTATAAATAATGACTTTATAGAGATGGACCGCAAATCTGTGGCGAATATTATACAGAGGGGCGGAACAATTTTAAAGACTGCTCGAAGCGAAGAATTTCTAACAGTCGAAGGCAGGAAGAAAGCGCTCGCCACTTTACAGAAAAATAAGGTGGATGCGCTTGTTGTTATAGGCGGCGACGGAACCTTTGTGGGCGCCGATCTTTTTTCAAAAGAACATGATTTTCCTGTCCTTGGTCTTCCAGGAACCATAGATAACGATCTAGTCGGCACAGATTTTACCATAGGGTATGATTCTGCCCTTAACACCGTAGTAGATGCGGTAGATAAAATTAGAGATACCGCAGAATCTCATGACAGGTTGTTTTTAGTAGAAGTGATGGGCCGGGATTCTGGACTTATAGCGCTGAGAAGCGGCATTGGTGTTGGAGCGGAAGCTATTTTGATTCCAGAAGCTAAAATGGGCGTAGAAGAACTGCTGCACAAGTTAGATAACAGCAGAAAAGACAAAGCTTCTAAAATTATTGTTGTGGCAGAGGGCGATGAGAACGGTGGAGCGGTAGGAGTAGCAGAAATACTGAAATTAAAATATCCTCAGTATGATACGAAAATTGCGATTTTGGGTCACATTCAAAGAGGAGGGAAGCCCTCTTGTATGGACCGAGTATTGGCAAGCAGACTTGGGGTTGCAGCGGTTGAAGGTTTATTAAATGGCAAAAAAACCAGTATGGTCGGTTTAGTGGACAAGACAATTACCTTTACCCCATTTGATCATGCCGTAAAACATATCGATGCAGAAACAGTAATGCCGAAATGGGTAAGATTGTTAGATATTCTTGCTTTTTAGCAAATAACATTAGCGGAAGTCCCTTATAGGCCTTCCGCTTTTTTAAAGATCTTCTATAATAACAGCTGTGCCGCTAGCGGTAACCATCAGCATGCTACCGCCATTCCCTACGGTTTCATAGTCTAAATCTACACCAACAATGGCATTTGCACCCATTGCGCTGGCATATTGTTGCATTTCGCTCACCGCAGTATCTTTACCTTCGCGCAATACCCGCTCGTAAGAACCTGATCGCCCGCCTACAATATCTCTTATTCCAGCAAATAAATCCTTAAAAATATTTGCACCGATAATGGTTTCGCCAGTTACCAAACCAATGTATTTTACTATTTTCTTTCCCTCTAATTGTGGGGTAGTGCTTACGATCATCTGTTCAATCTTTTAAGTGTTTAATGATTAAGGTCTTTTATTTTTGGACGTTGCCTAAGTCAATATGTTACACATCTAGTGCACTGCTGCTAAATTTCGCATCCGCTCTCATCACACATAGCACCGCTTTCTTTGTTAAGAGGCTTAAGGGTTTTATTTTGCTGATGTTCTTTCCATTCTTCGAAACTTTGCTTTAGCGCATCTATAAAAGATTGAACGGGTTGGGCACCAGAAATGGCATATTTTCTATCCAACACAAAAAATGGTACGCCCTGAACACCCAAATCTTGACTTTCTTTAATGTCTAACTTTACATTTTCGGCAAATTTTTCGCTTTGCAACATGTCTAAAACATCGGCTTTTTCCAGACCTAATGTTTCTCCAACCGCAACCAGTTCGTTTTTATCCGCCACATCTTTTCCATCCATAAAATAGGCTTTCAACAAAGCTTCCTTTGCGTCGCCTTGTAATTTATGGGTTGCTGCAAAATGAATGAGTCGATGTGCATCAAACGTGTTTGCTGGAATACCCCGATCAAAATTCATACTCAAACCAGCCTTGCTTGCCATCTCGGCAACTTGGCCGGTCATTTGCTTTGCATCAGCAATCGAAATTCCTTTACTATTGGCCAAATGATCGTAAATCGACTCTTTATTGGTGTTTTGATATGAAGGGTTCAATTGATAGCTTTTCCAGATAATTTCCAATTCATCCTTAAAAGGCAATGTCTTCATCGCCTTTTCCAAATGTCTTTTGCCAATGTAGCAGAACGGGCACGCTACGTCTGACCATATTTCTATCTTCATCCTCTAAAATACCCATTTTTCAGAGGTCTTTAGTTTGCTCGAAGTAAAATAAAGTGTTTTATGTTAAATCAAAAGTGGGCTATCCCAGGATGAAATAAAGATAAACGTAAACCAATGGAGCAGAAATAAGCAATCCATCAAATCGGTCTAGTAAACCGCCATGACCAGGCAATAAACTACCACTGTCTTTAGTACCTAAACTTCTTTTAAGCATCGATTCTACAAGGTCTCCTGCAGTTCCCACAATAGAGATAAGGAGTGCCATCCCACAGAAAACAAAAAAAGAGCCCTCTATAAAGAATAGGGAGAGCAAGTATGCTATTAGCACACTGGTAAAGATGCCACCCAAAAACCCTTCCCAACTTTTTTTTGGCGAATGTCTTTCAAAAAGTCTCGTCTTCCCGAATTTTACTCCGAAAAGATAAGCGCCGGTATCATTTGCCCAGAGCATTAACAAAAAGGCCAATGGTAAATGAAAACTATACGCGGTCCAGTTTTGTATAAAGCCTAGTCCATGAAAAAATAAAAATGGAAAACCAACATACAATAGCCCCAAAATGGTGAAGCCAATATTGGCAAAAGGTGCTTTTTCCTTTCGGTAAAGTTCTACGACAAAAAATCCGCAGAATAGCGGCATCGCAAAAAGTAAATATTTTAAATTAAAAGGAATATAGTGTCTAATTATAAATGCTAAAAAGAGTGCTACCGAGACAAAAATTCCAAAGAAAATTTGAGGTTTTACATCTGCCTTTACTACAATTTTGTAAAATTCTAGTAATGCCAAAGCACTTAAAAGCAGATAGAATCCAGAAAACACATAGCTACCCAAAAATACCGATGCCAACATAACAAGGGTAAAAAATAAAGCCGTGATTGCTCGAGTTTTCATAGCTCTTTAATTACTCTATGTCGTTTTTTACCAAGTATTCTATGGCGCTATCAAAATTCGACTTATTTACCATTATTTCTATTTCGCCGAAGTTATATGCAGCCAGCTGTTTATTGATGGCTACCGCAGGTATTCCCTCTTCGCTTAAACCCTGCTTAATCACTTCTGCGGTAAAAGTATCTCGTGTTGTGTAAATCTTAACCCAGTTTTCTTCCACTTGACGTATTTTTTTTAAAATATATAAACAAAGCTATGGTAAATATTGCACTTAACAAGTAAAAGTACCAACCAAAGCCAATGGGTTGATCTGCACTATCTAAAGGCATACCGTGAGTTTGCATGTAGTATGCCATACAAACTGCAAATCCATTGTTTAAAAAATGCGCAAGAATGGCATACCACAAATTACCGCTATAAAAATAAAGATATCCAAAACCGGCACCCAACAACATTCTGGGTACAAAGCCATAAAACTGCATGTGTATTGCACTAAAAATAATTGCCGCCAACCAAATGGCTACATGCGGATTCCCAAAAATTCTTTTAATTATGCGCTGCAGCCCTCCTCTAAACATTAGTTCTTCCCCAATAGCTGGTAAAATGGCAATCATTAGTAGGTTGACGAAAAAATCTACTGGGTTTTTAACAGTAATAAGCTCCACCGTCATCTTAGCAGCTGCATCCTCTTTTTCCTTCATCCAATGCTCTACACCTTTTAAAAATTCTGGCAACACCATTTTTTGATTCCAAACCGCAGCCCATTCCATCAATGGCATGCTTATAATCATTATGGTAAGTGTCAAAAATAATAACATCGCCTTTGGCTTATACAAGCCAAAAAATTGCTTTGGCTTTCTATGCTCTGTATAGGCCAACATGATTGGAGGCAACAGAAACATTCCAATTGTTGAACCTATCTGCAGAATCTTCAAGCCACCCAAATAAAGAGGATCGCCCGTTAATAACGAATTAAAGTTTTGAAACAATGGAAGCCCGTAAATGATAAGTAAAATAACCAAGCAAAAGACGGTAAATATAAGCGCTCCCAAAATGGCATAGACCAACAGCAACACAATCTGAAGGAATGGACTGGACTCTTTTTTTTCTGGAATTTCAAAATCCATTTAATTTGTACCTTTGTATTTGAATTTTTTCGAAGATAAAGAATGTCTGTTAAGATAGGAAATATAGATTTAGGGGAGTTTCCTTTGCTTTTGGCTCCGATGGAGGATGTGAGCGACCCACCTTTCCGTTTTGTTTGCAAGCAAAATGGAGTGGATATGATGTACACTGAATTTATTTCTTCTGAGGGATTGATTCGTGATGCCGCAAAAAGCAAACAAAAACTAGATATTTTCGAATATGAGCGCCCGATAGGCATACAAATTTTTGGTGGCGATATAGACCACATGAGAGAAGCCGCAGAGATTGCCTCGCAAGCTGGACCAGATTTGGTAGATATTAACTATGGTTGCCCGGTTAAAAACGTTGTTTGTAAAGGTGCCGGTTCTAGCTTGTTGCAAGACATAGACAAAATGGTTAAAATGACCGCTGCTATAGTAAATGCCACGCATTTGCCGGTAACCGTAAAAACAAGGCTTGGCTGGGACGATAGTACCAAAAACGCGTATGAGGTTGCAGAACGGTTACAAGACGTAGGCATAAAGGCCTTAACCATTCATGGCCGCACAAGGGCGCAATTGTACAAAGGAGAGGCAGACTGGTCATTAATACGCGAGATTAAAAGAAATCCAAGAATAAATATTCCAATTTTTGGAAACGGCGACATAGATAGTCCAGAAAAAGCGGCCGATTGGCGGCTGGAGTATGAAGTAGACGGCATTATGATTGGTAGGGCGGCCATTGGCTACCCCTGGATTTTTAGGGAAATAAAGCATTTCTTTAAAACCGGAGAAAAATTAGAGGGTCCAACCATAGAAGAACGGATTTCTGTTTGCAGCACACATTTAAAAAAATCAATAGAGTGGAAAGGCCCAAAAACTGGTGTTTTCGAAATGCGCCGCCACTATGCAAATTACTTTAAAGGGGTTCCAGATTTTAAGCCGTATAGAATGAGGTTGGTACAAGAAGGAGAAATAAGCAACATTTATGCTATTTTGGAAGAAATTGCAGAGGTATATGGCCAAAACGTGCCGATAGGCGAGTTGGCTTGATTTTTGCCAAATAATAAGCAACACGCAATCTAAAAGAGAGATGACAACAGCTATTACAGAAGGAGTTAAAGTTTCAGTAGAAACGGTTTTTCAACCAGAATATTCTAATCCGGTAAATGATCATTTTATGTTTGCTTACCGCGTAGAAATTTCTAACCTTACTGAAAATAGTGTGCAATTGCTGCGTAGACATTGGTATATTTTCGATTCTAACAGCACTAATAGGGAAGTAGAAGGGGAAGGAGTTGTTGGAGTACAACCCGTAATAGAATCAGGCGAAACCCATGTATATGTCTCTGGCTGCAATCTTAAAACAGATGTTGGCAGTATGAAAGGATATTTTACAATGAAACGTTTGGCAGATGGCGCCTTAATTAACGTAGATATTCCAGAATTTTTTCTCATCGCGCCTTATAAATTAAACTAAGGGTCAGGCCGTATTTATATAAAGGCCGAAAACAAAAGGTTTAAAGCTAAACCTATTTTACAAACTATTATATTGGTTATTTGTGATGATTAATGGATTATATATAATTCAAAATTACCAATCTTTTAATTTTCTGTAAAGCAAAAGCGGCCGAGAAAATCTCAAGCCGCTCGTTACCTTTCATCGGTAGATAAAATTTCTTAATCTCTTCCTCTTCCAAAAAGCATAGATACATAATAGAGCAGGTTTGCCATTGCGCCAACCGCTGCTACCACATACGTCATTGCTGCCCACCAAAGTGCATCTTTAGCTTGCACACTTTCAATTGGTGTTTGCATTACGCTGTCATTAGATTTTAGCCAGGCGATTGCCCTATTGCTCGCATCAAACTCTACAGGCAGCGTTATTATACTAAATATCGTAATTACTCCTAACCCTATTACTCCTATTGCTAAAACGATTGGAGTAACTGAAAATATCAAAAGCATAACGCCCAACAATAGTACCCATTGCAACAAATTAGAAGAAATACTCACCACTGGAACCATTGTACTTCTAAAATTTAACCAAGCGTACGATTTTGCATGCTGAACTGCGTGACCACATTCATGAGCCGCTACCGCTGCTGCCGCTACACTTCTACTATAATAAACATCGGTACTTAAATTAACCGTCTTTTCGGTTGGATTATAATAATCTGTTAATTGCCCTTCTGTACTCATTACATTTACATCATAAATGCCATTATCTCGCAGCATTCTTTCTGCTACTTCTTTTCCCGACAAACCCGAGCTAAGTTGCATTTCTGCGTACTTAGAAAACTTATTTCTAAAACGCCACTGTACAAACATGCTCAACAATAATACCGGGACGATTAAAATTAAGTAAACTCCCATTTTCTAATTTTATGTTTTTCAATCACTCCTATACAAAAAGCGTTCCCATAATAAATGACGCGTAAAAGATGAGTAGATTCCCAAAAGAAGAAGTGCCAAAAATTATAAATTTAGCAGTTTTTTGAGATTTATCCTACTATGTAAAGACCAAATCAATATAAAAACATTTATGTAAAAGTTGTTTCAATAAAGCAAAAGCAAACTTTAATTGCTAAGATTTATTTAATCAAAAAGGCTGGATTATTAGCCGCATTGGGCTAATAGCCTGGATTAAAGTTCTTTTATTAGTTATTTGAACTTATAAAGAGCATCGGGCTCTTTCTTAAAATTTTGAATCTTTTTAAGAATTTTGGTTTTGATGGAAGAAAAAAAATGAACTATAAAATACGTACTACTAAAAACCACTATTTTAAACGACTTAATTGTCTTGTATTTAAAATTGAACAATACTTAACTGATAAGCTACATTCTTTTGCTATTTAAACACCACTGTTTTATTGCCACTTATAAAAACGCGATGTTCGAACACTAAATCTAACGCCTCCAGCAACACTCGCTTCTCAACTTCTTTGCCGGCTTTTACCATTTCTTTTAGCCCGAAATTATGATCTATATGGGTAATTTGTTGTGCAATAATTGGCCCTTGATCCAGCTGATCGGTAACAAAATGTGCAGTTGCACCTATTATTTTTACCCCGCGCTCAAATGCCTGCCGGTATGGGTTGGCACCGATAAAAGCTGGTAAAAAAGAGTGATGGATATTGATAATTTTTCTCGGATAATGTTGTACAAAATCAAAAGAAAGTATTCTCATAAATTTTGCCAATACGATATAATCTACCTCAAATTTATCAATGATGGCTTTTACTTCTTCTTCAAACTGTTCTTTGCTTTTTTCTTTATGATCTATAAAAAAGTAGGGTATACCAAATTGAGCCGTAACGTTTTGTAAATCTGGATAATTGCCAATTACACACTTAACCGATGCCCCAAGATTTTCAAATTGATTTTTAACTAAAATTTCTGCCAAGCAATGGTATTCTTTCGTAACTAAGATTGCCGCTGTCGGCTGCTCTGCAGAAACAATATTAACGATAGCATTTGCAGGCAAAAACCTCAGCAAGTTTTCCTTCAAAAGTAAATGATTGCTTGTTAAATTACCACACGCAATCCTAGCGAAAAATGAGTTATTTGCTTCATCAACAAATTCTCGCATGGCAATGATATTTAGATTTTCTGCCGCCAGCACATTACTGATGCCAGAAACCAATCCAACGCTATCTGTACAAGAAATTAAAATGGTAAGGGCTTCCAAACAGGTTTTTTATTAACTTAAAACGTATTACTTAAAACTTCTCGTCATCTTTTAAAAGCATTCCAACCTTGTGCTGTTAACTCGTGCACCTGGTCTGATTTAGAAACCATCTTACACCCAGAATTTTTATCTGTAACATGTCCAATCACTGTTACATCAACATCATTCTTCAGTTTTTTATAATCGTCTTGACTGATGGTAAAAAGTAGTTCGTAATCTTCTCCGCCACTTAATGCACAAACCGTTGGATCTAATCCAAGCTCTCTCGCTGTTTCGTAGGTCATTGGATCTAAAGGAATCTTATCTTCGTAAATGGTAAAACCTTTACCGCTCTGCTCTGCTAAATGCAGAATTTCCGAGGCTAAACCATCAGAAACATCAATCATAGAAGTAGGTTTTATGTTTAAATCGTCTAACAAAGCAACAACGTCTTTACGTGCTTCGGGCTTTAGCTGGCGTTCTATAATGTAATCTTTCCCTTCTAAATCTGGCTGTATTTGCGGATTTTCTAAATAAATAAGCTTTTCTCTTTCTAAAATTTGCAAACCTACGTAGGCACCACCTAAATCGCCAGATACGCATAGCAAATCATTTTCATTTGCGCCACTTCTATACACTACCTTATCTGCATCAACATAACCAATACTGGTTATACTAATTACCAAACCTTGCTTGCTAGCAGAAGTATCTCCGCCAACTAAGTCTATGTTAAATCTATTACACGCCAATTCTATGCCCTTATAAATTTCTTCTACAGCCTCTAACGGAAACTTACTAGATAACCCTATAGATACAGTAATGCTACTTGCCATACCGTTCATGGCATAAATATCACTTAAATTTACTTGGACGGCCTTATATCCTAAATGTATCAGTGGAACGTAGGCCAAATCAAAATGGATACCCTCTAAAAGGAGATCTGTTGATATGAGTACCTGCTTTCCCTTGCCATCTAAAACGGCTGCATCATCGCCAATCCCTTTAATAGATTCACTATTTTTTATCGCAAATCGAGAAGTCAAGTGTTTTATCAAACCAAACTCACCCAATTCGTTTATCTCCGTCTTTTCTTTATTTTCAAACATATTCACAAAACTATTTACTTTTCATTTTTGCTTTTAAAGGTTTGATCTTATTACAAACTAAAATCATTTTAACTAATCACCTCCATCAAACCCGACACATTTTTCTTACTTTTCATCCAATTTTTACCCTCTGTAAATCTCGCAATCAACATGGCAGCAACATTATCGCCTGTAGCATTTAAAAGTGTCGCCATAGGATCTACCAAGGTACCTATAATCATTGCTGGCGGTAACGCTTCTGGTGGAAGGTGATAGGCAGAAATCATCAATAATTCGCCTATGTATCCGCCATTTGGTATTCCGCCCTCTACAATACTTACCAATACGGTAATTACTAGCGCCAGCAAAATAGTATCTACATGTGCCAAATCTTTCCCAAAAATAGCAAAAACAACGGCTATTTTAACAATAGAACTTATGCTAGAACCGTCTTTGTGTAAAGTAGATCCCAACGGTACCGTTACATTTGCCACGTAATTTGGTACGCCCATTTTTGCAGTTCCATCTAAATTTGCTGGTATTGTAGCAATACTGCTGCAAGTGCCTACAGCTGTTAAGCCTGGCACAATGTTATTCTTCCAAAAGATTTTAATTGCTTTAAAACCACCAGCAACAAAAGCATATAAACTAAAGAAAACTACAAAATAAAATGCTCCTACTCCATAATAAAGTCCTAATGCCTTTGCATAAGTACCAAAAAGTTGAGGACCAAAAAAACCAACCTGATAGGCAAAATAAGCACCTAAACCAATAGGTCCTAATTTCATAATCAAGATTATTAATTTCTTCATCACCTCATTTCCAGAAACTAAGAAGTTTTTAAAAGCAGTTCCTTTTTCATCCGCGTAAAGCGTTGAAAAGCCAACAAGTACAGAAAAAATAATTAGGGCTAGCATATTTTGTCTGCTACCAATTTGATAAAACTCATTAACCGTTAGCAATTGAGTTATTTGTTCGCCAACGTTTTGAGATTTTACTGTTTCTGGAGAAAATACAGTTGCAGAAATGTGCTGTGTAATGGGAAAAAACCAAGTTGCTGTTAACGTAAGTAACGCCGCTATAAGTACCGTAGACAAAAACACCAACACCATAACCGTTAGCAATTTACCTAATTTTTTATCTCTATCTATGTTTGCAATGGCCGATGATACCGCAAAGAATACCAAAGGAATAACGGCCGTGAACAAAAGATTTAAAAAAATATCGCCCAGCGGTTTAATGGCTTCTATATTTTCACCAAAAAATATTCCATAGATACTTCCTAAAATTATCCCTAATAATAACCACAAAAGGCTGCCGTAATTCTTTAGGATAACTTTTGCCTTCATGTTACAATCCTAATTCTGCAGAGATATCCAACATACGTTGTATTGGTTTTCTAGCTAGTGCAATAATATTTTCTGGAACGGTAACTTCTGGTAAACCATTTTTTAAACATAAATAAAGCTTTTCCAGGGTATTTCTTTTCATGTACGGGCAGTCATTACAAGCACAGCTGTTGTTTGGTGGTGCAGGAATAAAAGTTTTTGTGGGATTTGCTTTTTCCATTTGATGGATAATGCCACTTTCTGTTGCCACTATAAATTCTTTGGCTGGATTATTTATGGTGTATTTTAACAAACCGGTGGTAGAACCAATATAATCGGCCATTTTCAACACTACTTCCTCACATTCTGGATGAGCTATAAATTTTGCTTCAGGATGACGTTCTTTGAGTTTTGTAATCTTCTCTTTAGAAAAAATCTCATGTACCATACACGCACCGTTCCAAAGCACCAAATCTCTACCTGTTTTTTTAGCTACCCAAGCACCTAAATTTCTGTCGGGACCAAAAATAATTTTCTGTTCTATAGGCAAACTTTGCACAATTTGTACAGCATTGGTACTGGTACAAACAATATCGCTCATTGCCTTTAATTCTGCAGTACAGTTTACGTAAGTGATCACTAAATGATCTGGGTATTTCTCCTTAAATTTCTTAAACAAATGTGGCGGACAACTATCTGCCAAAGAGCATCCAGCTTTTACATCTGGCAATAAAACCGTTTTTTCTGGTGATAAAATCTTTGCAGTTTCGGCCATAAAATGAACTCCAGCAAAAACAATCACTTCTGCATCAGTCTTTGCAGCCTCTTGCGATAATCCTAAACTATCGCCAATATAATCTGCAATATCTTGTATATCAGGTTCTTGATAGTAATGTGCTAATACAATGGCATTTTTAGCCTTTTTTAATTCTGCTATTTCTTTAAAAAGATCTAAAGTCGGGTCTATCGGTTCGTCTACAAACCCTTTCTGTTTAATTTCTTCTAAAATATCCATAACTTGTTTTTTATCCTTTCGAAGCTTCTCCAAAGATACATGCTTTCCACACTTTAATATTTAATAGTTATTTTAAATATATACTTATTAATTTTTATTAGTGTGTTAACTTTGTTGGCAAGTTTCTAAAATAGACTCTTCCTTTTAAGTTATTAAGCAATTGTCAACAATTTTGTTTGCAATTAGAAATACTACTTCGCTCATTTACAACGAAATTTATAAATTAGATTTAACTTTTCAATAGTAGAATGTTAATTGTTTATAAACTTGAAAAAGTTAGTTACTAATAGAAATTTGCTTAAAAGTTGATTAAAGAAAAGGGTCAGTCTGGTATTTTCAGCTATCTTTAAACAATCAATAAAATTTGTTAGCTCAAAGTGCACATGAAATTAACAATTGTTATGGGTTTGTTAACATAGTTTTTTAAAACATATAGATAAATGCGGAAAGTAGATTTTCTGGTAATTGGCTCGGGCATCGCAGGTTTGAGCTTTGCATTAAAGGCAGCTAAACACGGCAAGGTTTTAATAGTTACAAAATCAAATGAAGACGAGTCTAATACAAAATATGCGCAAGGTGGTGTTGCCGTGGTGGTTGACAAGCAAGATTCGTTTGAAAATCACATTTCTGATACCTTGATTGCTGGCGATGGTCTTTGTGATGAAAAGATAGTAGAGATTGTTGTGAGTGAAGGCCCAAAGCGCATACAAGAAATTATAGATTATGGCATAAATTTCGATAGAGATAAGTCTGGTTTTTACGACCTTGCCAAAGAGGGCGGACATTCTGCACACCGGGTGTTGCACTACAAAGATGTTACCGGATATGAAATAGAGCGTGTTTTGCTCCAAGAAATTCATAAAAACGAAAACATAGAGATGTTAACACATTACTTTGCTTTGGAGTTGATCACCCAACATCATCTAGGTACTTTTGTTGATAAACGTAGTGAAGATATTAACTGTTATGGCGTATATGCCTTTAACACAGGTCTTAACGATGTTGAAAAGATTCTGGCTAAGGTAACGGTTATGGCTGCTGGTGGCGCTGGGCATATTTATTCTGCCACAACCAATCCGGTTATTGCTACCGGCGATGGTGCTGCAATGGTTTATAGAGCTAAGGGTAAGATAAGAAATATGGAGTTTATACAATTCCATCCTACAGCATTGTATCATCCTGGCGAGTATCCATCGTTTTTAATTTCTGAAGCTGTAAGAGGTTTTGGAGGTATTTTAAAGCGGAAGAATGGTACCGAGTTTATGCAAGAATATGATGAGCGGTTATCTCTGGCACCCCGCGATATTGTGGCCAGAGCTGTTGATGCAGAGATGAAGAAGTCTGGAGATGATTTTGTTTACTTGGATATAACTATGAGAAGTAAGGAAGATATTTTGAAACATTTTCCAAATATCTATGCCAAGTGTCTTTCTATTGGAATAGATATGGCTGTGGATTATATTCCTGTTACGCCTGCGTCTCATTACATGTGCGGAGGAGTAATGGTTAACGAGTATGGTCGTTCTTCTATTAAGAATTTATATGCCTGCGGAGAATGTTCATCTACCGGATTGCACGGTGCTAATAGGTTGGCGTCTAATTCATTATTAGAAGCAACCGTTTTTGCACATCGAATTTATCAGGATGCAATAGAGAATTTTAAAGACAATAGTATACCCGATGATATTCCAGATTGGGATGATAAAGGTGTTACCCAAGTTGATGAAGATATTCTTGTTACCCATAATTTACGAGAAACACAGCGGATTATGGGCGATTACGTAGGTATTGTGAGGTCAGATTTTAGGCTTCAAAGGGCCTATCGTCGATTATTTCTTATTTATGAAGAGACTGAGGAATTTTATAAAAAGAACAAAGTATCCGTTAAACTTTGTGAGCTAAGAAACGTAATACAAGCGGCCTATCTTGTTATTAAATCTGCCATGGAACGCAGAGAAAGTAGGGGATTACATTATACCACAGATTATGACTGGCGCATAGAAAAAATTCACGACACGATACTCTAAATTTTAAAGACATGCCATTAATACTTCCTGTAAAAGGAGTTTTTCCAACGATATGCTATGATTGTTTTATTGCGGAAAATGCTACTATTGTAGGCGATGTAACCATCGGAAAAAAATGTTCTATTTGGTTTAATGCTGTGATAAGAGGTGATGTAAATAGAATTTCTATTGGCGATGAAACTAACATTCAAGATGGAGTGGTTGTACACGCTACTTATCAAAAAGCATCAACAACCATCGGAAATAGGGTTTCTGTCGGTCATAATGCCATTGTGCATGGATGCATTATAAAAGATAATGTGTTAATAGGAATGCATGCCATTGTTATGGATCATGCCGTAATAGAAGAGTTTTGTATTGTAGCTGCAGGTTCGGTTGTTTTAGAAAATACGGTGTGCGAAAGTGGTTATATTTATGCAGGTACACCCGCAAAAAAGATAAAACCCATCTCAGATCATCAACGTGATTTGTTAAGAAAATTGCCAGACAATTACATCTTATACAGCAGTTGGTTTCAAGATAAAATCTAGGTATTAATTAAATTTTCGATTAATGTTATCGTTGTTGTTAATATTCTTGTTGTTAATATTTTTGTTTATATTATTATTATTTTCAGTTCCTGGTTTTTTAAACGGGGCTGCGGTTGGTTTATCAGGAGGTGGTGGGATGATAAGTTTATCTTCTCGTTCCCAATTTGCCCTTAGAGAGCGCTCCACGGGATCATACCAAATTTTTTCCGGTTGCAAGCCGGCAGAAACATTTCCTGTGTCCCAGTTGCCATTATTGTTCGCATCGTAGACAACTCGGATGTAATATTTTCCAGAGGGATAGTTTGCAAAGTTTATTGTTTGATTTTTGCTTATGGGATAAGATTTAATTGTTTCCATTCGTTCGGAAATAAACTCTACTAAGTAACTTTTGGTTGTATCTGGAACTTCTACATGAAGTGTCAACGTGCCATAATCGTCTTTGCTCCCAAGCGTAAAAACTTTATTAATCGCCTTATTTTTGGTGTTAAATATAGCGGTAAATGCACCCGGTTCTAACTTTATAGTGTAGGTTTTTTTTGTTCGCCATGGATATTTGAGGTGGTATTTTAAAAAATCCACACTGTCTTTTACGAGTTCAAAATTTGTTCTTTTTACAGAGTCATCTAACAAGGTAATTTTGGATGGATCTGCACTGGCAATAGGAAAATTGGCGGTTAATGTGTAAGAACTAAACGGACTAAGTTTTAAATCGTTGGTATTGTCGGTAAACGTTAGTTCTCTTTTATAGTCGTCTTTCTTGCCGCGCGTAAACGATATGGTATCTAGTTTTTTTCCGGCGGCAGAGATTTCTAACTTTACAGAATCGAAATCTAATTTGCCAAGCCATACTCTTGCCGTGTCGTTATTTTTAGAAAACGATACATATTTATCCTTATCTAGTTCAGTTGTTTGGATAACACTAATTTTAGGTTCTTTTAACTGCTGGTTAAACACGAAAAACATACTTCCATCTAAGTTGAACTTTCGTTCAACAGTTCTGTATTTTGTTGCTTTTTCTTTAAAGATTTGTATATCGTAGTTTTGAATGTTTTTGTCTATGTGGGCCGTGTCTTTTCTAAATCCTATTTCATCAGAAATTTGTTGATAGATTTTGTCGCCGCCGCCACCTGGTTCTTTTATTGCATAAACCTTATAATAGTCTTCTCTTAAATTATTCAGCTGGTAACGTCCCGAACTGTCTGTGGTGGTATAGATAGAAGGTCGCTTCTTGCCTAACAATGAATCTTTGTTAAGTGGAAGGATAAAGACGGTAGCATCTAATTCGGGTTCGCCAGTTAAAGAACTTACTACGGTTCCACTTAGCTGTAAAGAGTCTATTTTTGCTCCAGTAGAAAAAACATAACTCAAGTTTTTAATTACGTTTCCTTCATTAACATCGGCAACGGCTTTCCCAAAGTTTAAGGTATAAGTAGTGTTCTTCTCTAAAGTATCTTGCAAATCAATTTCAAGTTTTTTCCCCTTAGTTTTTAAGATAGGTGGTTTTTCTTGATCTGGCGAAATGCTAAATTCTTTGAACTCATCATTCAATTTAAAATATTCGTCAAATTCGATGGTGATTTTTTTTGCCTTAAAATATTTAGTCAGATTTTTTGGAATCATGGTGACTACCTTAGGTGGAGTCGTGTCTCTCGGCCCACCCTGTGGGTTTTGTGGGACTGCACAAGCCGCTAATAGACCACAAATGCCGTAAACAGACAAATTTATCAAGCTAAAAAAAGGTGTTCGTTTATTTCGCATTTTCAAGCGTTTTAAGGCATTTTTGGCTTCTTTGATATTCAACATCAAAAAATATTTTTTTTAACGTTAGATAGGATGATATTTTTTGTGTGTAAATATTATTTAAAATATTGATAACCAGTTACTTGGTAATATATACCATCAAAACAGAAATATCTGACGGAGAAACTCCAGATATACGAGAAGCTTGACCAAGCGTTCTCGGTTTCACCTTAAATAACTTTTCTCTTGCCTCTTTAGAGATTGATACTATTTTATTGTAATCGAAGTCTGCACTTATAGACTTATCTTCCATCTTCAACATCTTCGCAACGATCTCGTTTTCCTTTTCAAAATAGCTCTCGTATTTTATTTTTATTTCGGCCTGTTCTATTGTTTCTTCATTTAGGTGTTCGGTTGCTTTTGCTAATGGGTAACTTACTAAAATTAAATCTTTTAACCCTACGTGTGGTCTTCCAATTAAACTATATATTTTAACGTTTTGTGTTAATACACTAGAGCCAAGATTTTCGAGCATAGGATTTGCCACAGTCATTTCTATACCCTGATGTTTAGTAAATCTAATTAAATCTTCTGCATCGGCAATTTTTTTATTTACCTTTTCTAATCGTTCATTTGATACTAAGCCAAGTTTATGGCCTATTGGAGTCAGTCGAATATCTGCGTTATCTTGCCTCAATAGCAAACGATGTTCTGCTCTAGAAGTAAACATTCTATATGGTTCTTCAGTGCCCTTGGTAACCAGATCGTCAATCAATACGCCGATATAACTCTCCGATCGTTTCATGATCACAGGCTCTTTTTCATTTATTTTTTGATGGGCATTTATTCCTGCCATAAATCCTTGGCAAGCTGCCTCCTCATAACCCGTAGTGCCATTAATTTGGCCAGCTAGAAATAGGTTGTTAATTTGTTTGGTTTCTAAAGTTAAGTCTAATTGTGTTGGTGGAAAAAAATCGTATTCTATGGCATATCCTGGTCTAAACATTTTTGCATCTTCAAAACCCGGGATTAGTCTGAGTGCTTTTAGTTGTATGTCTTCTGGCAGGGAAGTGGAAAAACCGTTCACATAAATTTCGCAAGTGTTCCAACCTTCTGGCTCAACGAAGATTTGATGTCGGTCTCTTTCCGAGAACCTATTTATTTTGTCTTCTATAGATGGACAATATCTTGGTCCGAGTCCTTTAATTCGTCCGGTAAACATCGGAGATTTTTCAAAGCCTTCTTTAAGTGTTTCATGGACCGCAGTGTTGGTGTAGGTAATCCAGCAGCAGCGTTGTTCTGTTGAACGCTTTGTGTCTGTGAAAGAAAATTTACTGGGGTTTTCATCGCCCCACTGCTCTTCCATTTTTTCATAATTTAACGACCTACCATCAACCCTTGGCGGAGTACCGGTTTTCATTCGCCCAGATTGCATTCCTAGGCCTACCAGTTGCTCTGTAATTCCAATTGAAGCGCGCTCGGCAGTTCTGCCACCGCCAAATTTTTTCTCTCCAATGTGTATGATTCCGTTTAAAAAAGTTCCGTTGGTTAAAACCACCGCCGTACTCTCTATCTCAATTCCAAGAGAAGTTTTTACACCGTAAACTTTTTCGTTTTTTACTAAAATTCCTACAACGCTATCTTGCCAAAGGTCTATGTTTTTTGTTCGCTCAAGTGCTAGGCGCCATTCCTCCGCAAAGCGCATTCTATCTATTTGCGCTCTCGGGCTCCACATTGCTGGGCCTTTAGAAAGATTTAGCATGCGGAATTGGATGGTGCTTTTATCTGATATGATACCCGAGTAGCCGCCCATTGCATCTATTTCGCGTACAATCTGGCCCTTTGCAACTCCACCCATGGCGGGGTTGCAGCTCATTTGGGCAATAGTACCCATGTTCATGGTTATTAGAAGAACTTTTGAGCCAAGGTTTGCAGCTGCCGCCGCTGCTTCACAGCCTGCGTGTCCCGCCCCTACTACCACTAAATCGTATTTATCAAACATCTTTATTTTTATTAATGTTTCACGTGGAACTAAATTTTCTATGTTGTTTCACGTGAAACAATTATTCTGAGAGCTCTAGCCATTTAGACATCGCCAAGTCTAGAGCGTTGTTTAATTTTTCTAATTTTTCTGAAACTTCCTGTATCGCTGAGAAATCAGCTGCGGCAATTTTTTCGAACTCGCCGTTTACTTTGTTTATTTCTTCTTCTAGTTCGGCCACTTTCTTTTCGCTATCGTCAAGTTCCGCTTGTTCCTTATAGCTTAGTTTTTTCTTTGCGATGATGGAGCTTTCTGGAACATTGGTTTTTTTTGGAGAGTTGTCTGCCTTTGTCTTCGGCTGATCTAAACTGATTTTAAACTCGGAGTAATTGCCGTTATAAACGCTAACCCCTCCATTTCCCTCCATTATAAAAAGCTGGTCGCACATTTTGTCGAGCAGATACCTGTCGTGAGAAACCAACATTAAAATACCTGGAAAGTTTTCTAAAAATTCTTCAAGTACATTTAGCGTGTCTATATCAAGGTCGTTTGTGGGTTCATCCAGAATAAGAAAGTTTGGGTTTTGCATCAATACCTTCATCAAATGCAACCGTTTTTTTTCTCCCCCACTTAACTTTTCAACCATTCCGTGTTGCTTTTTTGGCGGGAAGAGAAAAAGAGATAATAGTTGTGAGGCGGTAATGGTTGAACCGTCGGCCATTTTAATGTATTCGGCATCCGATTTTACAATGTCGATTACCCGCATTTTTGGGTCGAACGAAAGTCCCGATTGTTTATAATATCCAAAGACCGTTGTTTCGCCAATACTAACGTTTCCGTGCTCTGGTTTTTGTTGATTCGTTAGGATATTTAATAAGGTAGATTTCCCCGTTCCGTTTTTTCCAGCAACACCAATTCTGTCGCCTTTTTTAAATGTATAAGTAAAGTCGTTGATCACTTTTACTCCATCATAAGATTGCCCGATGTGGTCTAGTTCAAGAATTTTTCCACCTTGCCTAGATATTTTTACATTTAAGGTAACACTACCTGTATTTGATTTTTTCTTGGTTTTTTCTTCTAAATTGTAAAAGGCATCGATCCTAGCTTGAGATTTTGTTCCTCGCGCCTGTGGCATTCTGCGCATCCACTCCAGCTCTTTTTTCAAAAGGTTTTGGTTTTTTTGTAGGCTGCTTGCGTCGCTTGCTTCGCGTTCGCTTTTCTTTTCTAAAAAAAAGGCATAGTTTCCCTGGTAATTGTAGGTCTTTCCCCTATCTAGTTCCACTATCGCATTACAAACATTATCTAAGAAATATCTATCGTGTGTAACCAACAAAATGGTTTTGTTGCCAGAGGTTAAAAGTTTCTCCAGCCACTCAATGGTATCAATGTCTAAGTGGTTTGTGGGTTCGTCTAAAATAAAAAGGTCTGGATCCTCTATTAATAGTTTGGCAAGTGCTAAACGTTTTTTTTGTCCCCCAGATAAGGTATCTATTTGCTGTTGAAGCCTAGAAATACCCATCCTATTTAGAATGTTTTTTATCTTATGCTCGTATTCCCAAGCGTCGTGCTCGCTTAAGTCTTCGTATAGCCGAGCGAGAACATTTTCATCTGGTTCTGGATCTTCTAACAACTGCTCATATTCTCTAATCAACTGCTGTTGCTTATTGTCCATCGAAAAAATAAAGTCGCTAATGGAGTCTCCTGGATTAAATTGAGGGTCTTGATTTAAAAAACCAACTCTAACAGACTTGTTTTTCACAACCTTTCCTTCTAAAGGCGGAAATTCTTCACTCAATAATTTAAGCAAAGTGCTTTTGCCAGAGCCATTTATGCCCACCAAAGCCACTCGCTGTCCGCTGTTTATGCCGAGGGTTAGGTTTTTAAATAACCATTCATCATGAAATGCGTGTCCTACGTCTTCTGCCGCAATTAAAGTGCTCAAGTCTTGAAATTTTTAGGGTTTAAAATCTGGCAAAAGTACTCATAATATTTGTTAAGGCGCTCATTAAAGGGTCAATTTGCGGGTTGGCAGTAGCTAATTGATCATTTAGTCTTACTTGTATCTAAAAAGAGTAAAAAAAGCGGTTAGGACTCGCTCCGTTCCCGCTTTTAATTATCAACTAAAACTATTTATTTAGTAGCAGCAAAAGCTGTTACATCTATTAGACGGTTGTAGGGTAAAAACGTTGCAGGTTAATCTGGATTTTATACAAAGAGCTCTTTTCTCTAGACAAACTACGTAAAATGCTTGACGAAAAAAGAATTTCGAAAGGAATAGAAACCAATGCTGTCCATTTAACAGCAAATTCCTTTGAAAGCCAAAAAGACTTAGATAAGCGATTAGAAAATCCTTTTGCTGAGATAAAAATCTTCCTTTTCAGTCATTTTTGTTTTTTCTAGTTTGCTTTTGTCTCCGTAGCCTAATAAATGAAGTGTGCCATGAACCATAATTCTACACACTTCATCGTAAATGCTCGTTTTAAAGAGTTTAGTATTCTCACGGACTCGTTCGATGCTAATAAAAATGTCTGAGGTAATCTGTTTATGGACTTCGCTGTTATCAAAAGTAATAATGTCTGTAAAGGTATCGTGGTCTAGGTATTTTTGATTGATTTCTAGAAGATATTCATCGCTACAGAAAACAATGTTCATTTCATCTAGTGTAAACCCTTCTGCAGAAATGGTATTGCGTATCCAAGTTTTAACCTTCAGCTTATTGGGTAGGTTGTAGGTAGTGTCTTCTTTAAAAAAGTGTATAGATGGCATCAGATTTAAATTTAAGGGGTGTTTAATTGGTAAGAAGTTTTAAATATTCAGCAATCTTGTTCTTATAATAGTAATTTAACGCAGGCGGTAATTTTTGTAGCAAGTCTTCGCCGTTTGCTTTTTGTTGCTGGTATTCTTTTAATCGCTGCTGGTAAGATGGAGGAAATTGCTTGGCGGCTTTTGCCTCCCGTTTGCTATCCTCATCCTGTTCTCTGTCGGCTTTTTCTGCGTCTAAAAGTTTAGTTACCAAGTCCTTTTGGCGTTTTATGGTTTCTTCTTCCAGCCTTTTGTTAACAAGGTCGCTTTCGGTTTTTTTCATTTCTTGAACGGTTTCGTTCAAGTTGCCCATTTTTCCACTGCCGTCTTTATTGTCTTCTCTATTTATCTTTTCCAAAGCTTGCCTGATCATCTGCTGCTGTTGAGCCATCTTGGCAAATTCCTGGCTCATTTGGCCAGCCCCAACCTTACCCTTATTTCCTTCTTTTTGCATTTGCTGCTTGGCTTGCTGCATGTTTTTGTTCAGCTGTTCTTGCATTTGCCTTAACTGTTGCATGCTCTGTTTCTTTTTGCCTTTGCCACCTTTTGCATTTTTATTTGCTTTTTGCAGTTGCTCTAAAGCTTCGTTTAGCATCAGCGCAAGGTTATTTATAGAGGTCATTGTAAACTGCTGGTAGCGGTTGCCTTCTGCCGTTCTTCTGTCGGCCAGACTTTCTAAACTCTTGGTCAAATTAAAGTTTATGGCATTCATTTCTTGGTTAACGGTACTTTCTATTTGCGGTACTCTTCTGCTTAAGCTATATAGGCTATCGGCAATGGTTTTTAGGTTATCTTTTACTGTTCGCTGCTCTTGTACATTTGTTCTATAACTGGGGTCATTGGTGCTCATTTGTTTTAGCGCAAGCATAATCTTTTCTTGGGTAAAGGATGTGGTAAGTAGGTTTTCTAAAAGCTTTCTCAGCTCTTTTGCATCCACATTATTTTCGGCTTCTGCACCTTGCGCATTCATTTGCTTCATTTTCTCCGCAAGCTTTTGCATGCCATCGGCTGCGTCTTTTTGCTTTTGACTTGCCTCTTTAGGTTTGCTTTTATCTAATGCGTCTTTACTGTCTTGCTGGTCTTTCTGTATCTGCTGCAGCTCATCTTTAGGGTCGTCGAATGCATTTGGCCGGTCTAACTGTTTATTTTTATCATTTAATTTAGCAAGATCATCTTTAACTTCTTCGAGCTGTTTTATTAAATCGTCTTGTTTTTGCTTTGCACTGGCTTTGTCTAAATTTGATGCTTTTGGTTGATCACTAAGTTTTTGTTGATTCTTCGACAGCTCGTTTAACCGGTTGATGTTGTTCTCCAATCCCTGATCAAATTCCAATTGTTTGTACAGCTCTAATATCCTATCCAGCTCATTCTTTAATCCTTTATTGTCTATTTGCATTTTAGACAATTCATCTTTTGTTGAATCTTTTGCTTGTTGATTCATTAAGGCCTGGAGCTTTTGCAACAACGCTTTTGTTTTTTCGTCTAACACATTGTCAAACAAGTTTTTAATTTGGGCTTGTTTCTCTTTTAGTGTTTCCGTCTGCTCTTGGTTTTCTTGTCGTTGCTGGTTGCTTTTATCGTTTAGGTCCTTTATCTGTTTAATAGCTTCGTCTAGCTGTTTCTTTTTATCTAGCAAAGCTTCTATGTCTTTTTTATCCTCGAAAGAGATTTCCTTTTTATCGATAAGCTTGTCGGCTATTTTTTTACTCTCGGTTTGCACGGTGTTTGCCAAACGAATGGCCGATTGCATTTTTTGTTTTAAAGAAGAACTGTTTGCGTTTAGTTGCTCCGAAATTTCTTGTTTTGTAGGTTGAACAAACGTCTTAATAGAAGATTTAGAAACTTTTGCTCCATTAACTCCATCGTTATCGGCCACCTCAAAATAGTATTCTAAAGATTGATTTTGTTTTAAATCGATATTTCTCAGGTCCCAAAAAAGGAAAAAATTGTTTACAGTAACATTTGCCTTAATTGCTATGTTTTTGGTAGTGCTAGAAACCAGCTTGCCATTTTCTTTAATGTAATATTTAAAACTCAGGCGACTAAAGCCATAATCATCTTGCACCTGCCCACTAAAATAAAGTGCCCTGCTAGAGATAGAATCGGTCTTCTCTTTAACTTCTATACTTGGAAACTGATCTTTTATTACAGAAATTTGGTGACTCAAGGAATCTTTGGAGTTAGAAAATTGGTTCTTTGGCAAAATGCTATAGCTTGCATTTTCTCTAATTTCTGAACTGAAATTTGAAGAATTATTTTGTACAGGTAAACTATGGGGTTGGTGATTGAGCAGAAACACAACAACATCACTTTTTGCAGTTTTAATTTGCCAGTTTATTTCTGTTCCTTCCGGGATGAGCAACTCGCCCACATTGTCGATCTTTTCACTTTTTTTGCTTAGGTATTTTGGGTAACTGAGTGATGCCGCAACCGTTAAAAGTTCGGCTTTTGGCCGTACGGTAACCGCGTAAACTTTAGAGGAAAATCCTGCGCCTTTAAAAATTAGTTTCTTATCGCTCTGTATATTATTTATAGCAAAATTAAAGTTTGTTAAATCTTTCTTTTCCAGTTTGTAAGTGTTCTTCCCATCGGCTACATAAACCTCATTTGGAATATCATTTCCAACAATTTTTACCGCGATGTTAACATCATCGCCTTGCGTAACATTTAAGCTTTTATTTGCTATTACAAACTGAAACGGTGCTGTGGGAGGAATGTATTTACCGTACTTTATAAAGCTGTAAGTTCCTTGTTTTAAGATGATTGGGGAAAATATGGAAATGAGCACGATGATGCTTATCGGAACAAGAAGATATTTTAAATACTTTTTATTTTCATCTATACGTACTGCAGAATAGAATGGTACAGGTCTCAGCTCTACGATTTTTTGATCTATGCTGGCCAAAATAAGGGTGGTATTTGCTGGATTGTTTTCGGCAAGCTGATGCAGTTGAAGTGTGTTAAGTAATTTATCTTTAATATCTGCAAAATGGTTGCCAATAATAACCGAAGCTTCATCTAAACTAAGCCTACGGCCAAGTTTTAGCATGGCAAATAATGGTTTTATGATTAAGAAACCAACAGTTAAGATGCCAATAATTAAGAAGGAAAAAAATATAATCGTTTTAACAGCGGTTGGCGGATGGAGGTAATAAAAACTTATAAAAATAAATAAATAGAGCA
The DNA here is from genome assembly GCF_040547165.1 of Pedobacter sp. UYP30. Lineage (NCBI taxonomy): Bacteria > Pseudomonadati > Bacteroidota > Sphingobacteriia > Sphingobacteriales > Sphingobacteriaceae > Pedobacter > Pedobacter sp. UYP30. Next base: position 170,831 of record NZ_JBEPPD010000003.1, on the reverse strand, counting down.
ACAACAAAATTGCCGAAGCATAAATGCTCCCACGTAAAATTTTGTTGAGGTAAAACTTACGTATAAACTCGTTTATTTTAACTAATAATTCGTTATAGCTCGTTGTTGCCATGGGCAATTGCTAAAATAGGTAAATTAGATTTCTTCATCCTCTTCTTGTTCTTCAGGAACGTAATTTTCTATTGCCTTACCAATGGCAATTACCTCTTCATCTTCTTCAAAGATAGGTAGTTCTGTCTTGTAGTCTAATTTTAGCCAAATTGCCGAGGTATCTTTTATAATTTGGAGATGTTCCTTACCATCTTTAAAAATGGTATAGGTATCGTTACCTTCTGGAAAAGCAGCGTAAAGAACGCCGGCAACTTCTAAATCGAATGGGTCTTGCATGATTACATTTTAGGAGGTTAAAATTACAAAATCATTTGATGGAATCGAAATTGTTGACAGGTGTAATATTTATCTAAAATTGTATATGGTTAAGTTAGAGTACCTAAACTTTAGTGATTAAAACTTGGTAATAACCTTGGCCCAAAAAAGGTGGTCTCTATGATTATAACAAAAATCACAAACTTTTTCTTGTAATCATTGCTACGAGAACTCATAAATATATAATATCTTTACATAAAATATAATTAAATTTTATCAATTATGATAGTTGAAATTATAACTTATAAGAACATTTTAAATAAATTGGGCGAATTGGTACAGAATTCCCCGTTTAAAATGGAACATATAATTAGAGAAACAGGAATAAAGCCGGCAACTTTTTATAGAAAAATGAAAGCTTCTTCGTTTACTCCAGATGAAGCTTTGGAAATTGCTAAAATAATAAGCCCAAAAGAAGCGTACTTATTTGAACTTAAAGAAAGTATTAGGAGTGCAAAAGAGGATTATAAAGCTGGCAGATTAACCAAGCATCATGACGTGATAGAAGAAATAAAAAGGGAATTACTGTAATCTTTTTAATGGTTTCTTATAATTATTCCAAAAAGATAAAAGAACAATTTCATCAAACTGAACCATATAAAACAGCGTAATTTGTTTCACAACAAAATATCTGTTGCACTTTAATTCATCATCATAGCTGCCTAAGTCTGGATACTTTGCAAGAAGGTCTAGTTTCTTATAGACTTCGTGAGTAAAATTAACAACTTCTTTGTGCGTCCATTCCTCCAACAAATATCTGATATTGCTTTTAAAAGTTTCCTTAGCTTCGTCTGTCCATTTTATTTCCATTATTTTTAATCGCCTAACTCAAATATCAGAAATTTTTTTACAGTTTTTAGTTGTCGGAGACCTGAGGCTGCAAGGTTTTCGCTTTTAATGCGCTATTATATTTTTGGCTTGGCGGTGACTTAATTAAAAAATTACTTCGTTTTGTTAAAATAAATACCGTTTTAAGCTAATTTAGCAAGATTACATTTTCTCTAAAACATGAAATTAACCTTTTGGGGCGCTGCACAACAAGTTACCGGCAGCATGCACCTGTTAGAAATTGATAATTATAAGATATTAATAGACTGCGGATTAGATTATGAAAAAGAGTCTTATCAAGAAGATAATTTAGAATTTCCCTTTAATCCTGCTAGCATTAATCTGGTTATCTTAACCCATGCACACATAGATCATTCTGGCAATTTGCCAACCTTGCTACGCGCAGGTTTTACTGGCCAAATTTTATGCACGCCGCCTACGGCAGATTTATCCGCATTGCTACTTTTCGACTCGGTAAACATATTTTTAAGGAAAGCGCAGCGTACGCCGAGAACAAAACGCGGAAAATTTTCAGGGCCAAAACCATTATATCTCCAAAAAGATGTAATGGAAACTTTGGACAGGATGGTTACCATAAACTTTAATCAAACTTTCCGCATAAGTGGAGATATTAGTTTAACGTTTGTGCCTGTTGGGCATTTGTTGGGCGCAGCTGCAGCCGTTTTGACGGTGAACGAACACGGAAAAGAAAAGAAAATAGCTTTTACGGGAGACATTGGCAGGGATAATTATCCGGTTTTGGTAAATCCAGAACCATTGCCCGAGGTAGATTATTTGGTTTGCGAAAGTACCTACGGAGGCAGATACCACACCACAGAACTTACTTTAGAGCAGCGCTTGATCAAAGAGATTGAAGAAGCATGCATTAAAACCCCCGGCCGGTTGATCATTCCTGCGTTTAGCATCGGGAGGACTCAATCGCTGGTTTTTGCCCTTAACCAGATATTTGCCAAAAACTTGCTCCCTCCCATTCAGGTTTTTGTAGATAGCCCAATGGCTATTCAGGCAACTTCGGTTTATCGCAAACACCATAAATTTGTAAATCAAGAAGCCAAAGATTTTTATCAAACCAAAGGAGATGAATTTGAGTTTGAGCACCTCGCTTATGTGCAAACCATGAAAGAGAGCAAAGATGTTTCCAATTACCTAGATCCTTGTATCATTATTTCTTCGGCTGGTATGTTAGAGGGCGGTAGGATTCAAGATCATTTGTACTACAACATCCAAAATTATTACTGTACGTTGCTGTTTATTGGCTATTGCGCTAAAGGAACGCTAGGAAACAAATTACTTCGCGGCGATTCGATAGTTAGGGTAAAAGACAGAGAATTAATGGTTTATGCTACCATTAGAAAAACAGATCTGTTAAGCGGACATGGCGACCATAACGATTTGTTAAAGAAAATTAGAGAAACCGGAAAGCCAAAGCAAGTGTTTCTGGTGCATGGCGAAGTAAAATGCTTGGAATCGCTAAGCGCCGCATTGAGAAAAGAAAATTTTGATGTGGTTATTCCGACAAGAGGAGGATGTTTTGACCTCCCTTAGCGCTAATCCATGGCTTACTTTTTGCGAATTTGTGCAGAAATTGCATTGTTTTTAGAACCATTTACGCACCTCAAAAATTAATTAAATAACTGATGATTTTACGTAAAACTGGCAGCCATTTTTGTGTAAATTTGTTGTTAGTCGTTGACTCGTTAGTGCTCATGCCCTTGGTAAATCCACATTGATTTTGTTTCTCCGGCTCTTTTAAACCCACTTTTTTCGTAAAAATCTATTGCCTTTCCGTCGGCGATTAAAATTTGTTGATGGAAGTCGGCATATTTTTCTTGAAACTTTTTTAAGATAAGCTTTCCAATTCCTTTTCCCTGAAAGTCAGGATGAACTATTAGATGAGGATAATAAACCACTAAATGTCCGTCTGAAATTGCGTTTCCTAGTCCAACGAGTTTTTCATTATGCCAAACGGTAAAAAAAGAATGGGAGTTTAATAAGGCCTTGTAAAGTTGTTCGGGTTTCTCAGCAGAAGACCACTGATTTGCTTTATAAATCTCAATTATATCTTCTTGCTTAACGTTTTTGGTTTCTCTTATGATGAAGTTCATTGGTAATTATTTAGGTCTCTAAAGCCTGCCGCTAACTATTGGTTTACGGGGGTTACGGTCGCACTTGCCCATCTCCTTCAATAATCCACTTATAACTGGTTAATTCTTCCAATCCCATTGGCCCTCTAGCATGTAATTTCTGCGTGCTAATACCTATTTCTGCTCCTAGCCCAAACTGTGCACCATCGGTAAATGCGGTAGATGCGTTTGCATAAACAGCCGCTGCATCTACTTCGTTTAAAAATTTTGCTAAAGCGTCTGAATCTTCAGAAACAATGGCTTCACTATGTTTTGAGCTAAATTGTGCGATATGATTTAACGCACCATCTAAATCCTCCACTACCTTTACAGCCAATTTTAGCGATAAAAACTCTGTGCCAAAATGTTCTGGCTTTGCTCGATTTAACAACGCTTTCGGATAGTTGCCAGAAAGAGCTTCAAAACTGGCGTCGTCTGCAAAAAGAAGTACTTCTTTATCTGCCAAAGGCGATAAAAGTGCTGGCAAATCTTGCACCCTATCTTGATGGATCAATACGCAATCTAATGAATTGCAAACACTTACCCTCCTAGTTTTTGCGTTGAGGATAATCGCTTTTCCTTTTTCTAAATCGCCACTCTTATCAAAATAAGTGTGTACAATACCAGCACCTGTTTCTATTATAGGAATTTTGCTGTTTTCTCTTACAAAGTTTATAAGCGCCTGGCTTCCGCGAGGAATAATTACATCGACAAACTCCCTAGCGTTTAATAACGCTTCGGTGGCCGAGCGTTCTGGAGGCAATAATGTAAGCAAAGCTGGATTTAAATCGTGTTCCTTTAATACCCTATGAATGGTCTTCGCAATGGCTTGGTTAGAAAAATCTGCATCAGTTCCGCCTTTTAAAACGGCTACATTTCCGGTTTTAAAGCAAAGAGAAAATACATCAGCAGTAACATTTGGCCTAGCTTCGTAAATTACACCCACAACGCCTAGCGGAACTCTGGTTTTCTTTATTTTCAAACCGTTTTCTAGCACGCTTTCGCTGATAATTTTACCCAAAGGACTTTCTAGTTTGGCAACATTCTCCATGTCGCTGGCAATGGCGCTTATCCTTTCTTCCGTCAGTTTTAGTCGGTCGTATTTTGGATCATCTTTTGGCATCTTGGCCAGGTCCTTTGCGTTTGCGCTAAGGATACTAGCCGCATCTGCTTTTAATGCATCAGCCACATCTAATAGCACAGCATTCGTAGTCTTTGTGCTGATTTGCACGGTATTATGGGACGCAGTTTTTGCTTGTTGAAAATATATCGTGTAGTTATTCATTGCTTTGAGCTAAAGTAAAGAAAAAAAATAATCGCAATGGACCAAAGGTTTTTGGTGGGCTTGGCCAAGTTGTTCTTTAGCTTTATCAGAACCATATTCTGCAATTCCCAAACCTATGTTCTGGTTGTCTTCGTCTAAAATTTTAATAACATCGCCCTTGGCAAAATCGCTGATGATTTCTATAACCCCAACAGGTAAAATGCTTATTGCCTTCCCGACAGATAACGCGGCTTTTGCACCATTGTTTACTTTTACCGCACCTTTTGCTGCATTTTCTGAGTGGGCAATCCATCTTTTTTTCCCAGATTTCTTTTTCCCAGGAATAAAATGTGTGTGCGTTGGGCTGCCATCAAATAAATCGGTTAAAATATGGTCTGTCTTGCCATTGGCAATGTGTACAGCAATGCCCAATTTAGAAATTTTTTGAGACATGCTTAATTTTGTAGCCATCCCGCCTCTGCCAAAAGACGATTTATTCTTCGCCACAAATGAGTTTAAAGCTACAGGTTCTCTATCTATTTGTGTAATTACCTGTGTATTCTCTAACGCCGGATCACCATCATAAAGGCCATCTACATTTGTTAGTACAAACAGCGCTTCGGCATTTAGCATGGAGGCTATTAGGCCAGCAAGTTCATCATTGTCGGTAAACATTAGCTCTGTAATGGCAACTACGTCGTTTTCATTTACAATGGGGATAATGTGGTGCTGCAGCAAAGTCTGCATGCAGTTTTTCATGTTTAAATAATGCGTGCGATCTCTAAAATCTTCTTTGGTTACCAACACTTGGGCAGAGCTAATTTGCTGCTCGCCGAATAACTTAGCGTAGGCGTTAATCAACTTTATTTGTCCTGTGGCGGCCAATACCTGTCGCGCTTTTACAGCGTCTATTTTTTCTGATATTAAGTTCAGGCTGCGTCCAAATGCCACCGCTCCAGAAGAGACTAGAATTACTTCGATGCCGCGTTGCATTAAATTGGTTAATTGATTTACCAAGTGCTGCAAACGGGGTTCGTCTGGCAGCCCGTTTGGCTTTGTGAGCACATTAGAACCAATTTTTACCACTATTTTTTTATACACCAAAGCCATTGCCTTATAAACCGTAAATATTAGGCGCCAAGTTAACATCTATTTTTTTTAACACAAAGTTTAATTGTTTTGGCTGTTATAAAACGGATAGATTAACGATGCTGTTTCACACCGCGTCTAAAAGATGTAAAGATGCAGAGAGGGGCTTCTTTGTTGGCAAATTGCCTTATCTTTGTAAACAATGGACTATAGTTTACATACGCTGCAGAATGGAATTAGGCTGCTGCATGCGCCCAGCGCAAGTACCATATCTCATGCTTGCGTTTTAATAAACAGAGGATCTAGAGACGAGCCAGTTGGTAAGGCAGGTTTGGCTCATTTTATAGAGCATTTAATTTTTAAGCGAACCAAAAAGCGCAGTACCAACCAGATTTTAAACCGTTTGGAAAGCGTAGGCGCAGATCTAAATGCATACACCACCAAAGAATATACGTGTATTCATGCGTCGTTTTTAAACCCTTATTTAGATAGAACGTTAGAGCTCTTTAGCGACATTCTTTTTAATTCTACTTTCCCCGAAGAGGAAATGCAGAAAGAAAAAAGTGTTATTTTAGATGAGATTGCCTCTTATGAAGACCAGCCAGAGGAAGCAATACAAGATGATTTCGAAGATGTACTTTTTGCCGGAAATCCATTGGGTAATAATATTTTGGGTACGATAGAAACGGTAAAAAATTTTACGAGAAATGATGTGCTAACCTTCATAAAGGGAAATTATCATACAGATGAAATTGTGATCGGCCTGTTGGGCAATTACAATTTTAAAAGGGTAAGTGCTACCGGAGAAAGGCATTTTGGCGATGTACCCCAAAACACATCCTCAAATAAAAGACAGAAAGCAAGCATTCTTCCCCAAAGCGAGGTTACTAGATTTAGGCCAATAAACCAGAGCCATTGTATGTTGGGTTTGCAGACTTTTGATACCCATCATCCAAAAAAAGCAGGTTTATTGTTGTTGAATAATTATTTAGGAGGTAACGGAATGAGTTCTGTGCTCAACTTGCAAATTAGGGAAAAATACGGCATTGCCTACACCATCGAATCTAATTATGCGCCGCTTAGTGATACAGGGATTTTCTGTATTTACTTTGGTACAGAGCAAGAAAAGCACCAAAAAGCCCTAACGCTTATTTATAAAGAGATTGATAAATTAAAAGGTAAACCTTTAAACACGCTGCAATTACAGAAAGCAAAGAATAAGTTTATTGGACAGATTGCTCTTGCCGAAGAAAACAGAATGGGTTTGATTATTTCCATGGCCAAAAGCTTGTTAGATCATGGCAGAGTAGATACTTTACAAGAAGTGTTTGATAAAATTAATGCGGTAAGTACAAAGGATTTTGCTGAAATTGCCGAGGAATTGTTAGATAAATCTAAGTTTACTACGTTTAACTTTCATCCTTTGCCAGAATAATTCTTATTTTTGTAGCTGTAAAATTTTTTGGGGATGCTAAACGGAATATCGGAGCGCATGAAAATAACTCCAAAAGCCTATTAAACAGGTTAAATAAATGGGCTTGGCGAAAAGCCCGAAAAAAGAATTGATATGAAATTACCTATTGTTGCTTATGGAGACCCAGTTTTAAAAAAGCATGGCGAAGAAGTAGATAAAGAATACCCAGATTTGCAAAAGTTAATTGCCGATATGTTTGAGACCATGTACCATGCAAATGGTGTGGGGTTGGCGGCGCCTCAAATTGGTTTGCCAATACGGTTGTTTATTGTAGATTTTAAAGACGATGAAGCAACTGAGGGCTATAAACAGGTATTTATCAATGCAAGAATATTAGAGGAGACTGGAGAAGAATGGATGTTTAACGAAGGTTGCTTGAGCATACCCGATATTCGAGAAAACATTATGCGGAAGCCAAAGGTCCAAATAAATTATTTTGATGAGGATTTTGTAGAACATACCGAAGAATTGGAAGGCATGCCGGCCAGGGTAGTGCAACACGAATATGATCATATAGAAGGCAAGCTTTTTACAGATAGGGTAAGTGTGCTGCGCAAAGCAATGTTAAAAGGCAAACTAGACAACATCTCTAAAGGTATTGTAGATATTGATTACAAGATGCGCTTTCCGAAAAAGAGTAAGAGAAAGGCGAGGTAAAGTTTAGTTTTCCTTCCTACTTTTATCGCCCTCAAAAATTTGCTGCATCAATTTGGACCAAGCAAAAGGATTAAGCAGTGGGTTGGTTTGAACCATATTTTTATTGATCAGCCTATCGAAATTATACCTATAATTTTGACTGCTAATTTCTCCGCCATCTCTAGGCAGGGTTAAGATTAGCCCATTGATAGATGATTTAGAAAGGTTTTTTTTGGCAATGGCGAGGTCGTCATCGGCTATTTTCATCGTAAGAAACTCACGCGTAAACTCTTCTGTGGTGGCCCAAGGAAAAACACGCACCGTTGGCAGGTTAATTACATCGGATGTCATCTTTACCATAATGGTATATTTATTGTCTGGTGTGCCTAGCGGTACAATGGTAGAAAACTTTTTATACCCAATTGCGGTAAAAAGAATGGTGTCTCCAGGATTTACAATAAATGTAAAATAACCTCTATAATCGGCAGCTACACGTGTATCTTTTGCAGAAAGGTTGGTAATGGTTACATAAGGGATCACGTTTGCGCTGTCGATGTCTGTAATAATTCCCGAAAATTGGATAAGTTTATCCTGTATCGGTTTGTTTTGTGCAAACGCCGAAAGAGAAAAAACAAAGAAAATTAGGAAAACGCAGTATTTCATCTATGCAAAACTAATCTTAAAGCGCCTATTCTGCTGTTAAAAAATGTTAAGGTCATTCTTGTTCTGCTAAATCAACTGCAACTACGGCGGTAATCTCTGGAACGGCCCTCATAATGGCCTGTTCAATACCCGATTTCATGGTCATAAAACTCATTGGGCAGGTGCCGCAGTTTCCGAGAAGCTTTAATTTAACTACATAATCTGCAGTAATTTCTTCAACAGAAACGTTGCCGCCATCTGTAATGAGGTACGGCCTTATGGTTTCTAGTGCCTCTTCTACTCGTTCTGTTAAATTCATTTTTTTAACCTTTAAAGTTTAAAATTAGCAAATTTTTATCAAACAGCTGTCTGTGCATTGTTAATTGATATTTGCTGGGCAATTTTGCTTGCAATATCTCCGAAAATAGTGTCTAAAAAAGCGTCGTTGTTCAAGGCTGCCGGTTTTCCTGCATCTCCTGCATCCCCAATACTTTGTATAATTGGTATTTCGCCTAGAAAAGGGACGCTAAAACGGTCTGCTAGCTTTCTGCCACCACCCTTACCGAAAATATAATATTTGTTGTCTGGCAGTTCTGCTGGGGTAAAGTAAGACATGTTTTCTATCACACCCAACACCGGAATGTTTATGCTTGGCATATTAAACATGGCCAATCCTTTGTGCGTGTCTGCCAAGGCAACCTGTTGCGGCGTTGTTACCACCACGGCTCCTGCAATAGGGAAACTTTGGGTAATGGTTATATGAATGTCTCCGGTTCCAGGAGGCAAATCTACCACCAAATAGTCTAATGCGCCCCAGTTGGTATCGTTAAAAAGTTGCTTAACTGCGTTAGATGCCATTGGTCCACGCCAAGGAACTGGTTGGCCAGGATCTGCAAAAAAACCTAGAGACAATAACTTTATGCCGTGCTTTTCTATGGGCAAAATTTTGGTTTTACCATCTGCAGTTTCCTCCGCACCCGGTTTTGCATCAACCAGATCAAAAAGCGTAGGAATTGAGGGGCCGTAAATATCTGCATCGATTAAGCCAACCTTTGCACCATCTTTAGCTAAAACTACCGCTAAATTACTTGCTACGGTAGATTTCCCTACGCCACCTTTGCCAGAAGAAATTAAAATGATATTTTTTATTTCGTTTAGCGATGAGGAGTTTACCGGTTGTGTAACCCTAGAGGTAACCTGTATAGAAACTTCTGCATCTGCAGAAACAAATTCTTTAATGGCGTTGGTGCAAGCGCTTTTGAGCATTTCTTTTAATGGACAGGCAGGAGTGGTCAATTCTAGCGTAAAGCTTATCTTTGTCCCATCAATAGCCACATCCTTAATCATGTTTAGAGTTACCAAATCCTTCTTCAAATCTGGATCCTCAACATTCTTTAAAGCGTTTAAAATATCTTGTTCGCTTATCTGCATGGTTTATGTTTAATTTCAAAATTAGCAAAACCTACTTACAAATGCTTCAACTTAGCCTTTTTAACCGTAATTTTAACACGAAATAAACATTTAAATGCTACGTTTAGGCACTAATATCTTTTAATTCCTTTTATGCAATTACCAAAAATTAACATCAACAAGAAATATTTAAAAATTTCTGCGTGGGTTTTGGGCGTTTTCATCATCATTGTTGGCATAGTGGGAGCTGTTGCCTACAGCAAAAGAGAAGCTTTACTTAAAAAAATAATGGCAAAGGCCATAAATAAGGCCGACAAAGATTACGGCTTGAAAATAAGCATTGGCGAAGCAGGCTTTAGCGGCCTAAGCACAGTGGAGCTTCAAAAAATAACTGTTGTGCCAAAAGATAGAGATACCTTGGCCAACATAAGTAAGCTGCGGGTGGGCGTAAAATTGTTTCCGCTGTTGTTTGGCAATGTAAAGTTATCTGAGGTAAAGCTAAATGACGGAATGATGAGCATCGTGCTAAAAGACTCTACCACCAACATAGATTTTATTTTAAAGCGCAAAAAAACCGATAGCACAGACAACAAAGGCAAAGTTAACCTTGCAGATATAGCAAGCAACCTTTTAAACGAAGTGCTGTATAAGATACCAGACAACATGGATGTTGTTAACATGGTGTTTAAGCTTAATGATCACGATACCTCGAAATTAAACTTTCAAACTTTTGCAACTATAGATGGTGGAGATTTAAAATCGACGATTAAAGTAAATAACGGTTACGCAGTTTGGCATGTAGACGGCAAAGTTAGGCCAGGCAAAAGGCGACTTAGTTTTAAGGCTTATGCAGAAGGTAAAAAATTAGAGCTTCCTTACTTAAATGATAAACTGCACGCAAAGCTTAATTTTGATACACTTCAAACTGAACTAAAGAACGCCGACTATGATGGCGACAATTTTAGAATTTCTGGGTCGTGGTCGGTAAAAAACATGTTGTTAAACCAAAGTAGAATTGCTGCTAACGATATTGTAGTGCCTAGCGCGAAGCTAGACGCAGATGTATTGGTTGGCCCAAACTTTCTTTCGCTAGACAGCAGTTCTACCGCTTATTTGAAAAATGCCACGCTGCATCCCTTTATAAAATATACGCTAAAGCCGCATAAAATTTATGAGCTTAAGTTAACTGCCGATGAGCAGAACGCCCAGGATCTGTTTGATGCATTTCCGCAGGGGCTGTTCGAATCTTTAGACGGATTGAAAGTTAGGGGAAAGTTGAAATACAGCTTAAATTTTTATCTGGATACCAAAATTCCAGATAGCGTAAAATTTAATTCTACGCTTACTCCTTCGAACTTTAAAATTTTAAAATGGGGCAAAACAGATCTGCAAAAAATTAATAAGCCGTTTGTATATACGCCTTATGAGTACGGCAAACCAATGAGAGACATCGTCATCGGCCCTGCCAACCCAAATTTTACCACATTAAACAACATTTCGCCCAACTTAAAAAATGCAATACTTACAGCCGAAGACCCGTCTTTCTTTACCCACCATGGCTTTGTAGAAGAATCTATCCGTAAATCTATCGCTACGAATTACAAAGAGAAAAAATTTGCCAGAGGCGGAAGCACCATTAGTATGCAATTGGTAAAAAACGTGTATTTAAGTAGGAAAAAAACATTAGCCCGTAAAGCAGAAGAAATTTTAATTGTTTGGCTGATCGAGAATGAACACCTCATTAGCAAGCAGCGTATGTTAGAAGTGTATTTTAACATTATAGAATTTGGAAAAAATATTTATGGCATAGGGGAAGCATCTAGGTATTATTTCGGGAAGCAACCCTCAGGAATAAGTATAGGTGAGGGCTTGTTTTTTGCGAGTATTGTACCCAAACCAAAAGCGGCCATGTATAAATTTGAGCCCGACGGTTCTTTGAAACCCTATATGCGCAAATACTTTAGCTTTATGGGCAATATAATGGCTAGACGGGGATTAACCCCAGGAGATACCACGGCTTATGGCTTTTATAATGTGCGCTTGCGAGAGGGTTTGCGCCAGTACATTGCGCCAGATTCTTTGGCTGTAGATTCTGCTGCTTTTGATGATGAAGATGGGGCGCCTGTAATTATGCAGGATAAAAATAAAAGCATTTTCGATAGGCTTTTTGGCGACGAGAAAAAGGAAAAAAGAGATACGTCGCACAGAACCGTAATCTTGCCGATAGATACAGCGAAAACTAAAAAAGAACTTAGACAAGAGAAAAGGGAAGAGCGACGGAGGGAACGGGAGAACAATTAGCAAAATAGAAAGTCCTGAGCCTACAATAAAATGGCGATTTGATCTGCTTATTTAGATTTGTAAACTTTAATTCCAACTGTGTATTTGATGAATAGAATTACAATTGCCAATAAACAATTCGAGATTTTTTTGGATAAAGATATGATCCAGAAAAGAATAAGACTTCTTGGCGTGCAGCTAAATGTAGATTACGAAGGTAAACGCCCCTTGATAGTCGGCGTGTTAAACGGTAGTTTTTTATTTATGGCAGATTTGGTGAAAGAACTTAATATCAACTGCGAAATAGCTTTTATGCGTTTACAATCTTACGAGGGAACTAAAACCACTGGTAAAATTAAGGAATTGATTGGCTTGCCCGAAAATATAAAGGGAAGAGACATTATTATTGTGGAGGACATTGTTGATACTGGATTAACCATTAGCCATATTTTAAAAACGATAAGAGAACAGCAACCAAGCTCGGTAACTGTCTGTTCGTTGTTGTTAAAGCCAATGGCGTTAAAACACGAAGTGCCAGAGCTAGGGTATGTAGGCTTTGAGATACCAGATGATTTTGTGGTTGGATACGGCTTAGATTACGATGGCTTAGGCCGTAATTCTAACGATATTTATAAAGCGGTTTAGACGAATGCCGTGTGATGTTAGCAGGAACGTGAACACGCGCTTTGCCCTTGGCTTAGTATCTAAACATTTCTAAACCGCACATTAGATTTTTTTCGCACCTTTGTAATTTAATTGCCTACAAATGACGATACACAAAGAGGGTTATACAACCATTGCCCTTACCATTCTTTTTATTTTAGTAATAAATGCGTTTGTAGACTATCGTTACTACGATATTGGCTGGCTAAGATGGTTGATTTACGTGCTTTCGTTCGTAATGTTGCTGATTGTGCTGCAATTCTTCAGAAGCCCTAGGCGTAGTTTTTCTGGCGGAGATACCTTGGTAATTTGCCCGGCAGATGGTAAAGTTGTGGTAATAGAAGAGACCGAGGAGTCTGAATATTTTAAAGATAAACGTTTGCAGGTGTCTATCTTTATGTCGCCCGTTAATGTTCATATCAATAGAAATCCAATTTCTGGCGTGGTTAAGTTCTTTAAATACCATCCGGGGAAATATTTAGCCGCTTGGAATCCAAAATCCTCTACAGAGAACGAGCGTACCACTGTTGTAGTAGAACACCAAAGTGGAGTGCAAGTGTTGTTTAGGCAAATAGCGGGTGCGTTGGCGAGGCGAATTGTATGTTATGTAAAAGAAGGCGACGATGTGATGCAGGCAGAGCAATTCGGCTTTATAAAATTTGGCTCTCGGGTAGATGTTTTTCTTCCAATCGGAACTAAAGTTAACGTATCCTTAAACGAAGTGGTTAAAGGAGGCATAACCACGTTGGCAGAAATTTAATAACTGGCGCAGAAAACTCACGCTATCGGTTAATGCCTTAACCTTACTCTCAGCCTAAATCTCAGTCTCAGTCTCAACCTTAACCTCGGCCTTAGCCTTAATCTACTTTATCCCGCCCAGCCTTGTCTATCTAAGCTGCGGTAGTTGATGGATTCTGCCAAATGTTCAATTTCTACGGTTTCGCTGTCGGCAAGATCTGCAATGGTACGCGCTACTTTTAAAATGCGATCGTATGCCCTGGCGCTTAAGCCAAGTCTTTCCATGGCTGTTTTTAATAGTGCAATTCCAGCATCGCTAATTTGGCATACCTTTCGTACCATTTTTGGACTCATTTGGGCGTTGCAATGTAAATTTTCGTCATCGGCAAAGCGCTTGTCTTGGATTTCTCTCGCTTTAATTACGCGCTGCCTAATTTCGTTGCTTTTTTCTGCGTCTCTGGTCGAGGCAAGCTCAGAGAAGTTCACCGGCGTAACCTCTACATGTAAATCTATCCGATCTAATAAAGGGCCAGAGATTTTGCTTAAATATTTTTGCACCACACCTGGCGCGCAAACACATTCTTTTTCTGGATGATTGTAAAATCCACAAGGGCATGGGTTCATAGAGGCAACGAGCATGAAACTGGCTGGGTATTCTACAGAAAATCTTGCCCTTGCAATGGCCACTTTTCGGTCTTCGAGCGGTTGCCGCATCACTTCTAACACAGTTCTTTTAAACTCTGGCAGTTCATCTAAAAACAATACGCCATTATGCGCAAGAGAAATTTCGCCAGGTTGTGGGTTTATGCCACCGCCTACCAAAGCTACATCGCTAATGGTATGGTGCGGACTTCGATACGGCCTAACCGTCATCAGTGCATCCGTGGCCGAAAGTTTTCCCGCCACAGAATGGATTTTGGTAGTTTCTAAAGCTTCATGCAGGTTTAATGGCGGCAAAATGGTTGGTAATCTTTTGGCTAACATGGTTTTTCCGGCACCGGGCGGGCCGATTAGAATAACATTATGTCCGCCGGCGGCTGCAATTTCTAGCGCACGCTTTATGTTTTCCTGTCCTTTAACATCGGCAAAATCGTGTTCGTAATTTCCTATATTCTTTAAGAATTCCTCTTTGGTGTTTACAGAAACGGCTTCTAAGACAGTAGTACCATTAAAGAAGCCAATCACTTCTGTTAAACTCTCTACTCCATAAGCCAAGAGGCCATCAACAATGGCTGCCTCCCTAACATTTTGCTTTGGGAGAATAAAGCCCTTAAAGCCTTCCTTTCGCGCTTGTATTGCAATGGGCAATGCGCCGCGTATGGGTTGGATGCTGCCGTCTAAAGATAGTTCGCCCATAATGAAGAACTCGTTCAGTTTATCGCTGGGTATTTGACCCGATGCAGCTAAAATTCCGACGGCGATCGGTAGATCATAAGCAGAACCTTCTTTTTTTATATCGGCAGGAGCAAGGTTGACCACAATTTTTTGCCTAGGCATGCGTAAGCCAGAAACATTTATCGCGCTAGCCACCCTTTGTAAACTTTCTTTAACCGCGTTATCGGGCAGGCCAACCATAAAATATTTGTTGCCCGCACTAATGTTAACTTCTATGGTTATGGTTAACGCATCTACGCCATAAACGGCACTTCCGTAGGTTTTTACGAGCATTAAAATTTGGTTTTGGTTAGGCTATTGCTAAGTTAACAAATTTTTGCTTGCCGATGCGTTAAAACTTTAGAAAGGAGAGGGATAAAAGACTAGAAGAGCGTCGCTGTTAAAATATCGTGCTATTGCTAAACTAAAGCCAACACCTTTATTGCTATTATTCTCCAGTAATTTTTTCTAATTTTTAGAAATGCCAACGGCAAGTTGTTGGTATTTAAGATGGGATAGGTTTTTAGAAACCCTCAAAGGTGCAGTGGATTAAAATCCACCGCTACGATTTCGGCCGAAGCTACGCATCTGCAAAGAAAGTAGCTTTCCAAGCGCTCGTATTTGAGCCTTAAACCTTCGAACTTTCAGCATTCAACCTTCTTGCTTTAAAGTTTCTGTAAAATGCTTCTTGGCAATTACCACTTACGGTCAAGGGAAACCTTCGCTTTGGTCTTTCGGCTTTGGTCAAGCCTTCTCCTTCAATCCTACTTCCCAAACGGCATTTTTGGCATTCCTTGCATCATTGCCTTGGCTGCGGCAGGATTAGAAAACTGCTTCATCATTTTCCGCATGTCTTCAAATTGCTTAATCAGTTTGTTTACTTCTTCCAATTTTGTGCCCGATCCTTTTGCTATGCGCACTCTTCTACTTTGTTGTATGCTGTCTGGATTTTCTTTTTCAAATGGCGTCATCGACTGGATAATTACCTCGATAGATTTAAAGGCATCATCTTCAATATCCACATTCTTCATCATTTTTCCAACACCGGGTATCATGCCCATTAGGTCCTTCATGTTACCCATTTTTTTGATCTGTTGGATCTGATTGTAGAAATCGTTAAAGTCGAATTTATTTTTACGAATTTTCTTCTGCAGCACAGCGGCTTCCTTCTCGTCGAACTGCATTTGGGCACGTTCTACCAAGGAAACCACATCGCCCATACCCAAAATACGAGAAGCCATTCTATCTGGATAGAAAACATCCAAAGCTTCCATTTTCTCGCCAGTACCAATAAATTTAATTGGCTTATTAACCACTGATTTGACAGAGAGCGCTGCACCACCGCGGGTATCGCCATCTAATTTGGTAAGTACAACTCCGGTAAAATCTAAACGGTCGTTAAAGATTTTGGCTGTATTTACCGCATCTTGCCCAGTCATAGAGTCTACCACAAAAAGTACTTCTTGTGGATTGGTTTTGGCCTTAACCTCAGAGATTTCGTTCATCAGCGATTCATCGACGGCCAAACGACCGGCTGTATCGATAATAATCACGTTAAAACCGTTTTGCTTGCCATAGGCAATTCCTTCTTGGGCTATGCCAACAGGATCTGCAGATGCTCGATTGGCAAATACCGATACGCCAACCGAAGTTCCAAGCACCTCTAATTGGTCTACTGCAGCGGGGCGGTACATATCGCCAGCAACAAGTAATGGTTTTTTACCTTTGTTTTTTAAATATAAAGCCAACTTGCCCGCAAAAGTAGTTTTACCCGCACCATTTAATCCGGCAATTAAAATTACTGTTGGGTTCGCCTTGGTATCAAGTTCCGCCACTTCGCCACCCATTAAAGCAGCGAGCTCATCACTCATTATTTTGGTTAGCAACTGCCCAGGAGACACCGCCGAAAGTACATTTTGCCCTAAAGCCTTTTGCCGTACATCATCTGTAAAGATTTTAGCAGTTTTATAGTTCACATCGGCATCAAGCATTGCTTTCCGAATTTCTTTCATGGTCTCCGCCACGTTAATTTCGGTAATGCTTCCTTGCCCCTTAAGTACCTTAAAAGCTCTATCTAACTTATCCTGTAAATTATCAAACATCTTATTTTATGCTAAGAACCATATATTCGGTATATGGCCATCGGTTTATCTAAACGCAAAGATATTAATTTTGCGCGTAAGTTCTTTTTAGAGAAGATTTTGAATTTTACCTATCTGGGAAACACAAATGCGAAGCCCAGCGATAGCGCTTGGCTTGCTTGAACCTTTGCGTCGTTATCTTTATCGTATAGCACCGCGCCAGTTATGCTGGTGTTCATAAACCTGTTAACTTTGGCGGTTAGTGTTACATCAAGGCGATGGTCTATGTTTGCTAATGTTAGATCCTTGTAGGGAATAAACATCACATACCTAGATTTTAAGACAGTATTTTTAAAAATCTCTTTTTCAAAATTAGCTACTACCTGAAAAGCCAAGTCGTTGCGCACTTTCTTACCAACATCTACCCCGTAATTTTTAGGATTGGTTTTGTACAGTGTAGTATCTAGTACAAAGGTTTGCCTTGCGGTTCCGGTACCAATACGGGCCGAAAAATAATTTACAGGCTTATACTCAAAGCCTATTGATTCTGTTAAATATCCCGGCGACATAAATCGCGAAATTAAGGTTGCTACCTCATTATCATCTTGATTCTTATAACTAAACCCATCATCAAACTGAGATTCGAAGGTTAAAGACCCAAAAAACGACCAGTTTTTAGAGATTTTTAAGGCTGCTTTATTGTCAAAGAAAATTCTGTCATTGGTTTTCTTTTGTAACTGCCCTTTATTTTTAACCTTTCCGTACTGCAAATTTGTTTCGGTAACAAAACTATAATCGCTCTTATTATACTCTGCCTTATAATTTAATTGTCCGCCAACGGCAATAGAGTTAACGCCGCCCCCTTTCCAGTTATCACTAAATTGTGCCTGGTTTACGTTTAGGGCTATGGAGGTAATTGTTTTCCAATAATTAACTTTAGCATTTACAATGATCGGTTTTATGGTTACCGTCTCAAAATTTAACGGCCACTGCCTGCTAGGCAAAGGGTTTCGCTTAAGCTTTAAGTTTAAATTATCGGTTTTAATGGGAATAGTATCTATCTCTTGAGCAAATAGCGGCTTACAGCAGAGACTTAGTAAAACAATAGAAACGGCTAAAAGATTCTTCATTGGTTACAAAGAAAAACAAAAAAACGGTAGAAAAAAAGATGTGAGCGCAAATTAGGTTTTTG
This sequence comes from Pedobacter sp. UYP30, assembly GCF_040547165.1. Lineage (NCBI taxonomy): Bacteria > Pseudomonadati > Bacteroidota > Sphingobacteriia > Sphingobacteriales > Sphingobacteriaceae > Pedobacter > Pedobacter sp. UYP30. The sequence goes on along the minus strand of NZ_JBEPPD010000003.1, from coordinate 152,590 downwards.
TCTTTCTGCGTGAAAAATAAATTTAAGGCGCAATAAGGAAAAGTCTAAGCTGTCTTTTCTCTCGAAGCTCGAAGAAAATAGAGGATGTGTTTTGCCATTTTTGAGGGATTAAACTTTTCATAAGGATAATTTGGGCGCTTTCTGAGGCGTTAAAAAATCCGGCAAAACGAGTTTCGCCAATTGCAAAAATACTTATTGATAATAAAATAGATATTCTTCAACTTATTTACGCAGAGATCTATAATACTTATCAAAACTTAGAATGGAAAGGTAGCGCGATAGAATATTTATCTAGTTTTACATTAGCGGAAAATAAAATCATTTTTAAAAATATTCTCTATCAAAACGATTCTAACTTTTCTTTGAACAGAAATGCATCAATTTGGGTTGCCTAACCTTAATGATAAGAGTTCAATCGACCGCATTATAGAGCTAAGTGAAAAAGAAAGAAAGGGAAGCGACACTAATTGCCAAGCATATTTACTTACCTTATCTAAATTAAAAGGTCCAAATGCAAAAGAATAATTTTCAACGATTTGTTAATAGCGATTCGGAATATGTTTCTAAACTAGTTAACAATATAATTGCTGTTTGGTAAATAATAAAGTGCCCTGCCAACGTGTCTGAAACACTTCCTAAACCTGGAGGTTCTTAGTTAAGAGCTTGTCAACAGTACGCCATGGTTTCGCAGCGCCCAAAGGTCAAAAGATATTTTTTTCTTAACGATTTCGAGAACCAAGTATAAAAACCATAATTGAATATTTATCAATTCAATAGAACGAACGCCGAATACAGGGTCGAAAAATTAGGGCTAACAAATAAATTTTGGACTGTTGAAATTCTACTTATCTTCGGTCGATTATTGGGCAGACGTTCAAAAAGTAACAGCCTTCGCCAATTCCAAAACATTAATTGCTATTATAAAGCAAACTAAAAAACAATTAGCGCCTAAAAAATGACCAATTGCGGAAACTGCAACAGCCTAATAAGTGAAAATTACTGTCCCAATTGCGGGCAACCAGCAAAACTTAAAAGAATAAACGGGCATTACATTGTTCACGAAATTGAACACGTTTTACATTTTGAGCGGGGCATTTTGTATACTGTTAAAGAATTGTTGCTTCGCCCCGGAGAAAATGTTAGACACTTTATATCGAAGAATAGAAGCAGGCTTGTAAAACCGATTATATTTATTGTGGTAAGTTCTTTAATTTATACAGTTATAAGCCACCTTTTTCACATCGAAGACGGTTACGTTAAATTTGAGGAAACGAAAAAATCTACAACAGGTCTTATTTTTAAGTGGGTTAAAAACCATTATGGATATTCTAACATCATTATGGGCATATTTATAACATTTTGGGCAAAACTGTTCTTTAAAAAATATGCCTACAATTTCTATGAAATTTTAATTCTTCTTTGTTTTGTAATGGGGATGCTTATGCTGTTTTTTTCTGTTTTTGCAATCGTCACAGAGTTTACTCATGTTAATTTAATGCCAATAGCAGGTGTTGTAGGAATAGCATACTGCACTTGGGCCCTTGGGCAATTTTTTGACGGGGAGAGAAAGTCAAGTTATGTTAAAGCATTTGCTTCTTATGTATTGGGCATGCTATCGTTTATGCTTTCCGCCTTACTTTTAGGAACATTGGTAGACTTGATTTAAGACAATAAAGTGATACGAGGAGTTTTAAAAGTACCTTGTTACAAATGGCGTCACTTGTGATGCGCCCAACTAAACCAACTCCTTTTCTTCAAATAACCTAGATTACGCTCATTGTCAAAAGCCTCTTTCTCGAAAATAATGTTTCGATAAGCTTCGTAATGGTTTTTATACTTTAGTCGGTTGATAAGATAATTGGCCAAATAGCACACATAAAAAGGAAGAACCAGCAGTTCTAATTGCTGCCGCAGATGGATTTTTTCATGGTTTAAAAGAATGGTGTCCTTTTTATAATCTGCAGACTTTAACAAAATAAAGGGAAACAACGCCATACCAAAAGCGGGCAGTTTCTTTACCACTAATACTGGCGCTTTCATGGGGCTTTATGAATTAAAGCTGGTAGATCGGGCAGCCGAAGTACGCTTGGGTTTATGCGGTAACTTTTGTAGGCATTTTTGATGAATAAATTAAAAGCATAATCGTTCGCATCTAACACAAACTGATAGGTTGGCCTATATTGTAACATAAAATCATCGCGTTCAGCACCCTTTATGCCAAGCACTTGGGTTACCAAAACCGGCGAAAACCGGTAGTCAATCACCTGTTCTCTATAATCTTTTTCTAACACTTTTTGTAAATAGCGCGCATTTTTTCCTTGCCTACTTAGCAAATTGTAAATGGCATCTATTCCCAAGCCCGCGCCTTGATCGCCTATGGTTAAAATGTCTTTACTACTTCCCCTTAAAATGGCATAGCGATTGTCTTTTAAGGTCTCCTCGTATTTTTGTTGTGGCGTTAACTTTTTCTGTTGTATCTGTACGTCTTTTAATCTAATTCCGAACGATTTTAATTGGAAGTATGCAGCAGCTTGCCCTCTGTACACAATGGTATCTACGCCGTATCCGCTCAAAGCAGCAACCAAGGTGTCGCCTGGTTTTGCATAAGTATTAAATTCGCCTTTTGTGTTATTGTACAGGCCATCGCCAGAGCGCATATTGTAAATGTACACTTTGGCAAGGCGCTGCTTGGTATCTTTATCTATAACAAGACCTTGCAACGGCTTTTCTTGCGCCAAGCAAACCACAGCTACTTTAGAAAAGAAAACAATGCATAAAAAAAGTTTCATCCAACATCAAAGTTACGCATAACAAAATTGGCGGTATATGCCTTAACATTATTTAACCTTAATTACTTGGCCTAATTTAATTACATTGTCGTTCATGCTGTTTAAACTTTTCAGCTCATCTACAGAAAGGTTAAATCTCTTTGAGATATTGTAGAGCGTGTCGCCTTTAACAATGGTATAGGTGCCATCGCTGCTAATAGTTCCTGTGCTATGCGGAGGGTTTTCTACCGGGGCAAATTTCTTTTTTTCTTGTGGAATGTTTGCGTTGATCTCTGTAAACACCTTGTCCTCTCTCACCAGTTTTTGCGTTTCGGTTTCTGGTTGGTCGTATTGAAAAAGTTGATATTTATCAATCACATTGATAAGCATATCTGGATATTTTGGATTTGTAGCATAACCGGCAGTTTTTAATCCCCGTGCCCAGCTGCGGTAATCATTTTTATCCAACTGAAAAAGAAAACTATAACGTTTGCGCTTTAGAAACTCAGAATGGTCTCTAAACGATTCGCGCGCATCTTTGTACACCCTGAAACAGTCGTTTTTCTGGTCATCATCTCGATAGTAACTTTTTCCGCGCCAGTCTGAGGTACATTTTATCCCAAAGTGATTGTTCGCATACTTCGCCAAGTCGCTGTTTCCACTGCCCGATTCTAATATGCCCTGTGCCAAGGTAATGCTCGCGGGAATTCCAGAAGTGTTCATTTCTTCTATGGCAACTCCCTTAAATTGATCTATATAACTAAGCGTGGTATAACTTTGATAACTGTTGTTGCTTGCCTTATTGGCGTTTTTCTCTATCTGCCTATTGTTTTTGGTGTATTTTCTCGAACCGCAAGAAGCAAAAAAGAACATACAACAGCCTAATACATAGATTATTAGTTTCATTTGTATGTTTAACGAAGGAATTTTTAGCATAATCTGCCAAATTTAGATTCTTTTCGCGCTAATATGAATCGGTTTTTTAAACACTTGTGGATAGCGCGTTAACGTGAGGATTTTTGGTGGAGTTGGAAGTCGGATTTCTACAGCAATTTTTTCGTTAATGACCAAATAGATTCCAATAAGCATTCTATTTATTTAGTGCGTTTTTGTTATCTTTATGTTTTCAATTACCAATTGGCGGCTAGCCTAAGGAACTTGTGTTTAACGATAAAGTTTTATGCAAAGAGTAAAAAATAAATTAGCAAGGCGCCTAAACGGAATGAACATCATAAAACATAACCGGCCAACGCCAGTAGTCAAATTAAAACATGATAAAGACAATCGTAACTCCGCAAAGCAATAACCTGTGTGTGGCGATACCCACCAATTATATAGGCAGGGAAATAGAGGTGCTTCTCTATGCAAAAGACGAGCTCCAGGAAGAGAAAATAAAGCCTAAAAAAACTTTAGCTAGTTTTACTGGTGTTCTTTCAGAGCACGATTATAAGTCATTAAAATTACATGCAGAACAAGCCCGTGGTGAATGGAACAGAGGTATTTAATAGACACCAACGTCATTATCGATAATTTTGGAAACAAACTGACAGAAAATGCTAAAGCACTACTCTTTTCAGTAGATTTAAACGTTTCTGCGGTTACCAAAATTGAATTGCTAGGCTGGGTAAATGCAACCAAAGAACAATTGCAGCCGTTATATGGTTTTATGGAAATAGCAAGCATATTGCCCATAAGCGAAGCGGTAATTGAGAAGACAATTGTGATAAGACAAACCAAAAAGATTGCTCTTGGCGATGCTATCATAGCTGCTACGGCTCTTGTCTATGACTTGGCTCTAATCTCTCGCAACACTTCCGACTTTAAGAATATTGATGGATTGAAGGTTTTTGACCCATATAATTTGTAAAGCAAAAGTTGAGCTATATGTATCTTGGTTTTTCTTCCATAAAAAACGCTAATGAACATTTAATTTTTGGTTCACCGAACTTTGTACAGTGTGTTGAGTGTCTTTTTCTCTTTGTTTTTAAACACTTGTGGATAGAGTGTTAATACCTCAATCTTTTCCCTGGTTGTAACAACGAATTCTTTAACCCATTCTTTTTCATCAGCGTTTTAACCGTTGTGCCTTTTTTATCGGCGATGCTATTCAGATTGTCACCTCGTTTTACAACGTAAATGCGGTGTTTTTTACGCATTTTAGAGGGCCTTGCATGATAAGTTGGTTCTATGTAATCTTCTGGCCGTTCATCATATTGATAGAGCTGATATTTTTGAATGATGGCAATTACTTGGCTTGACCAAGTTCTACTGTGTGCATAACCTCCCCGTTGGATGCCGCGTGCCCAAGCGCGATAATTGTATTGATCGCAGGTATCAAATAAAGACTTAAAAGAAGATTTATCCTCTAAAAAATCTATAAAACCTTGGTAAGATTCATCAGGAGAATCGTAGTCTCTGTAAGCTGATCGTATTTCGGTATTGCTGTTTGGGCCTTTTACCCCGAAATGATTGTTTAGATACCGGGCAATTTTACTATTTCCCGAAGCCGATTCGTGAATTGCAACGGCCAAGATCAAACTTGCCGGAACTTTGTAAGTGCGCATTAAGTTTTGTGCGCAATCTAAATGGGCGGCAATGTACTCTTCGGTAGCTGTTGCTTTTGCTTTGGTTGCGCTCAACAGACCTATAAAAAGGCAGATTGCGGAGACGAACAACATCAAACAGTTTTTTTTCTTCATCCTTTTATTTTTTCCTCACGTGATGTTATTTTTTCCTAATCACAAATAGGCCATCTCTAACTGGCAAAATGAGTTGCTCAACTCGGTCGTCGTTCTTTATCTTTTCGTTAAATGCATTTATGTTTTTGGTGTCTTTATCCGGATTTTCTAGCAACACCTTGCCACTCCAAAGCACATTGTCTACAATGATGATTCCACCGGTTCGAACGCGGTCAAAAATCATGTCGAAATAGTTGCCGTTGTTCTTTTTATCCGCATCTATAAAAACGAGGTCGAAAGTCTCATCGATTTTTTTTAATGACTCGGTTGCGTCTCCAAGAATATATGCTATTTGTTTTTCAAAGTTAGAATCTGCAAAGTTCTTGCGGACCATGTCTTCTAGCTCTACATTTACATCCAAAGTGTAAATTATGCCGTCAGTGGAAAGACCTTCTGCGAGGCAAAGTGTTGCATAGCCAGTAAAAGTGCCAATTTCTAAAATCCGTTTTGGCGCAAGCATTTTGCTAAGCATGCTTAACACTCTGCCCTGATAATGGCCCGAAAGCATGCGTGGCATCAGTACTTTTAAGTTTGTTTCTCTATCTATACGTTGTAGCAATTCTTGCTCTGGCTCGCAATAATTGTCTATCAACTCTTGAAGCGCCGGATTAATTATTTCTATGTTTTTTTCCATCAATTTTATGCTTTTAAATACTTTACGTAAATTACATTTAGTGGAAAGATTTCTCAATTTATTAGATTGCTTTCCCGAAAAGTCAGAATAGCTGTGCCTTGACGGTAAGGTTGGCAACTTGTGCCTTCCACCTTCTACACTTTTCCTAACGCCTCTGCTCCATAAAATATTGCAAAATAATAGTTGCCGCAATGGTGTCTACGCGTTCCTTGTTTTGTCTATCCATTTTTTTTAAGCCACTCTGCATAATGCTTTGTTGTGCCATTTTTGATGTAAAACGTTCGTCTACCCAATGGTGTGGAATGGTAGGAAAGTTTTTTTTCAACAAAGTTGCAAATCCTTTGGCGTGTTGCTTAGAATTCGAATCGCTGCCGTCCATTTGCCTTGGGTCGCCAATTACAAAGGCCTCAACCTGCTCAGTTTCGATATATTTTTTTACAAAAGCTATGGCATCTTTTGGGTGCAGGGTGGCTAGCCCTGTGGCTATAATTTGCAAGGGATCGGTCACGGCTAGGCCTATGCGCTTTGTTCCATAATCGAATGCCATTATTCTTGCCATAGAAATAGATAGCCCCAAAGATAAGTATTAACCCCTAAATCCATAAAGGGGACTAGAGCAGCGCAAAAAAGGCGGCTATAATGGTTTAAGCATTAACTATTAAGGTTAAGATAAAAAGGTTTAAGCGAAAATGTAGCTCCATTGGTTTTCAAATGTCCAAAAGATTGTGTCTATAATAATCTCGGCCATTATAGTTTTTATCTATGGCCGTATCTTTATTAATGATGGCTATTTACTTTAATTTGATTGACTGGCGGCTCTCTTTGCCGTATCTTTGTGCAAAATTTAAGAATTATGGCAATAGTAGGAAAAAAATTCCCAAGCGTTAGTATAGATGCAATGACTGAAATGGGAGACGATTTAAAAATAAATGTTTTAGAAGAAGCGGTTGGCAAAAATAAAAAAGTGCTTTTGTTCTGGTATCCGAAAGATTTCACTTTCGTTTGCCCAACAGAATTACACGCTTTCCAAGCGGCTATCGGCGAGTTTGAAGATAGAAATACGCTAATTATTGGCGCCTCTTGCGATACCAACGAAGTACATTTTGCTTGGTTGAACACCCCAAAAGACAACGGTGGTATAGAAGGTGTAACTTACCCAATATTGGCCGATACACACAGACAATTGGCTAACTTGTTAGATATTGTAGAGCAAGATGTGGAATACGATGAAGAAGGAAATGAAACCTATACAGGTTCTAACGTAACTTTTAGAGCTACTTATTTAATAGACGAAACAGGTAAAGTTTTCCACGAAAGTATAAACGATATGCCGCTTGGCAGAAACGTGAAAGAATATTTACGTTTAATAGATGCATATACACACGTGCAAAAGCATGGCGAAGTTTGCCCTGCAAATTGGGAAGAAGGAAAACAAGCAATGAATGCAAATAGAACAGGCGTTGCAGAATATTTTAGCGCTAATTAATAAACAGAACATTATGTTTTTGGAATTAACTGAAGATAATTTACAGCAATATTTAACCGATAACGATAAGGTTATGGTGCAGTATGCTGCCTCTTGGTGTGGCAATTGCCGGATCATGAAGCCGAAGTTTAAAAAATTGGCCGCGGAGAATGAAGACGTAGCTTTTTTAATTATAGACGCAGAGAAGCTTCCAAATTCGCGCAAGTTTGCCAATGTGGATAATTTACCAACATTTGCCGCTTTTGAAGGGGGAAGTTTGGTAGATCAGGTGCAAACGAATAAGCAAGAAGGTTTAATTGAGCTTTTTAATAAAATAAAATAATGAAGATACCAGTAATAAAGCAGCTTTTTCAAAACAACTCGCCCGAAAACTTGGCATCGACTTTAGAAGTGTTAGAATCTTTTTGTGAATTTAGAGGCGTAAACGAAACTGAAGTTGACGTTGTGGGTGAGCTGATTACCAACATTTGCGGCGCTTTAGAGGTACACCAAATGATTAAAGAGGGTGCAGAAGAAAAAGACGCATTAAATGCCTTTGGGAAACGGGTAATGGGTTCGATTGATCGATAAAATCTATTCCAATTTATTAAAAATCCCTCGCAATATTTTGCGAGGGATTTTTTTATACTGTTTGAAATTTCAACCCAAAGCATATATTATTTAGCTTGAAAAAACTTTTTAAGCCAAATTTCTGCCAGCGTTTACAATACCGAAAACAGTTCTTACGGCAAGCTTTTCTAGCGCGACCCTATCATCAGTGTCTTGCTCTGCCTGTAATAATTTTTCTAAAGCAAAGTGTTGGATCAACACAAGCGGAAGAATAATTCTTTCGCGGGTAGCAATAGATTTTTTATCTAAGGGATAATTTGCCATTAGAGTGGCTTGTCCAGACAGCTTTAAAAGCATCGCTTTGGTCAGTTCAAATTCATTGTGGAGCTGTGTCCAAAACACACCAAATACCTTATCGCTTGCCAAGTGGGCAGTAATGGTAAAATCAGATTTGCTCATGCTCATCATACAATTATCTACAATAGTTTTGAGGTATTCTGACGTTTGATAAACTTTAACAACTTTGTCCCAATTGCCTGCCTTTTCTTGACTTTGCAAGGCTGTGCCCATTCCATAAAAACCAGGTACATTCTGTTTTAACATACTCCAAGCCGTTACAAAGCTTATAGCACGCAGATCTTCTAGTTTCATTTCGCCACCACCATTTCGCTTTACCGGGCGACTGCTAATGTTTGCCTGCGATAACAATTTTAGTGGCGATAGTTGATCTAGGTATTTTACAAATAAAGGATGTTCGCGCAAATCTACAAAAGCCTTATAACTTATTTCGGCCATTTCATCCAACAGCATTTTATTCTCTGGATCTAATAAAACATTATGTTTTTCTTTTAATCCTGAGGTAATGCCGGCGTTAATTAATTGCTCTATGTTAAATTCTGCACTTTCTACGGAACCATACTGAGAACTAATGGTTTGGCCTTGTACTGTTAACTGCATGTTGTTATTTGCAATTTCTTTTCCCATAGATGCATAGAACCGATGGGTTTTGCCTCCTCCACGGGCAGGTGGGCCACCACGACCATCAAAAAATGCAAGCTTGATGTTGTGCTTTGCAGAAATTGCTGTTAAAGAGGTTTTGCCATTAAAGATCGACCAGTTTGCCATTAAATAGCCCCCATCTTTGGTGCTGTCTGAGTAGCCCAACATAATATCTTGCTTGTTGCCGCGAGACGCTAAATGCTTTTTGTAAAACGGGTTTTTATACAGGGTATCCATAATACCAGCTGCCTCTTTTAAATCATTTACTGTTTCGAAAAGTGGCACAAAATCTATAGTTAACTCATCTGTTGCCCATCCATTCCATAAAAAGAGCTCAATCAATTGTAAAATATCGCTTGCTTGTTGGCAGTTGCTTATAATAAATCGGTGGCAGGCATTTTCGCCGTTGCGTTGCTGTATGCCTTTAATTTCCTTAATAACATTTATGGTGTCTAGCGTTAAAGCGTCTGCTCCTGTTGCATAAACAACACTCGCTTCTTTAAACGAAATGTGGGCTAGTTTTTCGACTTCAGATAAAGAATCATAATCTTCGGGATAAAGCGATGAAATCGGTTTGTTCGCTCTACAATATTGATGTACTTTTCTAAGCACTCGGCTATCTTGTCTAATATCTAATGACGCAAAATAACAGCCGTACAAGTCTACCTTTCTTATCAAATCGTTTACCAAATCTACAAACAATCCGTCATGCTCTTCCAGTACCGTATTCTTAATCGAGTTGAGGTGGGTTCTAAGCTCATCAGAAATATCTGAAAGCTCACCGGTTTCATCAAATGCATTTTTGTAAAGCACCTCCTGTAAATAGGCAATATTTTCTTCAACCCCCCTAAAGGTCACTCTTTTTCTTAAATTTCTAAAATCCCTGTAATAGCATCTAAATAAAATCTGCCTTAACATTTTAGAAACTTCTAGCGTAGTCTCTACATGAATGTTAGGGTTTCCATCTCTATCGCCGCCTGGCCAAAAGCCTAATTGCAAAATTTTATTTGTCTCTAATCCATACTCGTCTAAATTTTGGTCTATTCCCTCTTGAATGTTTGCTGCAGCAAAATAGAAGGTGTTTTCTAAAAACCATGCTAAATTTAAGGCCTCATCTACAGGCGTTGGTGATTTTTTATTGAAAAATGGTGTCTTGCCAAGCTGTTGCAATAGCAAGTTCATGGTAGTTAAGTCGTTTGACTTTATGGCGGCGGTTAAATCTGTAATGATTGCAAGCACGCTGCCGGGGTAGAATTGTGTAGGGTGAGCAGTTAACACCAGCCTAAGAGAAAGGTCATCTACCACCTTTTCTATTTTGCTCAACATGGGTTTGTTGTCGGCGTTCTTGTTCAATATAAAGGCCAAAGTGTTTTGTTCTTCGGCAGTATTTAATTTAGCGAAAGAAGCGTCTTCTACTGCATCAAAAAGCACAACTTGACGCTCTATGTATTGGATAAATCTAAACAATAGATCTATAATGTCTTTCTGATCCGAATAGCTTGTAAACTTCGAGAAAAACTCCTCAATAATCTGTGCAGGTTTTTGGCCATTGGCCACTCCTTCCTCACAGCTTTTAAAGAAAAGGGGCAACAACGTACCGGTGGCCTTTACTTTGTAAAATGGCAATGTTAGAAAAAGACTGTTGTAAAGTTCGAATTTAGAAACTACCTCATTGTTGAATATAAATTCGCGGTGGGTAGTCAATCGGAGTTTCGGCATAGCTTGTAAAATCATAATTGAGACGTAATACTACAAAAAATGCTCAACTAAATAAAATTTACGGGCTAACGATTTGGATTTTTGTAGAAAATAATTTAATTTTAGAATCTTATTTGGGTGTTGGGTACCCGTTTAAGAACTTTTGCAATGTTTAAGGGCGTTGCGATGATTGTTAATTTTTTGGGTTAAAAACAGCCGATCTTTTAATTTAGATCGGCTGTTTTATTTTTGTGCCTATTTTACCTTTTAGAATTAAAAAAATCGCATTTAATGAGCGTCAGTGGCAATGGGCATGTCTTTCTGAAACTTTTGGAAAAGCACCAATGGAATTGCAAAAAGCATAACTAGACCCGCTACCCAATAAGCATCAGTAAAAGTTAACAACATAGATTGTTTGGTTACTATACCATCTATTGCTCTATATGCCATAATTTTTGCATCGAACATGCTTTGTCCTTTGGCCATGAAGCCACTTACCATGCCGTTAAAACGCTCTGTAAAGGCAGGGTTATATTCGCTAATATTGCTTAACAAATGGCTCCTGTGGTGGCCTTCTCTAACGTGAATAAGGGTTGTTAGCGCTGCGATGCCAAAAGCACCACCCAATTGCCTCCCCATATTGTTTAGTCCTGTGCCTTGGCCAATCTCTGGGCCTTTTAGATCTTGCACTGCCAACGTTGTTAAGGGCACAAACAGTAACGCCAAGCCTGCTCCTCTAATAATTAAAGGCCAGAAAAAGTCGCCTGTTCCAGAAGAAAGTGTAGAATTGCTAAGCATCCAACAGAAAACAAAAAAGATTAGCAGTCCCACACTCGACATAATTTGTGCTGGTATTCCTTTTTTAAGCATGATACCTATAAATGGCATACACAAAATGGTAACAATACCTCCGGGCAAAAATATCTTTCCTGTTTGCAATGGTGTAAAACCAAGCAATGATTGGCAAAATATAGGAAATATAAAGACGGATCCATACAGGCCGAACCCTAACAAGAAGGAGGTCATCATCCCAATGGAGAAACTTCTATGCCTTAATATTTTAAAGTTTACAACCGGATGGTCGGTGCTCATTTCTCGCCATACAAAAAGTAAGAAGCCAAAAACAGCAAGTACGGCTAGCACTACAATATACGGTGTAGAAAACCAATCTTCGCTCTCGCCCTTTTCTAGCAACGTTTGTAAACTTCCCACAAATATCGCCAAAAGAGCAATCCCCCACCAATCTATTGGCTTTCCTTTCCCGTCTTTAGGTGTAGCTTTAATGTAGGTATAACTTAAATAAGCCGCTAAAATTCCTACCGGGATGTTTACGTAAAATATCCAGGGCCAAGAACTAATGTCTAATATATAGCCGCCAATGGTTGGCCCAACGGTTGGCCCAACAACAGCACCAAGACCAAACAACGCGGTTGCAATACCTACGTCTTCGCGAGGCCAAGTCTCTAATAAAATGGCTTGCGCAGTAGATAATAAGCCACCGCCAGCAAAGCCTTGCAAGATTCTAAAAAGAATTAACTCATCTAAACCGGTGGCATTTCCGCAAAGGAAAGATGCTAATGTAAATATGATGATGGAGGTGATAAAATAATTCTTCCGCCCAAATTGGCTACCAAGCCATCCAGACATCGGTAGAATAATAACGTTGGCCACCGCATAACCTGTGGTAAGCCAAGCAACATCTTCTAAAGTTGCACCCAGATTACCTTGAATATCTGGAAGCGCAACGTTTACTATCGTGGTATCTATAAGCTCCAACAAAGAAGCTACAATTACCGTAATGGTAATAATCCACTTTCTAAAACCTACTTCGGGCATGTTATTTTTGTTTAATTACCGAGGCTTGCACGCTCATTCCGGGGCGTAATCTGGCCAACAGTTCTTTTGATGGATGAATTTTAATTTTAACTGGAACGCGTTGCACCACCTTAACGTAGTTACCAGTTGCATTATCTGGCGGCAACAACGAACCTTTTGCGCCAGTAATTGGTGCAAAATTTAATACTTCTCCTTCTATTTTTTCATCGGGAAAAGCATCTACTGTTACCTCTACTTTTAAACCAGGTTTAATATCTTCTAGTTGCGTTTCTTTAAAATTGGCGGTAACGTATAGGCTGCTATCTATAACAATAGAAAAAAGCGGTTGGCCAGCCTGCACCAGTTGTCCTTTTTGAATGTTCTTTTTAGAAACAAGGCCAGATACCGGTGCAACTATATTGGTATAAGACAATTGCAGTTTTGCAAAATCTATATCGCTTTGGCGAAGGCTAATGGTATTATTGCTTACCGCTAATTGAGACCTAGTTGCACCAACTTGCTTTACCGCAGCATTATATTGGTCTTTGGCGCCTCGGTAAGTCGCTTCTGCCGCTTCTTTTGTGGCCTCTGCCTGATCAAAAGCCTGTTTGGTAATGGCTCCTTGTTTTATCAGATTTGCATAACGCTCAAAATCTTTTTCGGCCAAATTTAATTTAACCTTTGCGGCATCTACGTTTGCCCTTGCTGTTGCAGTATTGGCCGCAGTTGCAGAAATTTGAGCCTGTGTTACCCCAACGCCAGCATTTGCGCCGCTTTGCCCGGCCTGTGCTTGCTCTAATTTAATTTTAAAATCTTGATCGTCTAATTTTACAAGTGTGTCACCATTATTTACATGCGTGTTTTCTTCAAAATTAATATCCTTTACATAACCGCCTACCCGAGCAACCACCGGACTAATGTCTCCGTCTATCTGGGCGTCATCTGTGTCAACGTGTTTGCTATAGTAGCTCCATTGCATTAAACCAAATACAACGCCTATTACAACTAGTACCCCAATAATTATGGGTACAATTTTGTTTTTTTTCTTTTTTTCAGTTTCCATTGTTTTATTTATTGGGTAATTTTTCCTGTTGATTTTAATAGTCTGTAATATGCTAGACCGGCATCTGCCTTGGCTATTTCTAAATTTATTTTTGCTTGATATAGCAAGGTCTCTGCATCTATCCGATCTGTAACTGATGCAATATTATTTTTGTATTTGGCAGCAAGCAAATTGTCGTTTTCTGTAGCTTGCGTAATTGATGTTTGTAAAATGTTTATTTTATCTACAGCAACTTTATAAGCCTGATAGTTTGAGTTGATTTCTTGCTTTACTTGATCTGTTAAAATATCTTTTTGTAGGGTAATTTCGTTCTGCTGAATTTTTGCCTGGCTTACTTTGTTTTTGTTGGTCCACAACGCGTCGAAGTTCCATGAAATAGATCCACCGACAGTAACCGGCGCCACAAATTGGTTTGCCTGCGGGATAAATCCATTAGGATTAATATAATACAGGTTTGCAGCCACGCCCACAGTTGGCAATACATTTGCTTTGACCGTTTTTATATTTAATTCTGCAGCCTTGTTTCGCAAATCTAGTTGTTTCAGATCTTGTCTGGTTGCCAGTGCCATGGTTAAATAATTGCTCATAGCAGTAGGATTCATTGCGCCAAGCATCGGATCTTCAATTTTAACTTCTGTATTCTCTGTCAGTCCAAGCAATATATCCAAATTATAAGTTATAATTTTCTTATTGCTTTCAGCATCTAATTTTGTTAGGTTAACGTTTGCCTTTTGCAATTTAAACCGTAACACATCATTTTTGGTTACCAAGCCTTGATCAAAAAATTGCTGCGATTGCTTAATTTGAGCATCAATAGAGTTTAAATTTTGATCGATTACCTTTTCACTCTGTGAAATTTTAAATAGACTGTAATACATATCTATTACCGCGTATGTAACTTCCTCTTTGCTTTTATCGGCGTCTAATCGGGCTACGTCTGCCAATAGTTTGGTAGATTGTTCTGCAAGCTTCAGCTTTCCACCTTGGTAAACCAACTCCTTAACGGCTACGGAACCTATAAAAGCGTCTGTCCTTTTTGGAAGATGGATGGCGTTAGGGCTGCCTCCCAAGATTAGCGTATTGGCGGGTATCTCTGCGTGGGTGTATAATAAACTAGCATCGGCCGAAGGCAAAACCCTGTCTTTAACCACTTCTAACTGTGCTATTGCTTCGTCTATTTTACTTTGAGAAAGCTTTAAATTTTTGCTGTTGGCAATGCCGAGCGCTATTGCCTGGTTTAAATTTAATTCCTTTATCTCTTGTGCCAACAATATAGAAGGCGCCAATACTAAGGCGAGTAAGAACTTAATTGTTTTAAATTTCATTGGTAGTTGTTTTTAAGAAAGTTGTCATTAAATCTTCAAGGTGCTTTACCAAACGTTCCCTAATTATTTTTTTATCCTTCGGGTTATCTATATCAAAAGATGATGAGGACAATATTTTTGCTGGATAGGTAATCACGTTGGTAATTGTGCCCATTACGGTGGCAATAGCCATCCTAACGTCTATCCTGTTAAAATCTCCATCTTCCATCCCCTTAATTAAAATCTGCTCTATAATCTGCATATTCTTTCTTAATGACTCCTTAATTCTAATGTACATTTCAGGTCGCAATGAAAGAGATAGCTCTCTATTCATCATTTTATGAAAAGGCACATTAGATAGAATTCGATCAACCAAGCTTTCTATTACTCTATGTAATTTCTCTATTGCGGGGATTTCGTCTTCGCTTATGGTTTTTAATATGGTAGAAAAAGCCGCAATGCGATCTGTCATAATGTCCATAAAAACGCCTTCTTTTGATCCAAAATAATAATTGATCATGGCCATATTAGAGCCAGCTTCTTTAGCTATCTGCCTAGTAGACGTGCCTTCGTAACCTCCGCTACAAAAAAGCTTTTCTGCGGCAGCTAAAATTGCAGTTTTCTTATCCGTCTTTTCCAACACCATTTTTTTCCTTTCTTTAAATGTAGCACAAAACTAATCAATCGATTGATTAGTTTTGCTTTGTAGACCTAAATTTTACACTTTGCTGATAATGAGTTTTATTGGTTAGGAATTAAAATAAATAGTACATTTGCCCTAAAATTAAAATAGATCATGAGCGTACAAAAAAATAGCGATAATAATTTCAATTGGCTATATTACCTTTCTGGACTTGTTTTTGGGGTTTTAACGGCCATAGTTGTAGAAGGCAATTATATCTTTGCTATTGTTGGTGGAATTTTGGGCCTTCTTTCTGCGGGGCTATTTTTAAATGCGTTAGACAAAGGCCGTAAATATTAGATTGGCCTAGTCGATGGCTAAAAACTTTGTGAAATTCTAAATCGGTGAAAAAAATCCTTTCATTTGTTTTCTTTCTAGCTTATTTAACGGTTTCTGCGCAGAATAAGCCGAACGAAATCGTTTCTTTTCCGCCGGCAGACGCTAGTCCGGCAGATATTTTATATTATCCAATCAACGCAGCCAAAACTAAGACCGATGGAGAAGAGAAGCCGATTATTAAGGTTATTTATTCTAGGCCGCAGCTAAAAGGGCGCGTTATTTTCGGAGTGTTAGAAGAATATGGAAAAGTTTGGCGTTTAGGAGCAAACGAAAATACCGAGATTACTTTTTTTGAAAGAGCCTTAATTGCTGGCAAAAAAATTAAGCCGGGTACGTACAGTCTGTTTGCGATTCCCCGAAAAGATAAGTGGACCATCATTTTAAACAAGCAAATTAACAAGTGGGGCGCCTTTACTTATGATTCAACAAAAGACGTGTTGCGCGCCGAAGTTCCTGTTAAGGCGCTGCCCAAACCTTTGGAATATCTATCTCTAACCTTCGTTAAAACCCAACTTGGCGCAAATTTGGAAATTGGTTGGGATAAAACACTGGTGGAGCTTCCTATAGACCTTCCCTAATAAGATCTTTATGCGCTTGGCCTTAGCGGCCAGCATAGGCAACACTAATTCTCATAAAACATTTGTAAACTATACCAGCCGGTTACCGGCATCTGTATTGGCATTTTGCCAGCAAAATATAACTAAGTAGCATATAATCTTGATGTTAAATTATGTTAAACCACTTTTATAGGTGTTTTCTTTAGCTATTTTTGGATGAAAGTGGAAAATTTTAGCCTTTGTAAAGATTTTTCTTGCTGCTTTGAATGAAGAAAAGAAGTTTTTGGTTCATCACCATTTTAATGACTTTGGCCTTGTTGGGCGTTTTTGTAATGCAACTGTATTATATTAGGGAGGCGTATAATCTAAAATCTCAACTTTTCGATCAGCAAGTAAATCAAACGCTTACAACCGTAGTTGGTAAACTGCAAAAACGCAACGCTTATAATTATTACAGCCGTAAAGAAGCTAGAGATAAGAGACAGCGGGTAATGGATTTAGAGCAACGTGAACTGCAGGTTGCGGATGCGAAAAAGAACTATGAAACCTTGCTGGATAGAAACCGTTTGAGCCATCAGAGGCAAATCGAGGCTGAGCTAATTTCTCAAGACAGTGTAATTAGATCGTTCTACCTTAAACCTGTTATTTTATCAGAGAGTGATTTCAAGGCAGCCGATGCAACGAATGGCCGAAGCTCAAATTCGCCAGTTCGGTTAGATGTATATGCAAATGTAGACGAAAATTTTAACATCGTAAGTGGATCAATTTCTACAAAATTTACGCCCTCTGGCAGGCGCACGCTCAATTTTAACGGCGGAAAATTGCCAGATACTATCCGGTACGTGGCCAAAGACCCAAATACTAGCCGAATTGTGCTAATCTCTTTAGCTACCATGCAGGCAGACATGAAAACGAAGTTTAAGAAAGAAGATTTCTTGGCTAGAAGAGAATTTGAGCAAAAGGTTCGTTTTTTAAAATCAGATTCTGCCGTTGTATACACCTCAAATTTAAGTCGGGTGGAAGATGTTGCAAAAGAAATGAGCCAGCCCAATTTACCCTTAGATAAGCGGATAGATTTTAGCCAACTAAAACCTTTGCTAAAAAAAGAATTTAAAAACAGCAACATCAATCTACCTTTTGCTTATTCGGTAAGTCTTGCGCAAAAAGATTCCGTGCTTTTTGTAAGTAACGGCAAGGCGCAAAATACCTTCAATCCTGCTAACACGTATGCTACCAATTTAGATAACAATGGCTTGTTTAGAGATCCTGGTGTTTTGATGATTAGTTTTCCCAACAAAAATTCGGCTATTCTTTCTAATTTAACGGCTACAGTCGCCTCTTCTATAGGTTTGCTCTTGGTGTTGGTATTTATTTTTAGCTACACGCTTTACGCCATACTTAAGCAAAAGAAGTTATCTGAAATGAAAACTGATTTTATCAACAACATGACGCATGAGTTTAAGACCCCGGTTTCTACCATTATGATTGCGAGCGAAGCGTTAAAAGATCCAGATGTAAGTGAAGACAAAACTAGGTTAAAACGACTTGCAGATATTATTTATGATGAGAATGTGCGCTTGGGCAACCACATAGAGCGGGTGCTTAGCATTGCCCGGTTAGAGAAAAAGGAACATAGCATGGATAACAGCGATGTTGACATGAACGATTTGATTTTGGTGGTGATCGATAGCATGGATTTGCAGCTGCAAAAGAAGAATGCAAAGGTAACGCTAAAGTTAGATGCTGAACAATCTACTGTTTTTGGTGATGAGCTTCATTTATCAAACGTTATTTATAACTTAATAGATAATGCCAATAAATACAGCTTAGATAGCCCAGAAATAACCGTTTCTACAAAAAACACTTCTGACAATTTGATTATTAAAATTACCGATAATGGCATTGGCATGAGCAAAGAACACAGTAAAAAAATATTCGATCAGTTTTATAGAGTGCCCACCGGTAACTTGCACGATGTAAAAGGTTTCGGCCTGGGATTAAATTACGTTCAAGACATTGTTAAAAGACTTAATGGCCGAATTAAGGTGGATAGCGAAAAAGGCAAAGGCACCACTTTCGAAATTTTGTTACCTTTATTAGCAATATAAACCTGCATAGAATGAAAAAAATACTTTTGGTAGAAGATGATCCAAATCTCGGTTTGTTGCTGCAAGATTATTTACAGCTTAAGGGAAAATTTGAGGTAGTGCTTTGTGTAGACGGTGATGAAGGTTTAAAGGCCTTTAACACCCAACAGCATTTCGACCTTTGTATTTTAGATGTAATGATGCCCAAGAAAGATGGTTTTACACTTGGCAAAGAGATTAGAAAGCTCAACCAGCACGTACCTATTATTTTTGCTACAGCAAAGACTATGTTAGAAGACAAGTCTGCGGCTTATGATCTTGGGGGCGATGACTACATCACCAAACCCTTTAGAATTGAGGAACTTTTACTTCGGATAAATGCGCTACTTAAACGGGCTGCTGGGAACGCAGATGACCTTACGGCAAGTAAAGAAACCAAGTTTTCTATTGGCCAATACCATTTTGATTATACGATACAAATTATCACTTTTAGTGGCAACCAGCAAAAGCTGTCTACAAAAGAAGCCGAATTATTGCGTTTGCTTTGTCTAAAAAAGAACGAGGTACTTACAAGAGAAGAAGCGTTGCTAAGTATTTGGCACGACGACAATTATTTTAACGGACGAAGTATGGATGTGTTTTTAAGCAAGCTGAGAAAATACCTGCGCGAAGACCCCGCTGTTGAAATATTAAACGTACATGGAAAAGGCTATAAACTGTTGGTAAATTAAAGCGGTTACAACCTATTTACACGTATAAATGCTCTGGAATTTCAGTTATGATTCCGCGGCTTTTTGCCCAGTAGAAAAGCATGTCGATGGCTTTTCTACCTTCCTCTCCCAAATCTATGCTATAGTTGTTTACATACAAGTCTATGTGTTTGCGCATTACGCTTTCTTGCATGGTTTGGGCGTGTTCTTTAATAAAGTCTAAACTTGCATCGGGGTGGGCAAAAGCATATTCTACAGATTGCCTTACCAACCTGTTTACCTTTAATTGCACAGCCCGGTCTAACTTTCTGCTTACCACAATTCCCCCTAATGGAATAGCACAACCGGTAAGTTTTTCCCAATACGCTCCTAAATCTGTAATTTTATGTAAATTTTTATCTTGATATGTAAACCTGTTCTCGTGTATGATCAAGCCCAAATCTATTTCGTCATTCAGCAAGCCATTTTCTATCTCAGAAAACACCATTTCTTTTTTATTTGTTAGGTCTGGATAGGCGATTCCCAATAAAAAATTTGCGGTGGTATATCTTCCTGGTATACCAACTCTTAACTGCTTGTATTCGTCTTTTGTCAACGCTGCAAAATCATTTTCATTATTTTTTTTACTTATCAGTAGCGGACCTACTCCAAAGCCAAGTGCGCTTCCGGCATCCAATAGTGCATATTTATCGGCGGTAAAAGCCAATGTATGGAAACTAAGTTTGGAAACGTCTAACTCGCCCCGCATCGCTTTCTGATTTAGGGTTTCAACATCATCAAAAAAAACCTCGAATTCTAAACCTTCAGTGTCGATTTTTTGGTGAATCAAGGCATCGAATATAAAAGTGTCGTTCGGGCAAGGAGAAAAACCAAGGGTAAGTTTCATATAGCAAAATTAAAGTTTCGGCACATGGCACGCGTCATTGTTAAATCAAAACGCAGAAAAGCTAAAAATATGTTGCCCGCTCTAAAAATTCAATAGCCCATTGGTTTAAATTTTCTATGGCCAAATTTATATTCCAAGATCCTTTATCTCTAGGCGCTACGTAGTTAGAAATACTTCGCACTTGTATGGCATCGATTCTTTGTTTTGCAGCAACATAAAAAACTGCGGCACCTTCCATACTTTCAACCTCTGCCAACCATCGTCCCTGTCTGTCGGCTATGGTTTTAGCGTTTCCGCTGATGGTATTTACGGTTATGCCCACCGCTTTTGGCAGATCTAGGTTTAATGATGACTTACTAAAAAAAGTATTTTTTCCAAAACCCATTTCGTCGATGCTTAAAAAACCTCCGTTATCTTCTGCGCCAAAATCGGCAAAACTATCTTTTGTAACGCTAAATACTTTGCCCAGCGGTACTGTTGTATCAAAGCAGCCAGCAATACCAAGATTAACAATTAAGCTATATTTGTTAAGAACAGGTAAATTTCCGAGTGCAAATGCCGTGGCCACCATGCCGACTCCCGTAATAAGCACATCGAAGTGGGGGGATTTAGAAAAATGCTCGTTTGGGAGGTTAAAATGCCCATAAACAGAAGCTAATTCGGCTTTTGTAGCCGCTACAACCAACGCTTTCATTTTGTAAATGTAGCTTTTGTTTTATAATCCTTTAACAACAACAGCATTATTATGGGTAGTTTTTGTGGTTTTAAAAGCAGTTGGTGTCTTTTCGTAGCTTGCTGCTTAAACTGTATATTTGTTTTTTATTTGATAAAATGATTTATATAACACGGAAAGCATCTTTTAATGCGGCGCATAAACTGGCTAGACCAGACTGGGACGAAGATAAAAACTTAGAAGTTTTTGGTAAATGTTCAAATCCAAACTGGCACGGTCACAACTACTCGTTATATGTAACCGTGAAGGGCGAAGTAAGTCCTGAAACGGGTTTCTTGGTAGACTTGAAATGGTTAAAGCATTTAACCAATGAATTGGTGGTAGATAAAATAGACCATAAAAACATTAATTTAGATGTAGATTTTATGAAAGGAAAACTAGCTTCGACAGAAAATTTGGCTATTGCCATTTGGGATCAGCTTTTTGCTGCCATTGCTAAAAGTGGCGCAATTTTGCACTGCATAAAGATCTACGAAACAGAGAATAACTACGTAGAATTTTTCGGATAATAAAAGCAGATTATACATGGAAATGGACAGTGAAACAGTAGACGGCTACCTTAAAATAGACCGTTACGATGAAGGTAGAGTAGCCACTTTGGCTGCGGTTTACAAAGATGTTTTAGCGCAACTTGGCGAAGACCCTAATCGCGAAGGCTTAATAAAAACGCCAGAGAGAGTGGCAAAGTCTTTACAGTTTTTAACACACGGTTATGATTTAAAGCCCGCAGAAATTCTAAAATCGGCGATGTTTCAAGAAGAGTATAGCCAAATGGTGGTGGTAAAGGATATAGAAGTTTACTCCTTATGCGAACACCACATGCTACCTTTTTTTGGTAAGGCACATATTGCTTACGTTCCTAATGGGCATATTGTTGGCCTTAGCAAAATCCCTAGGGTGGTAGATGCTTTTGCCCGCCGATTGCAGGTGCAGGAGAGGCTAACCAACGAAATTAGAGATTGTATAGAAGACACCTTGAAACCTAAAGGAGTTGCGGTAGTGATAGAGTGCCAACACCTCTGCATGGCAATGCGGGGAGCCCAAAAGCAAAACTCTGTTACCACAACTTCTGCATTTACTGGCGCGTTTTTAAACAACGAACGCACAAGGGCAGAATTTTTAAGGTTGATTACCGCTAGCTTACATTAACAAGCCCCATAGCCATAGTTAATAGAGTTTAAAAAAGGGCTGTTTCAAAAACCATTTTTAAAAGAACAATTTTTAACCAGTAATAAATTTCCCGTTTTGGGACGATGAGTATGAAAGCATATATTTTTCCTGGCCAAGGCGCCCAGTTTGTGGGTATGGGCAAAGAACTTTATCAACATAAATTAGGCGAAGAACTTTTTGAGCAGGCCAATGAGATTATTGGGTTTCGGATCAGTGATGTTATGTTCGGAGGGACAGAAGACGAGCTGAGGCAAACAAATGTAACACAGCCCGCTATATTTTTGCACTCGGTTATTATAGCTAAGTTAATGGGCGAGAGTTTTCAGCCAGATATGGTTGCAGGCCATTCTTTGGGCGAATTTTCTGCGTTAGTCGCCACAAACGCGCTTGGTTTCGAAGATGGGTTGAAGTTGGTAGTTGCACGGGCGAATGCCATGCAAAAAGCTTGCGAAAGCCAGCCCTCTACTATGGCCGCAATATTGGGTTTAGCTGATGATGTGGTAGAGCGAATATGCAAAGAAGTGGATGCTGTAGTCGTTCCTGCAAATTACAACTGTCCGGGGCAGTTGGTGATCTCTGGTAGCATAGAAGGAATAGACGCAGCCTGTACAAAACTAACCGAAGCTGGGGCAAAAAGAGCATTGAAATTAAATGTTGGTGGCGCATTTCACTCGCCGTTAATGGAGCCAGCAAAAGTAGAGCTACAGGCAGCCATAGAACAAACAACAGTTTTACAACCTAGATGTCCAATTTATCAAAATATAGATGCAAAACCTTATAACTTACCTAGCGACATTAGAATGAATCTAATTAAACAGCTTACAGGAGCAGTAAGGTGGACGCAGACTGTAAGTAATATGTTAAGCGATGGAGCAACTGAATTTATTGAAGTAGGCCCAGGAAACGTTTTACAAGGTTTGGTAAAAAAGGTAGATAGATCGTTAGTAACGAGCAGCGCCATGGTGTAGTTTGTATCAAGGCCTCTAAACTGAGGATTGTATAAGGTTTATAAACAAGTAACTGCTATAAGACACAATGGGCGTAGGTTTTGGAATTAAAATTCGGTTTTTGCTCCTTGTGCTTGGCTGCTTACTTATCGCTACTTCAGTTTCTCTAAGACAATTTTCTACCAAAGCCGAAATATTAGACCATGATGCAAAAGAAGTAGAGCATAATCTTTTGTTGAAAGAAAAATCGGTTAAAGATTTTTTAGCGGGAAAAGGTAATGTGGAACGGCTAAAAACCTTCCCACAGAATGCTAAGGAAGCCTTAAGTTTTATAGATACCTATAGAAAATACGGCATCAACTTATATAGTTATCAAAACGAAAAATTACAATTTTGGAGTACGTTTAAAATTCCTAATCTAAATCCAAAGACCATCAAAAGCGGCACTTCGGTGGTGTTTTTATCAAACGGTTGGTATGAAGTAATTAAGCAAACCAACGAAAATTTCGATTTTGTTTTTTTTATACCTATTCAATCACAATACGGGCTTAAAGAAAGCAGTTATTTTAGCGATGCCATTGACCCTCTGTTGTCTACGTCTAAAAAAATTACACTTGCGTCTTTTACAGATAAGGAAGTTTACGCGGTTAGAAGTTTAGATAATAAATTTCTATTCGCATTAAAATTGAAACCGAATTTTCCGGTAGATTATATGCCCGACTTGCAAATTTGGTTATTTGTGGCAGGGCTTTTATTTATAGCGGCTTTTTTTAATTCGCTCGCCTCGTTTATAGCTAAAAAGGGATACATCGGTTTTGGAACGATACTGCTGGCGGCTTTCTTCTTGGCTTTTCGGTTAACAGATTTATACTACGGGTGGTTCAACCATCGGTTTGTGGCAGGGATTTTCGACCCAAAAATTTATTCTCAAAGTTTTTTAATGCCCTCTTTGGGAGATTTGATAGCTAATATTACCTCGCTTACTTGGCTATTCTTGTTCGTTTTTAATCATCGAAAATACTATCAATTTCCACAATGGGTTAGAAAATATAGCTGGACTGGAATTTTAATTCACTTGCTGTTTTTAGTAGCTATAGGTACGACGGCTCTATTGGCCGATGACATTCTTTTTGGGCTTATCTATAACTCCAAAATTAATTTCGACATTATAAATATATTAAAGTTAAGCGGTTCTAGTTGGTTAAGTATTGTAATTGTTTGTTTAATTTGGTTTCAGCTTTACCTTATTACAGTCATTTTTGCAGTTGCAAGCAAACAATTAAAGGTTTCAAACACGCAACGAATCTACATCCTCTGTGTTGCTTTTTTGGTGGTATTAATTTACAATTTGGCCACAGCGTTTAATGTGTTTTTTATAGCATTTTTTTTAGTGTTGTTTCTTGTAGCTAGATACGTTTATCTAGAAGATTCTAAGTTTAATATCGGACTTTTTGCGGCCGTTTTTATTTGTTTATCCTTCATTACTTCTGTTAAATATTTAGAATATAAAAACATTGCAGAAGAGTCTTTACGAGAGCCCTTAGCACGTAAAGTGCAATCTTCAGACGATCCAAATGCCATTTTGGCTCTCGGAGATTTAGAAGATAAACTGCTGGCCGCGAAGTTGCTCCCCAATTTTTTTAGCGAGTACAAGAGCGTCAATTACGCTGAGTTTAAATCAAGCATCAAAAGTTTTTTGGCGGGTTATTTAAGTCGGTATGATTTTCAGGTTTATAGTTACAATAAGGAGGGTAAGCCATTAACATTATCCAACACCGCACCCTTTTCGAAGTATAGAAACTTAGTAGAATCGGGCGCTATCAAGGTAGATGGATCAATGTATTTTTATCAGGTAAATAACACCTTTGGTTATCAGAATTATTTTGGCATAATTCCGGTGGTGCAACGAGGTGGTTTGATTGGCACGTTAATTATTGAATTGAGATCCAAACCATATAACTACAACAACCGACTGCCGGATCTGCTTGGCGATCAAAAATTAATCAATAACCAAGATTTTAAAGGATATTCGATAGCCCTGTATAGCAATGAAAGGCTGCTAAACCAAAGCGGCAGCTTTACCTATCCGCTAAATGGTATGGCGTTTGGCGGTAAGCTAAATGATTTCATTTATATAAATGACAATAAGTCGGGGTATAACCACTTGGTGTTTAAGCCATCGCTAAGCAAATTGGTTGTTATTAGCAAAGCCAATCCAGATTACATAGAGCGAATGGCTGTGCTTTCCTTCTTTTTTATAGTTTTTATAGTTTTTTCACTGGTTCTTTTTGGTTTAGTATGGATTGTTAAGAATTTAGAGGACGATAAAGTTGGCTGGTTTACGGTAAATAGGTCTTTGATGATCAACGCCAATAAGATTCTATATAAAACGCGAATCCAACTGTCTGTGGTGCTTGCTGTGGTTGCCACTTTAATTATTGTTGGTTGGATAACCTATTTCTATATGGATAAGGAATATCGCAGCCAACAAAATGACATCATTAAGCAAAAAATTAGAACGGTGCAGCAAAACTTTGAAAAGCAGGTTTTAAATACAGACAAAATTAATAAGGATGCAACGGCCTTAGCTGGATTTGAGAGCTTTTCGGAAATAAATAATGCCGACTTGAATTTATACGATGTAAATGGCAACTTGGTAACCACCACTTATCCAAAACTTTATAATTATAAGGTGTTAGGTAGAAAAATGGGTGCTTCGGCATACATTTATCTCAAGTACATGCAGCGGTCGGAATACATTAATCCACAAGAGAAATTAGGCACACTAACGTATGCTGCGGCTTATGCGCCAATAAGAAATGCTCAAAGCAAAACGATTGCTTTTATTGGTTTGCCCAATTATTTAAACGAGGAAGAATATAGCAGTAAAATTGCCTTGTTTTTGAGTAACCTAATAAATATTTATGCGCTGGTATTTGTTGGTACCGGTGTGCTTGCCATATTTTTAGCCAAACAGATCACCAACCCGCTTACGTTTATCCAACAAAACATTAGGAAGACCAAATTGGGGCAACGTAACGAGCCCATTATTTGGCGCAGGCACGATGAGCTAGGCTCTTTAATAAAAGAGTACAACAACCTAATTGCCGAACTGGAAGAGAGCGCGAAGAAACTTGCCAGATCGGAAAGAGAAAGTGCCTGGCGCGAAATGGCTAAACAAGTGGCACACGAAATAAAAAACCCATTAACACCCCTTAGATTGGGCGTACAATTGTTAGAGAAATCTTGGAAAGAAAATGACGTAAACTTCGAGTTAAAATTTAACAGGTTTAGCAAATCATTTATAGAACAGATAGATAGCTTATCAAGAATAGCATCAGAATTTTCTCATTTTGCAAAAATGCCCGATGCCATACTAACGAAGATAAATGTGCTTGCCGTGCTAGAAAAATCTGCGGAGGTTTATGAGAGCTCTGAAAACGTACATATTGTACTACTAGATAAGTCTGTGATGCCCCTTGAAATAATGGCCGATAGCGATCAGATGCTGAGAACCTTTAATAATTTATTTAAGAATGCAATAGAGGCGTCTACAGAAAATACCTTTTGTAAGATTGAAGTTAGCTTGCTAAATGACCTGAAAAATGTTTATTTAGAAATTAAAGACAACGGAAATGGGATTCCAAACAATGTCCACGATCAAATTTTCGTGCCTAATTTTACTACAAAAACATCAGGAACCGGGTTAGGCTTAGCTTTTGTTAAGCAAGCTATAGACAATGCTGGAGGTACGGTAAGTTTTACTTCCACTTCTAAGGGTACAACATTCTTCTTGTCGTTTCCTTTGGCATAATACCTTTAGGCAACAATCGTTTTATTTTAAGGTTATTTGTGCTTTTCCTAGGGTCTTGCCGCGGGTGTACAAAATTACCGTATACTCACCTTTTATAAAAGGTTGAGGGTTTGTCCAGTCGATTAAATAAGTACTGTTGTCATTATTATAATCGATAAAGATAGAATGGCTGTATTGCATTTCTTGGCCGTCTGCTTCGAACCTATTGTTATCATCTGCCAATAAATTTCCTACAGGATCAAAAACCCTTAAAAATATGTTATAACGTGTTTTTTCTGCTAAGTCGTTCGGTACGATGTTGAATCTAATGCTAAGTTTTTGTGCTGTAGAAGCCCTGGTAACCTCTACCTTTTTTCCGTTAGATTTTGTTTTAAATGCCACAACATCTATACTTTTTATGCTTAGCAGCGAAGCTGATTTAACCTTTTGGGCAAGCGATTGGTTCTCTGTTTCTAAATCAGAAACCTGTCTGGTAATAGATTTTACTCTGTTTTTAAGGCTGTCTCTACTGTTTTTTAAATAAACCGTGTCTTTCTGTAATTTTGCAATTTGGTTACTGTAGCCTTTTATAAAGGTTTTCAATCTCGCAATTTGTAGGTATGCTTGATCTAGTTCTATTTTTGTGATCGAGCTTTTTCTAAGGGCAAGTTTTAATTGGTCTATTTTATCTCTGGCAGTTTTTTGTTCAGTAATTAAATCTTGATTAAGCGTAATATTCAGCAAGTTTACCCGATCCAACTCCACCTCAATCTTTTCCACTTCTAACTTTAGGTCGTCTTTTTCTATACTGCTGCTGTTAACCTGTTCCGTTTGCTGCTTATTTTTAAAAAACAGATAACCGATTGTTCCCAACAAACCGGCAATTACTATAATTAAAAAATAGATTTTATTTTTATTTCCCCTGCTTAAATCGCTAGCTTCCATGTGGTGCCAAAATTTGGTTTTTTTAATAAAAGTTACTCCAAATATTTCTTTTGGATTTATAAAGGATAACTTTGAGCGGAAATTTAAACTATTTATTAAAATTTATAAGACTTTTTAAAAAAAATCGTTTAATTTTCAGTATCCAGATTACTTAGAGAGACGAAGACTGAGTAAAAAAATAGATTCTTAAAATGCTTAAAACCGTTACAATCGCCCTTTTAATATCTTTTATTTACATTTTTAATGTATCAGCACAATTACCCACAAATTTAGCACCAAAAAGAGAATTTAGAGGTGTGTGGGTTGCAACTGTGGCAAATATAGATTGGCCTTCTAAACCTGGGTTGAGCACAGATCAGCAAAAACAAGAATTAATCGCAATTTTAGATCGGCATAAGGCAGAGGGTATGAATGCCATTATTTTGCAAATTAGGCCTGCGGCCGATGCTTTTTATGCAAAATCTAGAGAGCCGTGGAGCTATTGGCTTATGGGGAAACAGGGTTTGGCACCGTCTCCTGGTTATGACCCGTTAGAGTTTGCCATTAAAGAGGCGCACGCTAGAGGCATGGAGCTCCACGCGTGGTTTAATCCGTACAGGGCAAGCATGAGTGCAAATACTGTTTTTGCAAAAGACCACGCCACTCAAATTCATCCAGAATGGTTTTTTACCTACGGTGGTAAAAAGCAGTTTGATCCTGGTATTCCAGAGGTAAGGGAATACATTGTGCAGGTAATTTTAGATGTGGTAAAACAATATAACATAGATGGGGTGCATTTCGACGATTATTTTTACCCTTATCCCATTGCCGGGCAACGTATTAACGATGCCGCAACGTTTAGCAAATACGGCGGCGACTTTAAAAGTATAAATGATTGGCGTAGAAATAATGTAGACCTGCTCATTAAGCAATTAGACGATAGCATTCACCACTACAAAAACTTTGTTAAGTTTGGAATAAGCCCATTTGGCATTTGGCGCAACAATTACGAAGATCCAGAAGGATCTGCCAGCGACGGCCTTTCCAACTATGGTGAACTTTATGCCGATAGCAGAAAATGGATTAAGGAAGGATGGGTAGATTACATCAATCCTCAAGTCTATTTTACTTTTACTCGCAGGGTTGCACCGTTTGCAACGTTGGTAGATTGGTGGGCAAACAACAGTTACGGGCGACATGTATACGTGGGGATGGCTGCATATTTGGTAAACAGCAGGGCCGAGGCCGCCTGGAGAAATCCAAAAGAAATTCCAAACCAGATAAGGTATCTAAGAAAAAATAACCGGATACAAGGCAGCGTATTTTTCTCATCAAAATCGTTAAGTACGGTTGCCCGTGGCCTAAGCGATTCGTTAAAGAACGATTTTTATAAATATCCGGCTTTGCCGCCCCAAATGCCATGGCTAGATAGTGTTCCGCCAAATAAACCCAAAGAATTAATGGCAGAGGCAACCAAGTTGGGGGTTAGCCTAAAATGGAAAATGCCAGAGCGCGCTAGAGATGGAGAAACGGCATCGGGCTTTGTGGTTTACAGATTTGAAGAAGGAGAAGAAATATCGATTTTAAATCCAAAAAACATCATGAAAATTAGTTTTGAAGATTATCCCTTTTTTCTAGATACAAACGTAAAACCGAACCATAGGTACAGTTACCTTGTTACCGCTTTAGACAGATTAAAAAACGAAAGTGAGCCCTCTGGACCTGTAGGAATAGAGACGGAGTAGATTTTGATTTTGTCTTAATCCTTAATAACGATATTCTTTTTATACATAATCCAAAGCAATACATAAAACCCTAACACATAACTTGTAGCCCAGGCCAGCGACGCGTTTATAGGCGAAATATAAGGCTAATAAGCGAGTTCGTAAAGTCGGGTTAAAATGGTAACCTTAACTCCATCGGGCCTGGTAATGGTAAAAAAGCCCAACAATCATGGCATTAATCCCGCAAGGAAAAAAACAGTAATTGCATTAATTCCATAAATTACAAATGGCGTGGTAAATCGTTTATAGTTTTGCACATCGACGATCCAATAGCAAAATGGAAATATCATATCTGTTGGTGTGCAGTCATGCCACTCAGAATGTTTTAAGGAGCATAAATGTGCCGCAGCTGCCGCGTTGTTTACCAAAATCATAGCTACGACTGTTAAAACCTTTAAAAAATCCAAAGAAAGCGATTTTTGTTTTTTCTCAGACGTGGTGGTCTATTTTGATGAATAAATTTAGCATAATGTTTTTATAATTGAAAGTTGGTTAAAGAAATCTTAAATTGCATCTACCACCAATTTAACATTTTTATGATTCAGAACCGCCCAAATAGGTGGTTAGATTTAAAGCTATGAAAAAGGAAGACGCCATCAAGTTGTTTCAACAAAAGCAAGTTAGAACCCATTGGGATAATGAGGCAGAAAAATGGTATTTTTCAGTTGTAGATGTTATAGCAATTCTTACGGATAAAGAGAGCTTTCAGTTGGCAAGAAACTACTGGAAGGTACTTAAAAGCAGATTGCTTAAAGAAGGAAATGAAACGGTTACAAATTGTAACCGGTTGAAATTGTTAGCCGAAGATGGAAAAATGCGGCTAACAGACGTCGCAGATACAGAACAGTTGTTTAGATTAATCCAATCGGTCCCTTCTCCAAACGCTGAACCTTTTAAACTATGGATTGCAAAAGTAGCAAGGGAGCGAATTGATGAAATTGAAGACCCAGAATTGGGAATAGACCGTTTAATGGAGACCTATTTAA
The DNA here is from genome assembly GCF_040547165.1 of Pedobacter sp. UYP30. Taxonomy (NCBI): domain Bacteria; kingdom Pseudomonadati; phylum Bacteroidota; class Sphingobacteriia; order Sphingobacteriales; family Sphingobacteriaceae; genus Pedobacter; species Pedobacter sp. UYP30. Next base: position 121,938 of record NZ_JBEPPD010000003.1, on the reverse strand, counting down.
AAAAAGGATACAGCAAAGAATGGGTCAACCAAAGGTTAAAAAGCATAGAAGTACGAAAAGATTTAACCGATGAGTGGGATGAAAGAGGCGTAAAGAAAGGATTAGAATATGCAATACTTACCGATGAAATAACCAAAGCCTGGAGCGGTTTTTCGGTAAAAGCATATAAGAATTACAAGGGGCTTAAGAAAGAAAATCTACGTGATAATATGACAAACCTGGAGTTGGTGTTAAATATTGTTAGCCGAAGCGACGACAACAGAAATAAGCAAAGGAAAAAAGCCAACTACCTTTGCCGATAATCAAAAAATAGCCAATCAAGGAGGAACTATTGCTGGGAATACACGTAAGGAAATTGAAGAAAAAACCGGAAAGAATGTTGTAAGTGCTAACTCTGCTAAGAAACTGTTGGGAGGAAAGTAGGCATTGCTTAGAAGATTAAACAAAGGCGTTGTTTCTTCTGTTAAGCCAGCTCCAGACCATTATCCCAGATATTTCATTCCTAACACTTTAGGTCGCAGTTAAAAAAGCCTTTACTTTACCTAAATTGCCTGCTTAAACCAAACCGAGCATGAAATATTTTTTACCCGCCATTTTTCTTTTTATGGCGCAGTATTGTTCCGCACAATTGGCTCCATTAACTGTCGAAAAAATTATGCGGGATCCAAAATGGATGGGTGTTGCGCCGTCTAACTATCGATGGAGCCAAGACAGCAAAACGCTTTATTTCGACTGGAATCCCGAAAACAAAGATAAAACGGCGCTTTACGAAGTTTCCCAAAAGACAGAAAAAATCGCCAAAGCCAAGGAAACTGAAAATGAAATCGCCGATGCAGAACCTTATTCCCTAAACACCTCTGGCACTTTCGGGCTGTTAGAAAAGAAGGGCGACATTTATCTGAAAGAAATAAAACACAATAAAATAACACGTTTAACCAACACGTTAGAAAGAGAAAGCAATCCCGTTTTTTTAATTAATGGTGATGTAGTTTTCGAAAAAGACAAAAATCTATTCGAGGTTAATACAAAGACTGCCGAAATTAAGCAACTCAGTAATTTCATAAATGAAGATAAACCTGTAAAAAAAGATAAGGAATTATCCCAACAAGATCAGTGGCTAAAAAAAGAGCAGACGGATTTGTTCGATGTAATCAAGAAAAAAAATGCCGAGGAGGCAAAGGCGGCCAAGGAGAAAGCAAAAAGCGACTTGCGAAAGCCGCTTCACGAAATTTATACCAATAAGAAATATTTAAGCGACATAACCATAAGTCCAAACGGAAAATACATCACCTATAAATTAACAACGTTTGCAGGTGGCAATCGGAATACCATTGTGCCCAATTATGTTACCAAAAGCGGGTATACAGAAGACATTAGCGGCAGAACCAAGGTTGGCGAGCAGCTCAGTACCTCCCAAAGTTATATTTTCGATATTGGTAGAGATTCGGTTTACGCCATGCAAACTGCCAGCATTACAGGCATCAAGGATTTACCCGATTACTTAAAGGATTATCCTAAGGCCTTAGATTCTTTAAAGAAGAAGAATGCCGATAGATCTGTAAACATTTCTTCGGTAATGTGGAATGACAATGCAACGACTGCGGTGGTAGTTGCAACATCGTCAGATAATAAAGACCGGTGGATTTTAAAACTAAACATCGAAACCGGAAAATTTAGTACCATAGATAGGCAGCGAGATGAAGCTTGGATTGGTGGGCCTGGAATTGATGGTTATGACGAAGGCAATGTTGGCTGGATAGACAACGCCAGGTTTTACTATCAAAGCGAAGCTACCGGTTATTCACATCTATATGTGGCGAATGTTGCCACGGGAGATAAAAAACAGTTAACAAGCGGTAACTGGGAGGTTCAAACCTTACAATTATCTAAAGACAAGAAAGATTTTTATTTTACCGCAAACAAGGCCCATCCGGGCATAACCAATTTTTTTAAAATACGCAGCAATGGTGGCGATATTGTTCAACTGACGAACCTGGACGGTTTAAACCGGATCACTTTATCGCCAGATGAAAAAACTTTGGCGATAAACCATTCTTACATGAACACCCCTTGGGAGTTATATCTTCAGCCCAACAACCCAACAGCCAAGGCTAAAAAAATTACACAATCTACATCAGTTGAGTTTAATTCGTATTCATGGCGAAAGCCCAATATGATTACCTTTAAAAATCGCTACGGTAAAGCCGTTTATGCCCGCGTATACAAGCCGACCGTGGCCGATAAAAGCCATCCGGCAGTTGTATTTGTACACGGCGCAGGTTACCTGCAAAATGTGCATTTTGGCTGGAGCGATTATTTTAGAGAATACATGTTTAACAACCTGTTGGCAGATAATGGTTACACGGTAATAGACATAGATTATACAGGCAGCGCTGGTTATGGTAGAGATTTTAGAACAGGTATTTATCGGCACATGGGCGGCAAAGATTTAACAGATCAAGTAGACGGCGTTAAATATCTCGTAGAAAATTATGGAGTAAATCCGGCCCATGTGGGTTTGTATGGCGGTTCTTATGGCGGGTTTATTACACTTATGGCCATGTTTAAAGAAAACACAACCTTTACTAGCGGTGCGGCTTTGCGCTCGGTTACAGATTGGGCAAATTACAACCACGGCTATACGTCTAATATTTTAAATGAGCCTTATAACGACCCGATTGCCTACAGGCGTAGCTCGCCGATTTACTTTGCAGATCAACTAAAAGGCAACCTCCTTATGGCACACGGCATGGTAGATGTAAACGTTCATTTTCAAGACATTGTACATTTGACCCAACGGTTTATAGAACTTGGAAAAAACAATTGGAACCTTGCCGTTTATCCGGTAGAAAGTCATGGTTTTGTACAGCCAAGTAGCTGGACAGATGAGTATAAAAGGATGTTCAAACTTTTCGAAACGACATTGAAAATTAAAACAACCCATTAAAACAATGTTTGCTGAGGGTATCCTTTCTTTTATTTGGGCGTTACCCCGAAAAGGGGTCGCGCTTTCCGTTCCAATCTTTTCCCCAAGCCCAAAGGGGCTTTAGGGATAAAAGGATTTCCACTTCTATCGCTAACGCAAAAAGATAACTGCCAACCGAGCAAGATTTTTCGCAGAAATTAATGGAATTATAGATCATGCAGAAAGGAAATGACATAATAACAGAAATAATATTTAGCGAAGAAACATCATGAAACTTCTCAACCTAGATCAACAAAATACAACTAGTGCTTTTTACCCATAACCTTCAACCTATAACCCATAACCTTTTCGTAAATGTGCTAATCTCACATCTATTTCTTATTTTGCAGCAATGCAATTTAAAGAGATCATCGGACAAGAAAAAATTAAACAACATTTGCTGCAAACGGTAAAAGAAAACCGTATGAGCCATGCACAGCTGTTTCTCTCGCCGCTTGGATCTGGGGCATTGCCCTTGGCAATTGCGTATGCACAATACATAAATTGTTTAGATAAAAAACCCAACGACAGTTGTGGAGCATGTGCCAGTTGTACCAAATATCAAAAACTTATTCATCCCGATCTGCATTTTTCTTATCCTTTTTTCGCTAAGAAAAAGGAAGAAACCGCACAGCTTTATATAGATCAATGGCGCAAAATGGTACTGCACGATGTTTATTTCGACATGGATGTTTGGCGTTCTAAAAACGATGCAGCAAACAAACAGCCCAACATAAATATCGCCGAATGCCACGACATTATTAAAAAGTTAAGCTACAAAGCTTTCGAGGCAGAAACGAAGGTGCTTATTATGTGGCTTCCCGAATATTTAGACAAGCAGGGCAACGCGCTCCTAAAGTTAATTGAAGAGCCACCTGCCAACACTCTATTTATTTTGGTTGCACAAAATCAAGAGCAAATTTTAACAACCATTTTGTCTCGTACCCAGATTATAAAAGTTCCGAAGTTAACCGTGGCAGAGATAAGCGATTATTTAATTGCGGAAGGCGGCCTAATGTCTCAGCAGGCAGCAGATTATGCATTTTTGGCCGATGGAAATATGGTTGAGGCGAAAGCGCTAGTAGCCAATGTGCAGAATGATCATTCGGGCAAGTTTACCGACTGGCTAAGAAATGCTTATATGAACAAAGTGCCTACTATGATAGATTTTGCCGACGAAGCTGCAAAATGGGGCAGAGAAAATCAGAAGAATTTTTTAAGATTTGGGATAAATTTTTTGAGAGAATGCTGTTTAATCTTGGGTGGTGCAGAGGAATTGGTAAAGCTGTCGCCTTTAAGCCTGGAAACCGCAAAAAAGCTCAGCGAAAAAGTGCTTACTCTGCCCATGGCAGAGGGAGTTATTGCCGAACTAGAAAAAGCTCATTATCATATCGAAAGGAACGGAAATCCTAAAATTGTCTTTTTAGATGTATCTTTACAATTGGTAAAAATTATAAATTTTAAAATACTCCCCGTGGGGATTCAATATATATACAATTAATTATGGGATGTGGAAGTTGTTCTAGTGGCGGTGGTTGCACCCCCAATGGATGCAAGAGTAATGGAAATTGTGCCACTGGATGTGGATCGATGGAAGTACACGACTGGTTATCCAACTTGGATATGCCAGCAAATTATAGACCTTTTTTGGTCACAGAGGTAAAGTTTAAAGGATCTAGAAAAGAGTTTTTTGTTAACCAAGAAAACATCTATTTAGAGATTGGTGAACTAGTTGCGGTAGAAGGATCTTCTGGCGGGTTTGATGTGGGCAATGTTTCCCTAACGGGCGAATTGGTACGCGTACAGATGCAGCGCAGAAAAACTACGATGGACGCTGTTATCAAAAAAATATACCGCAAGGCTACAGAAGCCGACGTGGAAAAATGGAATGCAGCTAAAGAGCTGGAGTGGGAAGCAATGCATAGAGGACGTAAATTGGCCTTAGATCTTGGGCTTTCCATGAAAATTAGCGACGTAGACTATCAGGCAGATAAAAGTAAAGCAACCTTTTATTACACGGCAGATGGTCGCGTAGATTTTAGAGAGCTGATCAAGAAAATGGCCGAACAGTTTCGGGTAAGGATAGAAATGCGCCAAATTGGAATGCGCCAAGAAGCAGGCCGTTTGGGCGGGATTGGCTCTTGTGGCAGAGAGTTGTGCTGCTCTACATGGTTAACCAATTTTAAAACAGTTTCTACTGCTGCGGCTCGGTATCAAAATTTGTCGCTCAATACTTTAAAATTAGCAGGACAATGCGGAAAGCTTAAATGTTGTTTAAACTACGAATTAGACACTTATTTAGATGCGTTAAAAGACATTCCTGATCGCGTTGATAGTTTAGATACAGTTGTAGGCTATGCCCGCCATCAAAAAACAGACATTTTTAAAAAAATTATGTGGTTTAGCTACCAGGGAGAGGACGATTGGATTCCACTTACGGCGGCAAAAGTAAAAGAAATTTTAGCCCTCAACAAAGCAGGCAAAAAGGGGCCTAACCTTAAAGAGGAGGCAATTGTGATTGCAGCCCCAGAGGTTTTAGAGAAATCTTACGATTATGAAAATGTAGTTGGACAAGATAGCCTAACCCGATTAGACGACCGTTCTAAAAACAAGAATAAAGCTAGAAACAGCCGTCCGAAAGGGAAACCACACCCAGTAAACAAGGCGGGGGAAGTGGAAGAAGCCGGCGGAAAGAAGGATGCGACAGCCGGGCAAGGGAATGATCGGGGAAAAAGAGAAAACAGAACTCCGAACCAATTGGATAACGTGAAGGGCGATGAGCGTGAAAACCTAACCCAAAGCACTGAGGCGCGACCAAAACGGCCGAGGCCAAAAAATAAGCGATTGCCAGACCAGACAAAAGCTGATCCTTCAGGTCTGCCAACTAGCACTCCCAATCCAATAGCCGATGCAGCAAGTTTGGCTTCGGGAGACGACAAAACCGCCCCAAAAAACAAGAATAGAAATAATAGGAAAAAGAATTTTAAACGCCGTAACGAAAACAATGGCCCGGATCAGAATCCATCTACTGCAGAATAGATGCGTATTGATGTGGCTTCTGCTGGGGAGCTTAATCACTACATCTACTGGATGTAAACGCAATCTGGTCGATTTTTCAATGGAGACGCCCAAAAGACAATGGTTCTATAGAAATCACGTGTCTGCACAGTTTGAAATTAATGATAATAGTAAAGCCTACAACATCTATTTCAAACTAAGGCACACTGCTGATTATCGCTATGCAAACATCTTTATTTTGGCACACTTTGTTGATGGCAAAAAGAAGATAACCAAGCGATATCAATATAAACTGGCAGAAAATGATGGCAAATGGCTAGGTAGTGGCTCGGGGAATATATTTAACTATACCTTGCCCATGGTAACCAACTACCGCTTTACCCACAATGGTAAATACAGCATCGATATAGAACAGAACATGCGCGACAATCCTTTAAAAGAGGTTACCGACGTTGGCATTTTGGTAGAAGAAGCGAAGTAAAAGGGTGGAAGGTGTAAAGTAGACTAAAGCTGAAAGACTAAAGCACCCCTGGATCGGTCAGGTTGAAGCCGAAAGCATTAAGCCCAAAGCGAAAGTCAGCAATCAGATCTAGCGCACGCATGCAGCGTGTGAACAATCTAAGTTATCATATAAGTATGATTAAGCACACGCCTGCGCTAGGGGAATTCAAAGCTTCGTTGTTCTTTGCTCTTTATTCTTTGCTCAAAAAGGCCACAAAGAATACAAAATTAGTAAAGTTTGAAAACTCTCTGTAGATCTTCATGCACGTTGTGTTATTGGCAAAGCGAATGGCTTACAATGCTTCCAGTAAATCTTCCAGTTTCATACTTCGAGAGCCTTTTAGCAATATCAGGTAGTTTTTAATAGGTTCGTTTTCTAAAAAGTCTTTTGCTTCCGTTGCATTCAGAAAAAACAGTGCATTAAATCTGTCTTTTAAGACAAAAAACCGTGCGCCTATAAAAACCGAAGTTTTAAATCCATAGTCGATAGTTTGCTGCGCAATTTTTTCATGCTGTTGGGCAGAATCATCCCCAAGCTCGAACATATCTCCAAGAATGGCCGCTTTTTTATTACCCTGCAATACCGATAAATTTTTGAGGGCAGCTTCCATACTGCTGGGGTTTGCATTGTAAAAATCGCAAATAACTTTATTGGTTGCTGTAGCGGTTAACTGAGATCTATTGTTTTTAGGGCTGTAACTTGATAATCCAGCATTTATTTCTTCCGTATTCAAATCAAAAAAGTCGCCAATGCAAATGGCAGCCAAAATATTTTCAAAGTTATAACTACCCGTAAGTTGGGTGGCTGCATGTCCATTTTCGCTATGGTTTGTCCATTCAGCCTCGATAAATGGATCAGAGGAAATAAGCTTGCCTTTTATGGCATTTGCAGCGCCAGTACCATAATAAATAATTTTTTCTAAACCGGCTGTTACGGCCATCTCCATCAGTACCTCGTTGTCTCTGTTCAAAAAAACATATCCATTGGTCGCTTTTAAATAACTGAACAGTTCGCCTTTTCCTTTTTTAACACCCTCTATCCCACCAAAACCTTCTAAATGGGCCAAGCCTATATTAGTGATCATTCCGTGGCTAGGCATAGCGATCGAACTTAAAAACGCTATTTCTTTTTGATGATTCGCGCCCATCTCAATCACGGCGATTTCGTGTTCTGGCTTGATGGATAAGATAGAAAGTGGCACGCCAATGTGGTTATTTAGGTTGCCATGCGTAGCAAAAGCGTTGTATTTTTTTGCTAAAACAGCATGTATGAGTTCTTTGGTAGTTGTTTTTCCATTGCTTCCAGTTAGGCCAATTACCGGGATTTTTAGGTGTTGGCGGTACATTCTAGCAAGTTCTTGAAGTGCTTTCAATGCATTTGGAACTAGAAGTGTGCCTTTTACCTCCGAAAACCGATTGTCATCTATCACACAAAATTTCGCGCCTTTTTCTAAAGCTTCTGCCGCAAAGGCATTCGCATCGAAATGCTCGCCTTTTAGTGCAAAGAAAATACTATCGGGCAAAATATTACGCGTATCTGTGCAAACTATTGGGTGTTGTAAAAAAATATCGAATAAGACTGTTGTAGTTATCATTAATACCAAATATGTGGTAAAATTAAGGTTTAGCGAGAATAAATCACAAATTTACTACTTTAGGTAAAATTTTCAGTTTATGAAACCTCTGAAAGCTTTCTGCTTCTGGCTTGTCGTTCTCAACGTTCTCAACGCTCTTACCGCCCTCAGCCTTTCTGTAAGTGCCCAAGTATTAGCGCCAGCTGAGTTTCTGGGTTATACGCTGGGAAGTCATTTTACGCCGTATTATAAAAGTAATTGCGTATTTTAAGCAGATTGCCGCGGCTTCGCCAATAAAAGTTAAGCTGATAAACTATGGAGAAACCAACGAAGGCAGACCATTATTAATAGCCATTATTTCTTCTGAAGAGAACATTACGCGTTTAGAAGAGATTAGAAATAAGAACTTAAAGCTTGCAGATGCCAATGGGGCAAATGTAGATTTAAATTTGCAGCCTGCAGTTGTTTGGTTAAGCTATAACGTGCATGGCAATGAGGCAAGTTCTACAGAAACGGCCATGAAAACGCTATATGCACTTTGCAGCGGCGCCAATGTAGACGCAAACGGTTGGCTAAAAATACGGTGGTGGTTATAGATCCCTGTTTAAATCCTGACGGGAGAGATCGATACGTCAATTTTTTTAACAGCGTCGTTGGCGAAACTCCAGATGCAAACCCGATGGCACGAGAACACGCCGAATCCAGACGCGCCTTTTACCGCCGACAAAAATGACTATCCGGCTGGAAACCTGTTGGTGATGCGTGCTGAGAATGAGCGCTTAAATAAAAACTTGGCAGAAATTATTTTAAAAATCGCAGATGGTCAGCATGAGTATTTTAAAAACATTAGCGCTGGTTTTGTTGAAAAAGGAAAGGACTTTGGTTCTGATGGGTATCCTCTATTGGTTTCGCCAAAGATTGCCATCGTTTTTGGTGATGAGGTATCTTATCTGGCTTTTGGGGAGGTTCGGTTTTACCAAGAGCATGAGTTAAACTTGCAGCCATGGTGATTGCAGCTCGGAACATTAACTCGTTAAACATCGAGCAAGTGAATACGCTCATTCTACCCAGCGGCAATTACAAAGAAACTATAAAAGATGGTTTAACAGATTGGGTTAAAAGAGGTGGGAGGTTAGTTCTAATCGAATCGGCCATAAGGGGCGTGGTTGGCAAAAAGGGATTCGACATCAAAAAAGTAGATTCTACCGCGAATATAAATCAGGAAGAAAATTACGGAGCATTTGCCAGTAGAAACAGGTCTAATTTTGACAACGCTATTCCAGGCGCCATTTATAAAATTAGCCTAGACGATACGCATCCATTCTCCTATGGGATTGGAAAGGCATATTATGGGCTCAAAACAGACGACTTCATCTACAAGCCATTTGCCGAAGGTTGGAATGTTGGGCTGATAAACCCAACGAGCTTTATGGCGGGTGTTGTAGGTAAGGCGGTAAGGAAAAGCTTAAATTCTGGACTTTTTATTGGCAGCCAAGACTTAGATTGAGGCCAAATTGTATACCTCGGTACTAATCCCTTGTTTAGAAATTTCTGGGAAGTTGGGAAAACGCTTTTTAACAATGTTATTTTTTGCAGTTATTAGAAAAATAAATCGTTTTCTTCAAAGCCGACTTTTTGTTATCAAGCCCCGATAAATTTGTATAGTTTTTACAAGCGTCTGCCTTTTAAGCGGTTTCCCCCTAAAACCTAGGTTTTTCAGTTCAAAATACGCCGGGTTTGCGCTCTAAAACTTAATGAAACCGTAACTTATTACTTACATATAAGTAACATAACAAGTGTCTCTTTGCTATTTTGTTAAAAAAAAAGCTTGATTTCCTAAAATTTAACATTTTTTAATTTATCTGTTAAAAAATGTTAAATAATAGGTTTATATTGCGAGCAAATATTATCAACTAACTTATTTATTTTATGAAAAGACTTTTACAAAGTTTGTTCGTTTTGTTGTTCGTTGCAGGCTCTGCGATGGCTCAAGATAGAACAGTAACAGGAAAGGTTGTCTCTAATGAAGATAATCTCCCAATCCCAGGGGTAAGTGTGAGGGTGCTAAATACTAAAATTGGCGCTGTAACCAATGCAAACGGAATGTACTCTATTCAGGTGCCCGCTTCAGAAAATTCTTTAACATTTTCATTTATTGGTTATGTGCCTCAAACACTTGAGGTTGCAGGTAAAGCCAGTTTAAATGTATCCCTTCTTTCTGATGCCAAGCAGCTTACGGAGGTTGTAGTCACTGCTTTGGGAGTTACGAGAGAGAAAAGATCCTTGGGTTATTCTGCTCCTAGTATTAAAAGTGATGAATTAAAAGAAGGGGAGAGCCCAAGTGTTCTTAACTCTTTGGCTGGCAAGGTTGCAGGGGTAAATATAACAGGAACCTCAAATACTCCGGGAAGTTCATCAAGGATTGTACTTCGTGGCGGTTCTTCTATTTCAGGTTCTAATCAAGCTCTCATTGTAATTGACGGTATTCCTATAGATAACTCTAGTGTTATTGGAGGCGTATCCTCTTTGGCAAGTGTTGATTTCGGTAATAGGGGGAATGACGTTGATCCAAATGATGTAGCATCGGTTACGGTATTGAAAGGCCCTGCGGCCGCGGCACTTTACGGATCTAGAGCTTCTAATGGTGCTTTGATTATTACCACTAAAACCGGGTCTCAAGGCAAGAGTAAAACAGAAATTACATTCAACTCTGCAAATACTTTTTCGTCTATCTTAAAACTGCCTGATTTTCAAAATGAATATGGGCAGGGATATAATAACGCATCAAAAAATAATCCGCCAGATTATTTTAATGATCCTCAAGAAAATTGGAGCTGGGGATTTCCTTTTACAGGAAAACCACAAGAATGGGGTCAGAAAATTGACGGTGTTCGCTTAACAAAGCCTTACTCTGCCGTTAAGAATAACATTAGAGATTTTTTTGAGACCGGTTTTGCTTCAAACAACAACTTGAGCATTTCTGGTGGTGGAGAAAAAACTAGTTTTTACCTAGCATTAAATTCTTTAAATTCTGATGGAATTTATCCTACTGCTAAGGATACCTATAATAAATATGGTGTTCGTTTTAATGGTACTGCAAAGTTGAGTAACAAATTTGACGCCGGAGTGTCTTTTAATTACTCTAAAATAAATAGCAATCAAGTTGGCGGTGGACAGGGAAATTTTTCCGTTTACGATAACGTGTTGCAAACACCTAGAGACATACCATTGACTCAATTGAGTGATCTTAACAACAAATTTTACGGATATGGCTTCGTCGATGCAAATGGTGTAAAAAGAGATGATTTGTATGGATACTACGGTGCTTATACCCAAAACCCTTACTGGGTATTAAAAAATTACGATAACTTCGATAATGTCGATAGGGTAACGGGCAACTTTAACGTTGGCTATAAACCCTTAGAATGGTTAAACATAACAGAACGCCTTGGAGTGGATAGTTATACTGACCGAAGAAGGATATTGGCTCCGAAGTATTCATATCTCGCAGCTGACGAGGCGGGAAATTATACCAATAATCCAGTAACAAGCAACGGTTCTTACGAAATTGATCAATACAACGTAAATGAAATTGTGCATGATTTAATAATCACAGCGACACATAAATTTAATGAAGATTTTCAGGGATCTTTATTAGTAGGAAACAATATTAGACAAAGATTTACGAATAGTAACTTGACTGGTACAAATTCTAGTGGCGGCTTGGTTGTTCCGGATTATTATAATTTGGCAAATAGTAATGGACCTGTAGATGTAATAAGTGACTTTTTAAGTAAAAGGAGGTTAATCGGAATCTATGCAGATCTTAGTTTAAGTTATAAGAGCATATTATTTTTAGATGCAACTGCTAGAAATGATTGGTCTTCAACATTGCCGGTAGCGAATAACTCTTTCTTTTATCCAAGTGTGAGTGGCTCTTTTGTTTTTAGCGAATTGCTTAAAAATTCTTCTGCATCCAATGTTATTAATTATGGAAAGATAAGGGCAAGCTTTGCCCAAGTAGGTAGTGATACAGACCCATACCGCTTATTATCATCTTATACAAAAGGTACAATTGATGCAAATTTTGGCAGTACAGTTTTTCCTTTTGGTAACGTGGCGGCGTTAATGGCAGGCTCCACAATTGGCAACGCAAACCTCAAACCCGAGCAAACGAGCTCTTTTGAAGTAGGAACAGAGCTTGGATTATTTAAAGACCGAGTGTCTGTAGACTTCACTTATTACAGAAATAACTCGAAAAACCAAATTTTAAGTATCCCCATTCCTAACTCTACGGGATATGGGTTTAGCGTAATAAATGCTGGAGAAGTTCAGAATAGAGGCGTTGAATTGAGTTTAAAGGGAACACCTGTTAAAACAAGCTATGGCTTAACTTGGGATGTATACGGTACATTTACTAAAAACAATAACAAAGTTGTTTCCCTGTTGGATGGCGTAGATCAAATTTCACTTGGTGGGTTCTCTGGTATGGGTGTTGTAGCTGCAAAAGGGAGACCTTATGGCGAGTTTTATGGCGTAGCGAATGCTAAGGATGGTCAGGGAAGAACCATTGTTAGCAAAACATCTGGTCTTCCTGTAGCTTCTAGTAAAGCTGAATATTTGGGCAGTTACAATCCAGATTATCAAGCATCATTAGGTACCACTGTCAAATTTAAAAATTGGAGTTTGAATGCCTTATTTGACACGAAGCAAGGTGGGGTGTTTTATTCACGGACAAAAGATATCACAGCTTTTAACGGAACTTCTGCAGAGACAGGCGGAGAACGTATAGCTGTATTCCCTAATTCAGTCTATTTAGATGCGGATGGCAATAGCGTGGTAAATACAGATATAACTTACAATAAACAAGACTATTATCCAAATCTTTATCCAGGCGAAAATATTGTAGATGCTTCCTACATAAAACTTCGCAACCTTGGCATCACTTATGATTTTTCTAAATCCTTACTATCAAAAACTCCATTCGGCGCAGCATCCCTCGGGCTTTTCGGAAACAACCTGTTTTTATGGACTCCAAAGTCAAATAAATATGCTGATCCGGAAGTTAATTCCGCAGGTGCTGGAAACGTTCAAGGTTTTGACTATACAGCACAACCATCCGTACGTAACTACGGCTTCAACTTAAAAGTTTCATTTTAATATTAAATCATCATGAAAACAAAATATATGTTAAATCCTTCAAAATTACTGCCGTTGATACTTATCGTGGTAGTTTCTTTTGCAGGATGCAAGAAATTTTTAGATGTAAATCAAAATCCAAATAATCCAGATAAAGCTGCGCCAACGCTACTCTTGCCCACTGTTGAAGCTGCAGTAGGTCAGATTGTTGGCAACTCTTTTCAGATTTATGGCAATATATGGGGACAATATTGGACGCAAAGCCCATCGTCTTCCCAATATAAGACTATCGATCAATACCAAGTTACAAATACAAATTTTGATAGGCCTTGGCTTATCCTTTACCGTAACGCTTTAATTAACGCAGATTTGATTATTAAAGACCCGGGAGCCAACCTACAATACATACAAGGTATGGCTTACGTTCTAAAAGCTTATGCATTTCAATTAACGACAGATGCTTTTGGTGACGTACCTTTATCGGAGGCATTAAAGGGAAATGAGTTTGGCAGCCCGAAATATGATGCTCAGGAATTGGTGTATGATAGTATCTTTAATTATATCGACAAGGGTAGTGCCTTATTAAATACAGCCAATGCATCATCTCCCGGAGCGCAGGACATAATCTTTAAGGGAGATATTTCTAAATGGAAAGCTTTTGCAAATACTTTGAAATTAAGAGCTTATTTAAGGTTGTCGAAAGTTAATCCGGCAAAAGCACAAGCTGGTATTGCTGCTTTATATGCATCGAATGCTGTATTCTTAACTGAAGATGCTGCTATTAAATATACTAGTGTTGGTGGCAATGAAAACCCGCTTTATAACGAGATCGTCGGGCTGGGCAAAACCCAGAATATTGTAGCGAGCGCTACTATAGTAAAAGCATTTAAAGCAAACAATGACCCAAGGTTGTTTAAGTTTTATGATCTTCTTAAAGGTGCAGATACCATAGCTTATATCCCTCAGGGAAGTTATAGTAAAAACTCAACAAAAAAAGTTTCACCTCCTTCGCCTTTAGTGGGTGGGAATGCGAATAATATTGCGTCGGCAACAGCGCCCGTAAAATTGATTTCTGCTTCTGAAAGCTATTTTTTACAGGCGGAGGCGGTTGCCCGGGGTTGGGCTCCTACTGGCAGCTTACCGACTTTATTTGCCCAAGGAATTACGGCAAGTTTTACAGCGGCTGGACTTACAGAAGCTCAAGCTGTTACGTATACGGCGACAGCTGGTGATGCCGCTACTGCATTAACAGCAGCTGCTACCGTTGAGAATAAAGTTAAAGTCATTATCACTCAAAAATACTATGCAATGTGCGGTTTTCAAGGTTTTGAAGCTTGGAGTGAGTGGCGTAGAACAGGATATCCCACTTTTTTCGTAACCTCCGTTGCATCTACGTTGGCGCCCGGTAAAATGCCGCTTAGATTGTTATATCCCAACAGTGAGATTCAATCAAACTCGAATTTTCCAGGTTCGATAGTTGTTGATGTTCCTGTTTGGTGGGATAAATAGTTATATTATTATCTGGACAAAGAATAAAAGGATGAAGAGATTAGCATACTTACTCTCTTCATCCTTTTTTGCGATAGTGTATTAATACTAATTGTTACCCTAAAAGTGTGAGACTTGGTTTGCAGTTAATGTTATTCCGCAAGGATTGTGCGCGGATGCTATCCGTTTAAAGTCTCGAAGCAAGGAGGTCAGTACTAATTTATAACATTAGAATTTCCATTTAATTATTCCTAACCCGATTTAATTATTAAATAAATCATAAAGTATTCATTACGTTGGGGCTTTGTTTGTCGGTTTTAAGCGGATTTTATACTCAAAACAAAACGAGACTAAATAAGTCAAATCCATTTACAATTGAGGTAAAGCGAACCAAACAAAATTAAATAGAACAAGCAGTTCGCATTGGAGTAAGATAACCGTTCCTGCGGGAGATAAGCTGTTTGCGCTTCCAATTCCTCGAAAGGAAATTGATACAAATCCTAAAATAGTTCGAAATCCATTTTAGGATTTGATTTCTAGTAGATTAGGAAAGGGCAACGGTTTTACCATTGCCCTTTCCTAATTTTGGCTAGAATTCATAATCTTTGTCAACTAGATTTGGATAAACAGATCGTGTTAAGGTCAATCAGAGGGAGATTGCGCTCAAACTCAGTACAGAACGTTTGATGTGTTCCCCACCTCTAATCCTTGCTTTTTTATCTTTGCGCTAAGTTGGCCCTACTTCTTATCCACACTATACTTTCCAGGCCCAATAAGTAGCAAGCTAAAGAATACAATGGCCATTTCTATTGGTTGAGAGGCCTGTGTAATGCCACCGCCTTGGCTTAACTTCATGGCTGAAGCCACCAGCATGGTCATTAAAATGAGCAAACATGCTGGACGGAAAAACAGCCCGACGAGGATTAAGAACCCGCCAAATGTTTCTGCAAACGCAGCCATAAAGCCCCAAAAAGTGGGTATAAAGTGTACACCGACCGCATGCATTGCGCCCCCAACTTTTTCCCAGCTAGCAGGGCCGCCCGCCATTTTTGGGAAACCATGGGTAATAAACATAATGCCCAGCCCTATGCGTAAAAGCAGCAATCCAGTATTGCGGTATTTTCCTAAATTTTCTAAAATAGCCATGTTATACGTATTTAAATTTTACAATGTTCGGTTCAATTTCTAATGTTACCGTTTCGCCAAGTACCATAGCTATGTTATTGTCTATGTGCCCAGTTGGGAAATTGAAGCAAACAGGATAGTCGTATTTTTTAACTACTTCCCATAGCACTTCTTCAGCACTTTGGCCAAACGGAATTTTTTCGGGCTGAATCTCATTAAAAGCGCCAAAAATAAGTGCACTTAAATTTTTAAGTTTCCCTGCCCTGTCCATCATTCTCATCATTCTGTCAATGGCGTATTCATGTTCACCAACATCCTCCAAAAATAATATTTTTCCATTAAAGTCCATCTCAGAAACAGAACCTTGTAAGGCACATAAAATCGAAAGGTTTCCACCAATAAGTAAACCTTCGGTTTTTCCTGTTCTATTTTTAACGGTGCTTTTGTATTCGAAACTCGATTTACTGCCAAACAAAACTTGTCTAATTGATTCTAACGAGCCTTTAGTAGCTTTTTCGAAGGTATAAGGCATTTGGGCGTGCAAGCATTTCATATTTAGTTTTGCTATGCTATGAGAGAGCAGCACGGTAATGTCGCTGAAGCCAATCAGCCATTTCGGACTTTTCTCAAACGCATCAAAATTCAGTTCATCTATAATGCGGAGCGTTCCGTAACCGCCGCGGGCGGCCATAATGGCTTTAATATCGGAGGCGTCTAAAAAACGTTGTAAATCCGAAGCCCGAAGGGAATCGGTACCCGCAAATTGATGATGGCTTGCGCCGATGGTTTCTCCCAGCACCACTTCTAAACCCCAACTTTCTAACTCGGCAATAGCAACATGTATAGCTGCAGGAAGTTTCTTCGCGGGGCAAACAATGGCAATCTTGTCTCCTTTTTTTAAATATTCGGGCTGTCTTATCATCATTCAAAAACTCTTATCTTTGCCAAATTAATAAAAACGTTTTGGATAATAGCAAAGTAAAAAGATATACCGTTACCGCAGCCCTTCCCTATACTAACGGGCCAGTACACATTGGGCATTTGGCCGGAGTTTATATTCCTGCAGATATTTATGTGAGGTATTTGCGAAGCAATAAGAGGGATGTAAAGTTTGTATGCGGAAGCGACGAAAATGGGGTTCCTATTACACTGAAAGCTAAAAGGGAAGGCATCACTCCGCAAGAAGTGGTAGATAAGTACCATAAAATAATTGGAGATTCTTTTAAAGAATTTGGTATTTCCTTTAACATTTACCACCGCACTTCGTCTGTAACGCATCATCAAACAGCTGCTGGTTTTTTTACAACGTTATATAAAAAGGGTGTTTTTACGGAAGTGGCAACGGAGCAATACTACGACGAGAATGCAAAGACCTTTTTGGCAGATAGATACATTGTGGGCACATGCCCCAACTGTGGTTTCGAAAATGCCTACGGCGATCAGTGCGAAAATTGCGGGTCTACTTTAAATCCAACAGATCTTATCAACCCAAGGTCTACGCTTTCTGGCGATAAGCCGGTGTTAAAGGAAACTACCAATTGGTTTTTACCTTTAGAAAAATACGAGGACCGCTTGCGCACTTATATAGAAAGCCACAAAGAGTGGCGGCCAAATGTGTATGGCCAATGCCAAAGTTGGTTAAATGCTGGCTTACAGGCAAGAGCTATGACCCGCGACTTAGATTGGGGGATTAGAGTGCCGATAAGAGGTGCAGCAGGAAAAGTTTTATACGTTTGGTTTGATGCGCCTATTGGATACATTTCTGCAACCAAAGAACTTTCTAACTATGGCAAACTAGGTGTTTGGAACCCACGTGCAGAAGAGTATTACATTAGCGATTCGGAGAATGGAGCATTCGAATGGGAAGACTATTGGAAAGACGAGGGAACGAAGTTGGTACACTTTATCGGAAAAGACAATATTGTTTTCCATTGCATTATCTTTCCGGCAATGTTAATGGCCCATGGCGATTATATTCTGGCCGACAATGTGCCTGCAAATGAATTTCTAAACTTAGAAGGCCAGAAAATATCTACCTCGAAGAACTGGGCGGTTTGGCTGAATGAGTATTTGCGTGAGTTTGAAGGCAAACAAGATGTGCTCCGTTATGTGTTAACGGCTACTGCGCCCGAAACTAAAGACAACGATTTTACTTGGAAAGATTTCCAGGCAAGGAATAACAATGAGCTGGTTGCCATTTTCGGCAATTTTGTAAATCGGGTTATGGTGCTTACGCATAAATATTTTAATGGAATAGTTCCGACTTGTATGGCTCTTGAACCCGTAGATCACGCAGTTATTGACGAACTCGCTACTTACCCGGCTAAAATTGCGAGCTCAATAGAACAGTACCGTTTTAGAGAGGCGCTGATGGAAGTAATGAATGTGGCTCGTTTAGGAAATAAATATTTGGCAGAAACAGAACCTTGGAAGTTGATTAAGACGGATGAGGATCGCGTGCGAACCATATTAAATATTTCTTGCCAAATTTGTGCCAATTTACAAATTTTAATAGAACCATTTTTGCCGTTTACAGCCGATAAGCTGATGAAAATGCTTAAGAATGCTGGTCACGATTGGGAAGATGCAGGTGGTGTAAATTTAATAAAAAGAGGGCATTCCCTTGGCCAACCCGCGCTTCTTTTTGAAAAGGTTGAGGATGCTGAAATTGAATTCCAAATCACTAAATTGAACAATAGTAAATTGGAAAATGCCGCAGCAAATGCCGAGGTAATTCCTGCAAAGGAGGACATCCAATTTGAGGATTTTTCTAAAATGGACATCCGCATTGCCACGATTGTTGCCGCAGAAAAAGTAGAGAAGACAAAGAAGTTGCTAAAACTGACGGTAAACACCGCTTTAGATGAGCGAACCGTAGTATCAGGGATTGCGGAACATTACAAACCAGATGAAATTATTGGAAAACAGGTTTGCATCGTTGTTAATTTAGCCCCCAGGGAGATTAAAGGGATAGCTTCGCAAGGAATGATTTTGATGGCGGAAGATTCAACTGGGAAGTTGGTTTTCGTTTCTCCAAGTAATCAATTTGCTGACGGCAGCGTGGTGCGGTAGGCTTTTGGTTTAGTCGGGAAGTCGGTTATTTCGGTAAGTTGTTTAGTTGGGAAGTTGTAATGTTTAGAGAAGTGATTCGTTTTAGGTCGAAACCCAGCCAGTTGCCAATATATAAGCTCGCACAGACACGATTGATTTCTAGCAACCAGAATTTAACAGCTTTATTTGGTATATACGTAGTTTTGAACGAAGGTTTAGCGGTGGATTTCAATTCACCGCTAAATACGAAGCAATGTCAAAAGAACAGCAGCAATCGGATTTTAGAAACGAGATGAATACGCCTAACTAAACTAAAACCTGTTCCTCTAGGCCTCGTCTTTGGTATTTCTAATCAATCCTATTCCAGAAACGAAAAATATCAACCCTATTACGCCTGCAACCACCAAGCCCCGAGTATCATTGCTATGTTGCATAAAACCATAACCAGCATAAATTAGCCCCACTATTCCTAAGATGGTTAAAATGGTCCCGAAAATTCTTTTTACGTTCATAATTTATTTGATATAATACCTTTGACAATTTTAATGCCATTTTTGTTTTGCTCAGTTTGCATTTTTAGTGATAGAGGATCTCAAATCTCAGTTTTCTACTCCCAATCTTTATTCCTTGCTCCTTATTGTTCTAATCTCTCTTTGAATTCAGGATTGATTTACTTCCAGCGGCTGTCATGCTGAACTCGTTTCAGCATCTGTTAATGCTTCTGAAGCTGATTTCCGAGAGCGGCCTAACAATTTACGTGACTCGCCAAGCGCTTCTCATTAAGTCTGATGGCTAGTTTTAACCTCTGGCGTCCGACTTCTCAATTACCCGTTTCGACTACTTGTCCCGACCGTTCGGGAGGCTCAACGTTACAACCTGCGCGAGAGAAATCACACTTCATCAAACCTCAGGTTTCCGCGGAGTCATTACTCCTTTCTCATTGTTCCTTAATCTTACCCTACCAAACTCCCAATCTATTTTTAGGAGCAATGTACATTTTAGCAGTATTTGGGATATTAAATGCTTTATAAAATGCATCAATATTATAAACGGGTCCATTTACCCTAAACATTTCTGGACTGTGAGGATCTGTTTTTAAACGAACACGCATGGTCTCCTCTCGGGTTTTTATCCTCCAAACTTGGGCAAAGCTTAAAAAGAAGCGTTGATCCGGTGTTAAGCCATTTATTTTGTCTCCACTTTTCCCTTCCTCTGTAAGTTTAAACGCATCGTAAGCAATTTGTAGGCCTCCAATGTCTGCTAAATTTTCGCCCAAGGTTAATCTACCGTTTACATGTTGGTTGTCTAGCAGCGAAAATTTACTGTAAAAATCTGCAACCTTATCTGTTTTGGCCTTAAACTTATCAGCATCGGCTTTAGTCCACCAGTCTTTTAGGTTGCCGGCAACATCATATTGCCGTCCCTGATCATCGAAACCGTGAGTCATTTCGTGTCCAATTACCATACCAATGGCGCCATAGTTTATCGCGTCGTCTGCATTGAAATCGAAAAATGGAAATTGCAAAATTCCTGCAGGAAATACAATCTCGTTAAAAGAAGGATTATAATAAGCATTTACTGTGGGGGGCGTCATGTCCCATTCGGTTTTGTCTACCGGTTTACCTAACTTATTTATCATCACATTAAAAGCGTGAGTTTTTGCCGTTTGGATATTTTTATAATAGGTGTCTGGAGAAGTCGACACATCATCAAAGTTTTTCCATTTATCTGGAAAGCCAATTTTTTTAACGAATGCATTCAGTTTTTCAATCGCTTTTTCTTTGGTTTCTGGGCTCATCCAGTCCACCTTTTTAATTCTGTCTTCGTAGACTTTTTGTAAATTATCAACCAGGCTAAGCATTCTTTTTTTAGCCTCTGGTTTAAAATATTGTTCAGTATATAATTGTCCTAATAAATCTCCCAAGTTTGAGTCTGTGCTATTTACAGTAAACTTCCAGCGTTCGGTGGGTGCCTTTTGGCCATTTAACGTTTTGCCAAAAAATTCAAAACGAGCATCTCTAAAGGCTTTGGTTAGAGATGAAGCTGCTGCGTTTAGCGCATCGAATTTTAGTTTTAACTTCCAGTTAGCAATTGGTTCTGCTTTGACTAGTGCGCTTAGGGTCTTGTAATAATTTGGTTGTCTAACCAAAATGCTGTCTGGATTTATATCTAATTGCTTAAAAAGCGAAGTCCAATTGATGTTGGGGGTTTGTTTCTGAAAATCGGAAACTAAAAACTTATGATAATTCTTTTCTGGATCTCTAAGTTCTACCGGTGTGGAGTGAGACTTGGCTATCTTCGTTTCTAAAGCTAAAATTTTTGACGCATCTGTCTTTGCATGTAGAGAGTCTCCTGAAAGGGTAAAAACCTTCTGTATATAGGCTAGGTAAGCTGCTCTGATGGTCTTTGCTTTTTGGTCTTTATCTAAATAATAGCTACGATCCGGCAAGGTAATGCCCGCTTGCGAAAAATTGGCAATGTTCTGGGTGCTCATTTTATCATCGGGATCTACCGAAAAGCCAAGTAGATTGTCATAACGTCCGCGGCTGCCGTCAGCTATCAAGTTCATTAATCCCCTAACATCGGTTGCAGAATCTATTCTGTTTAATAGTGGCTCCAAAGGCGAAATACCCAGTTTCTCTATGGTCGTGGTGTCCATCCCACTGTGATAAAAATCGCCAACCTTTTGCTCAATACTTCCTTCTGGAGAATGACTTCTGTACGCGTCTACCAAAATCTTATTCAGATTTTTAGTGTTTTCTTCGTGTAAAACATAAAATGAGCCCCACCCTGTTTGAGTGTTAGGTATCTCCGTGTTTTTTACCCAATTTCCGTTAGCATATAAGAAAAAATTATCGCCCGGAGCCACAGTGGTATCCATTCCAGTTTTATCAAAGAAGACGGTACGTAGGGAAACACTACCGACCTGTGGTGCATCGCTCTTTTTGCTTTGGCAGGCAAAAATAAATAATGTTGATGCGAGTAGAACGTTTTTAATAATTTTCATGGGATGGGTTAAGCAAATGCTAAGTTACAAAAGGAGAGATAAATTTGGAGGTTTTTTTCTATCTTCAACAAAAAAAATAATATGGAATATATTGGTTATGTAGTTTTAGTATTAATACTTATAGTTTTTTTAAGTTCTTTTGTAACTGTTAAACAGGGAACAATTGCTGTGGTTACTGTTTTTGGGAAATATAGGCGAATGCTAAAACCAGGGTTGAGCTGGAAAATCCCTCTTATTGAGCAGATTTATTCGCGAATTTCAATACAAAACAGATCGGTGGAGCTATCTTTTCAGGCAGTAACGCAAGACCAGGCAAATGTGTATTTTAAGGCGATGTTGTTGTATTCGGTAATCAACCAAGAGGAAGAAACAATAAAAAATGTTGCCTTTAAGTTTGTTGATGCAAGTAATTTAATGCAGGCGCTGATTAGGACAATAGAGGGGTCTATCAGGGCTTATGTGGCTACGCAAAAACAAGCAAATGTGTTAGCGCAACGCAACGAAATTGTATTGCACGTAAAGGAGCAAATAGATCAGGTGTTAGATGGATGGGGTTATCACCTGCAAGATCTTCAACTAAATGACATTACCTTTGACGAAGAGATTATGCGCTCTATGAGTCGTGTTGTAGCGTCTAATAACTTAAAGGCGGCTGCAGAAAATGAAGGTCAGGCGTTGTTGATCACCAAAACCAAAGGTGCCGAAGCAGATGGAAATGCCATAAAAATTGCCGCTACCGCAGAACGAGAAGCTGCACAATTACGTGGACAAGGCATTGCTTTGTTTAGGCAAGAAGTGGCAAGAGGTATGAGTAGTGCGGCGCACGAAATGCAACAAGCCAACTTAGATACCTCTGTAATTCTTTTTACCATGTGGACGGAAGCCATTAAACAGTTTGCAGAATACGGCGAAGGAAATGTGATTTTTCTTGATGGCAGCACAGATGGAATGAATAAAACCATTAAGGAACTAATGGCTATGCAGCTTACACAAGGACAGTTGGCTGAGAAATAGCTTTTATTGATAACCGTGATCAGGCAGGTTTTTTGAAAATAGGCAAAGAAAAAAGAAGCGCCATGGTAATTTAATACCATGGCCGCTTTTGTTATGGTGTAAATAAGCCTAACGGTTACATTTGCCCTAAATTCATAACGTAATTGCTAGCCTGTTGCATCAAATCTCCCATTACGTGTAAACTCTCGTCTTCTATAAAATCAAAGCTATCAACTTTTCCTGGTTTAGCGTCTTTTTTAAGTTTCGGTAATCCTCTTGCGGCACGTAGGTCATTTGCGCGCTCAAATGACTCCGATTCTTGTGCATCTCGTTCTCCCTTAAGTTTCTGTTCATTAAGGGTTACAGACGTTTCAGTTTCGCGTTTTTTTAATTTTTGCATATCTTCCTTCAAGTATTTAAAACTTAAAGAGTTTGCTATGCGTTCTTCGCTATTTTTTACCAAATTAGGCTTAATCATAGCTAGGTTGGCCACAGCCTTAAAGTTAGAACTAGGAATGGTATCCCATGGCAATGCAGAAGGTTCAGTGTCTTCGCCAATTTTATCCATAGGATAGATTGAAGGGAAAACAACATCTGGCGTTACACCCTTATGTTGAGTACTACTGCCCGCAACTCTATAAAATTTAGCCAAAGTTAAATTTATTTGTCCCAACTGTATGTCTTTATTAGCAACGCCCGCTGGCGATGTACCAACAGTTTTATCCTTATTGATTAGTGAAGAAAGTTTTTGAATGATGCTTGGGTTAACCAACTTATTCAAGTCTATAGAAGATTGCACTGTTCCCTTACCATAGGTTTGAGAACCCATAATTACACCTCGACCATAATCTTGGATCGCACCGGCAAAAATTTCTGAAGCAGATGCACTTAATCTGTCTACCATTACACCAAAAGGACCGCTCCAAGCCACGCCAGGTGTTTCATCAGCATCAACTTCTATTTTCCCTCTAGCATCCTTTACCTGAACGACTGGACCTTGATCTATAAATAATCCCGTTAATGAGATGGCTTCTACCAAAGAACCGCCGCCATTGCCACGTAAATCCATCACAATGGCATCTACTTTATCCTGGTTTTTAAGGGTATCGATTAACAACTTCACATCTCTTGTGGTGCTCTTGTAATTTTTGTCACCTGCGTTTAAGGCTTTGAAATCTGCATAAAAAGCTGGTAGGGAAATAACACCTATCTTATATTCCTTACCATCGGTGGTTACGGTTTTTACTTCTTTCTTAGCAGACTGATCTTCTAAAATAATCTTATCTCTAGTTAATTCTATAATTACTGGTTTAGAAGACATTTCTTTTCCTACCGGGATGATTTTTAACCTTACCTTAGTTCCTTTCGGGCCTTTTATTTTGGTTACGGTGTTGTCTAACCTCCAACCCACAATGTCTACAAACTCTCCCTCTCCTTGCGCTACCGCGATGATTCGATCGCCTGAGTTTAGCTGTTTGCTTTTAAAAGCTGGTCCGCCAGGAATAATATCGGTAATTTTAACTACCTCGTTCTCCAACTGCAATCTTGCACCAATGCCTTCAAAAGACCTAGACATTTCTTCGTTAAATGCTACAGTATTAGATGGGTTAAAATAATTGGTATGAGGATCAATAGCTTCAGTAAGCGCATCCATTAAAACTTGGAAAACATCTTGATTGTTCGTCTTTAACGCTTGGGATTTTAAGTTCTGGTATTTTTTGGTCAGCGTTTCTACGTTTTTGGCTTCGGCGGTACCTGCAAGGTTTAAATTGATAAGCTCGTACTTAACCCTTTTTTTCCAAACATCATCTAATGCCTGTGCCGAAGCTGCCCACGGCATTTTTTCCCTATCGTAGGTATACCTATCTTCTTCATTAAAGTTGTATTTATCTTTAATTTGGGTGGCTGAATAATTAAAATATTCATTTAAGCGCTTTAAATACACGTTAAAAATATAGAATGGGGCACTTAAATCCCCATTTTTAAAATCATCATCTAAGGTATATCTATACTTTTCAAACCCCTTAATATCCGAAGCCAAAAAATAATTTCTCCCTTGATCTAAGGATTTGATATACCTATCTAAGATAATGGACGAAATAGAATCGTTAATTTTAATTTTTTTGTAGTTATAATTCTCTATCAGCCCCACAACCTCCTTCATTACAAGCGCCTGTTGCTCATCTGGCGTTATGTTTTTTACCCCATCTACCATAGGCTGTGGCTTTGGTGCTGCATTGCAGGCAAAAACTGCAGCGGTAAATAGTACGAAAAATATGTTCTTTAGCATTTGTTTGAATGATTTAAAATCCATTGTTTAATTTGAATAGCCAATATGATACCATTTTACCGAAAAACCAAAAAAGAGACAGCAATATTACCATCTCGCCAGTTCCAAGCATCAAATCTAGCCAAAAATTTTGGTGATTAATTGTTTGGTGTTGAACATGTATAGATGAGATATGTTTGAAGAGGAACGTAAATAAGAGGGAAAAATTTATTTTTTCTGAGCAAGTTGTCCTGCAATTGTTCTCCGCGCAGCACTAATTTCATCGCCAAATTGTGTGGTGTTTCGGGCTTTTGCGAGTAATTCGGCAGACTTTAGATCACGAAGTGCAAGTGAAAAATCTTTCTTTTTAATTTTAACCTGAACCACACCCAGTAAAGATTCTATAAACGAGTTTTGGTTGCCAAGTTCTTTTGCCAAAATGCCCTGTTGTGTATAAAACCACATAGACTGCGTATATTTATTTTGTGCCAACAAGGTGTTTCCCAACAAGTAATACGTGTTCATTAAGCCAGAATTACTGTGCAGCTTAGAATAATTTTTAACTGCTACGTTAAGTAAAATGTCTTCTGCTTCCTTAAAATTTCCAAGTTTGTAGTGCATGTTGCTCATCTTAATGATGGCTTGCCCGTACTTATTGTAATTTTTAACTACACAATATTCAAAGGCAGCTTTACCAAACAGGGGCAAAGCCTGGTTAAAATCTCCTCGTTGCGCAAAACTCGTTGCCTTATCGTAAAACGCATTCCCATCAAACAAATCATATTTAGAAACTGCTATATTTATAGCCGTATTGCCAGCATTTTGATTTTGAAAATCAATCTTTTCGACGCTTTGAGCGTACGTAGAAAAGTAAATAAACATCGCAAAAAAAGCAGCAGCAATTTTTATCATGCAACAAAAATAATACTTTTGCGGGGCTTTTTTAGTTAAAGACTTGTAAACTTCCATCAAAAGAAGCCCAAACCATGTAAGGATGAGAGTCATAATGGCAAACATCGCCATTGGCAGAGATACCGACGACCCCTGCAAAGCCATCAAAAGGTTTAAGCTCTGAAAAAGATTTTTTGCAAGCTTCTTCTATCGTAAATCCATCCGTTACACGTGTTACAATTTTCGCAGCTAAAGCAGCACTGGTAATGTCTTCGCCAACCCCGGTGCAAGAAATACCCGCATATTTATTGGCATAATTGCCTGCAACTGTTGCAGAGTCGCTTACGCGGCACGGTATTTCGAAACCTTTGCCCCCCGTAGATGTTGCAGCAGCCAATTTTCCATCATTATCTAAAGCAACACAACCAACCGTACCTTTATTTTCCTGCTGTTTCAATTTCTCGTCAAAATCTGCTTGTCGCGATGGCGTTATCGGGTTATAAGATTGGTGACCATGTTGTCTTGCATACTTCTGTGCGCCCTCGCCGCTCAATACCCGGTCTTCTTCTAGTAGAAGTTGTTCGGCAATTAATATTGGGTTTTTAACATCTTCGATGTTAATTACGCCGCTAAATCTTTCGGTCTTGCTGTCCATTAAAGAGGCACTCAACCTCACTTTTCCATCGCTTTGAATTTGCGAACCCAGCCCTGCGTTAAACAATTCGTTGTCTTCTAAAAGAGATACGGTATAAGCCACTGTTTCTAATGCAGCATGCGTTTTTAAATATTCATAGCCCTGAATTACAATTTTTGACAAGGCTTCTTGTTTAGCCTTTTTTGTTTCGGAATTTGTGGAAGACTCACTAAAGAAGCCTCCGTGTATAATAATTTTCATGCTAAGGGAATAAATGGAAAATAATCAGCACGCAATCTTCTAAACGTCAAGCTAGCGCATTTCGGTGCGAAGATAGGGGAGATTTTATAATTTGCAAAAGCAAAGCATGTTGTTGGGAATAACGAGCAGGCAGCAGAGATCAAAAACCCTGTGTAGACCTCTGTCCTCCGACTTCCATTTTTCTGATTTCTGAATGCTTACATTTGGTTTCTTTCTAGTATTATGTCTTGGGATAACTTTTTTTTCTCCTCAGATTGCACTGATTTTTGCAACTCTGTCTCTGCGGAAATCCGTTTTATCTGCAGGAATCATTCATAATCGATTTCCAAATTTCCCTTCCTACTCCGCCAATTTATCCGCCGAATTAAATCCGAGATCGCTCTGATAAGAACTACTTTATCAGTCCTATTAATTTCCGGTTTGAGATATAATTGTAGAACATACCGAAAAAATTTATTTAACAAAGGCAGTTCTTTAGCAACATTTAAATACTGCACAAAACTATACCTTTACTATTTCAAACAGAGTGTTTCCTGTTTTATGGTTGTAGTTTTGCTATTATTGCTGCAAGTTTGTTAAAAATTAAACTTAACACTATGAAGAAGATAGCCTTTACATTTCTCAGCTTTATTATTGCGCTATCTACAGCACATGTACAAAAAGGCATAGATTTTAATAAAAATATTGCTGCTGGGGGTATATTGCTAATGAGTGTAGATAGTTCTGCCAAAAACGTCGTTTATGCAGTGGTGTTTCCCAATCAACCTAATACGTGGTTTAACTACCTGCCTGAAGTTAACAATTTAAATATCCAAATTAATTTTAGAAAGGATATTAACATACAGCATTATCGCTATACCATTTTGGTAGATGATAAACCAATAGCAGTAAATAAATCTATCGACATAGCGAAGCTGAAAGATACCCACGCGGGTGGCGACGAAGAACTATTCAGTACCACATCACTTGGCACATTTGTTATAAAAGATAAAATAATTACCACTTTGGTTTATAGCGTTGATAAGCCGCAGGATATATACAAGTCTATTTTTTACGGGAAACCTCTTCCCAAAACAAAAATTAAAGCTTTCGGAAAGCGCTTCAAAACTGAAAAAGGCGTTGATTACAAATATATTATAGACCCGAAAGAAAACACGAAACTTATTTTCACTAAAAACGACGACGAACTAACCATTGTAAAAGACAAATCTGACATCGATTATCTCTATAACATCACAATAAAAGATAAAAAAACAAATGAAATTATTTTTGAATCGGATGTTTGGCAGTATGGCGGCCTAGTAACTGAAAATCATGAATTTGCGCCACATGTTAAAATCGATAGGAATATTTTTAAAAAATCGGGAGATTATGAAATTATTATTCAACCGTCGATTAAATGGACAAATTGTTTTGATTGTGAATTCTCACAAAAAGAAATAGAAAGTTACGCAACTAGATATACGCTAGCTATCACAATAGATAAAGAAAACTATACTAAAAAGGATCTTTGACTGTATATCCTCGTTACCGCGTTGTTTATTGGAATTGCCTTTCTTGTCGCCCTTTACTTCATTAAAAAAAGAAACAAAAAAACAATGGCAGAAAAAGAGCAGCAAAAAAATACTGCAAAGCTCCAACTCAGTTCAATCCGTGCTCAATTAAACCCTCATTTTTTGTTTAATGCGCTTGCTGGCATTCAAAATTTAATGAACAAGAACGAGATAGACAATGCCAATAAATACCTTTCTAAATTTGCCAGGTTAACCCGTAACGTGCTTGATGATAAAGAACTGATTAGTTTATCACAAGAAAAAACTTTGCTAGATGATTACCTGCAAATGGAGCAATTGAGGTTCGGTTTTACGTATGAAATTAATCACGCTGAAAACTTAGATTTAGATAATATAGAAATACCAAGCATGTTGCTGCAATCTTTTGTAGAAAATGCGGTAAAGCATGGAATATCGCAAAAAGCTACAGATGGAAGAATTATCATTACCTTAATTAATCAAACAAATGATTTGGTGTTAACTGTTGTTGATAATGGAAATGGATTTAATACAGAAAATAGGCAGAATGGGCTAGGTCTAACATTAAGTGAGGGTAGGATAGCGTTATTAAATAATATT
The DNA here is from genome assembly GCF_040547165.1 of Pedobacter sp. UYP30. Taxonomy (NCBI): domain Bacteria; kingdom Pseudomonadati; phylum Bacteroidota; class Sphingobacteriia; order Sphingobacteriales; family Sphingobacteriaceae; genus Pedobacter; species Pedobacter sp. UYP30. The sequence goes on along the minus strand of NZ_JBEPPD010000003.1, from coordinate 92,890 downwards.
TATAAAGAAAATCGCTTTATCTTGGGCATACAATCAACCACAAACGGCACTAAAATAAGCTTAACGTTAACCGATTGGCTATAATAGGATGAGAGCAGTTTTAATAGATGACGAAATATCCAACTTAGAGAACCTGCGGTCTTTGCTAGAAAAGCACTGTCCGCAGGTAACTATAATGGCAACAGCCCAAAAGGTAAGTGATGCGGTTAATGCTATTGAAAAATCTTTGCCAGATTTAGTGTTTCTGGATATTCAAATGGGCGAACAAACAGGTTTTGATGTGTTAAAACAACTTCCCACACGTAATTTCGAAGTTATTTTCGTTACCGCTTACGACCAATATGGGATACAAGCTGTAAAATTTGCCGCGTTAGATTATCTTTTAAAGCCAATTGATATTGAAGAATTGATTAATGCCGTAACTAAAGCCGAACATAAGGTGGCAACACAAATACAAACTTCCCAGCTGGATTTCTTACTGCAACAACTAAAAAAGCCAGAAGCGAACGTTAGCAAAATTGCGCTGCAGATGCAGAGCGAAATAAGGTATGTTGCTTTATCAGAAATTATACGTTGCGAAGCAGATAATACTTATACGCACTTCTTCCTCTCGGGTGATGAAAAAATATTGGTGTCTAAATCACTTAAAGAATATGCAGATTTACTGCGACCGAACGGATTTTTAAGAACCCACCAAAGCCATTTGGTAAATCCAAAATACGTAAAAAGCTGGTTAAAAGAAGATGGTGGTGTGCTCCTCTTAATGTCTGGAGAAAAGATACCCGTTTCTAAGCCGAATAGGGAAGGTGTAAAGCAAATGTTGGGGAAATAGATAGTTCGGTGCAGCGTTCATTGTTTTACGTCATTCGTTGCTCGAACAGAGAATGTCAAGCAACGAGCAACTTATCTTCGTTTACAGCTACATTTGCCATTTTCACAAAGTTAGCGGTGGCGTTTACTAAAACATCATTTTATTAGCTGCATATTTGATGCAAGTTTGAGGAAATCTTAAACTTAAAAATGATGAGAAACTACTTCACTTTAATTATTTTATTTATTTCTTCAGTTTGTTTTGGGCAATTTAAAGAGAATACTTCTTATTCGATAAGTCAAGGGAATGTTGGGATTGGGTTAAGCATGCAAATAGATACTTTTACTAATCGAATAGATTATCATAACAATATTCCAAACCAACCAAATGCTAATCTAGTTTATTTAGAAGGTGCGCAAAAGATAAGACTTTTTGGTTCTATTAATAAAGATAGTGCGGCTTATTATCGCTATAGTATTGTCGAGGATGGTGTTAATCAGCTAGTAAGTGATGCTACTCCAACAAAAGTGCATCCTTCATCTTTTGACAGAATTTTCAAAAATAAAATAGAGTTTGACTTAGGGGTTTTCAACGTTTACAATAAAAAGCTTACTATTTCTCTGTTTAAAATAACAAATAGAACAAAAATTGCTACGGTAATCATATATAGCAAGCCAATTAAATCAGCAGAATTAAAACTTATTGGTATTGGAAAGACCCATAACAGAACTTACGTGTCTTTCCAAACAAAAGATAATTCGAAAATAAATATTGATAAGAATTTCAGTAACCTCCAATTTGTGTTGAAAAGTACAGGACTAGATTTCGTATATTATGGCTATCTTAAAGAGAAATCTACAGGTAAAATACTTTATCAATCTAATAATTGGCAATATGGGCTTTATAATCCTATAGTGCCCTACCTTATCATTGATGCAGCCTACTTACAAAAATCTGGAGATTATGAATTTATTGTAGCGCCAAAATTAAACACGTTACAAAATACACGTGGGATAAATTCGAAACCAATGCTTTACAGTTTCTCGATAGTAAATCCGCAAGAAAAAGTATTTACCGCAAAGCAATTTGCCATTTTTGGGATTTTATTAACTGCTTTTTTCGGTACTGGTATTTTGTATATTCGCAAAAAGACCAAACGCAAACTGCTTGCAGAACAACAACAGAAAGAAATCGCTAAAACTCAATTGCAAAGTGTTCGTTCACAGCTTAATCCTCATTTTATTTTTAACGCATTGGCGGGTATACAAAGTTTAATGAATAAGCATAGAACTGAAGAAGCTAACGAATATTTGGGCAAATTTGCACGCATTACCCGTAATGTGCTTGACAATGAAGAAATGAATAGTTTGGCGCAAGAAAAAGCTTTGCTTGATGATTATTTACGGATGGAGCAGTTTCGTTTTGGCTTTAGTTATGAGGTTTTGATAGTCGACACGCTAGACCTTGAAAATACCGAGATACCAGCCATGTTATTGCAACCCTTGGTAGAAAACGCCGTAAAACATGGTATAGCCGAGCGAACTAAAGATCGCAAGATTGAAATATTTTTTGAGCAACAGCAAAATAACCTACTTTTAAAAGTTGTAGATAATGGAAAAGGTTTCGATACCTCTAAAAATTATAAAGGTTTAGGCCTGGCTTTATGTAAAGACAGAGTCATTTTGTTAAATAGTATTTATAAGGAAACCCCAATTACGATGGAGTTTATAGGTAACAGTAACGGGACTTCAATTTTAATAACCTTGGTAAATTGGTTATAAAAGCAGTCATTTCGTTGCGCTCCAATCGAAAAGACGGGGATTTTTAAGATTTCGAGCTTCACGAGAATGATGCTGGAAATAAGTTTTCAGTTTACGGTATATCATTTTTTTGGCATAATGAAGAAATCTTTTAAACTGGCATTAGATGATTTATATTATGCAACAAAGGTCAAAAATTTCTCGCTTTCATTACATTTCGCTTTAAAGGGCGACTAAACAAAAAAATATAATGCGTGCAATTTTAGTAGATGATGAACGTGAAAATTTGGATAACCTCCAGATTTTATTAGAAAAATATTGTCCACAAGTAAAAGTTATAGGTTGTGCACAACAGCTTGATCAGGCTGAAAAGCTCATTAAACTACATCAACCCGATTTACTTTTTTTAGATATCCAAATGGGTAGAAATACAGGTTTTGATTTGCTAAATAAACTCGATGAAAAGTTATTCGAAGTAATTTTTGTTACTGCTTATGATCAATATGGTATTCAAGCTATTAAGTTTGCCGCATTAGATTATTTACTAAAACCTGTAAATATTGCCGAGTTAACTGCTGCGGTAGCAAAGGCTGATATAAGGATAAAGGATAAAATGCAATACCACCAGCTTAGTTTTTTATTAAACGAGCTTAAAAATGCCAAAACTAATTTGCCTAAAATAGCCCTGCCACAGCAAAACGAAATAACTTATGTGTTGGTAAAGGATATTATAAGGTGCGAGGCTGATAATACTTATACTTTCTTCTATTTGGCCAATGGCGATAGGGTTTTGGTTTCCAAACCTTTAAAAGAATATGCTGATTTATTAAAAGTTCATGGCTTTTTAAGGGTACACCGCAGTCATTTGGTAAACCCAAGTTTGGTAAAAAGCTGGCTTAAAGAAGATGGCGGCACGTTGTTAATGAACAATGGAGATAAATTTCAGTATCCATTGCCAATAGAGAAATGGTGAAGCAAATGTTGGGGAAATAATAAAGTTCTCGTCATTTCGATGATAGGAGGAATCTTTCAGCTAAGAACTAGAGTCCTTGAGCTGTGTTGCCGAATGGCTCTTTACTTGTGGCGAACAGACATGTTAGCCCGCTCTTCGGGATGTTAAGCTTGCGCATCCCGAAGCCAAGATAACGTGGATTTTGAAATCCACAAAACGAAGGGGATAAGGGCATTGTGTCAGGGATTACAAATCCCTATTTATGCATAGTTCAAAATGGCCCTGCCGAACATGTCCAACAGCAGGCCTTGCAACAGCTCGGTTGAGCTTTTCAGAACAGCAATATTTCAAAACCTTAAGTTACTGAAACAGCCTTTGGATGGTGTATCGCTAAACTGTGATCTAGCAGATTGTAAATATCTCCTTCGCCCATTACATGCACCACCATGTTTTTGATAGACACCGGTTGCCCCATTTCTACATCGGTTAAATTCGTGTCGGTCATTTGGCGCCCGTCTACCAAAATAACCATTCCAGAGCCAATTGCCTCCATTCTATGCCCATCTGTTATGCACAACCCAGTATCTTCACCCAAGCCTATACCTAAAATGCCTGGGTTACTGGCAACTGCATACAAAAGTCTGCCAATTCTGCCGCGTTGTACAAAGTGTGTATCTACAATAACATCGTCTATAAAACCAAGTCCGCCGGTAATTTTCACTTCGCCTTTTAGCAAAGCCTCTTTACTGCTGCCTTGGTAAATCATGTTTTTAGAACTCGCTGCCGCACCAGCCGATGTACCAGCAATTACCACTTGCTCTGATTGATATTTTTGTAATAATATTTGGTGTATTTTGGTGCCACCGAATATAGACGATAATCTTAACTGATCGCCTCCTGTAAAAACAATTACGTCTGCATTCTTTATTCTCGCTGCATTTTCATCACTGTTTGCTTCTTCTCTGTTCTTAATATTTAAAATACCTAGATTATGAACATCTAATTGAGCAAATGCTTTTATATATTCTTCGCCCACTTTCTCCGGCATTAGCGAAGCAGTGGTTATAATCTCGAACCTAGATGCTGTATTTTTGGCAGATTCTGTAGTAATTCTTTTTAAAATGCCACGTTCAAAAAAATTCATGTTTTCTGGCATTCCAAATTGCGTTTCTGCAAAACTACCAGTGTCTATCGCGCCGCCTATAATTATTAATTTACCGTTAACTGCCATGTTTTGCGTGTTGCGTTTGCTTGAAAAAGCTCAAATATATAAGGTTATATCAAAAAAACACAGGTTTTTCGCCAAAATTTTGGCTTGCTTCAAAAACAATAAGGAAATAATGTGCGTTATCAATAAATAAATGAACGTTATTAAGTGATTATAGTTTTTATCCTTTTTTTTAGATAGACGTGCTATTTCATAAATAATTTATAATTTACATTCGAAATTTTACCAAAGGAGCAACCCATTTTTACCTTTGGAATTTCACGCTAAAGCTTCGAGGGAGGCGACAAACAAGAATTTATGAAAATATCTAAGATACAGGTGCTAAGAGGCCCAAATATTTGGTCTATCAGTAGAAAAAACCTCATCCAAATGCGTTTAGATTTGGAAGAATTGGAAGAAAGCCCCACCAATTTGATAGAAGGTTTTGGCGAGCGATTGGAAAAACTACTACCAAGCATGTTTAGCCACCGTTGCTCCAAAGGAATAGAGGGAGGTTTTTTTTCGAGGGTTAAAGAAGGTACCTGGATGGGGCATGTAATAGAGCACATTGCTTTAGAAGTACAGACCCTTGCGGGGATGGATACCGGCTTTGGAAGAACCCGAGAAACAAAAACACCAGGCGTTTACAACGTGGTATTTAGTTATTTAGAAGAAAAAGCAGGCGCTTACGCAGCAGAAGCAGCGGTAAATATTGCCCAAGCCCTAATAGACAATGTGGATTATGACTTGGCCCATGATATACAACGCATGAAAGAGCTGCGAGAAGCAGAAAGACTTGGGCCAAGCACTGGTTCTATTGTAGAGGAAGCGGTAAGGAGAAATATCCCATGGATCAGGCTAAATAAAAATTCTTTGGTGCAACTTGGTTATGGAAAAAATCAGGTTAGGTTTCGTGCCACCATGACCGAGAAAACAAGTAGCATAGCGGTGGATCTTGCTGGCGATAAAGATGAAACTAAAAGATTGTTGACAGAATCTGCCATTCCTGTAGCCGATGGTGTAACGCTCTCCAATCCTGACGAGCTGGAAAATGCGGTAAAAAAACTTGGTTTTCCGTTAGTGTTTAAACCTTTAGATGGGAACCATGGCAAGGGCGCTACCATTAACGTTAAAACTATGGAAGATGCCTTTGCTGCTTTCGAGTATGCAAAAACGTATTCCCGTCGCGTAATTATAGAAAAATTTATTGTTGGATACGATTTTAGGGTTTTGGTGATTGATAACAAAATGGTGGCAGCAGCGCAGAGAGATCCGGCGCATGTAAATGGCAATGGCATCCATACCATCCAAGAACTTATCGATACAGAGAACGAAGACCCTAGAAGAGGCTATGGGCATGAAAACGTGCTTACAGAAATTTCTGTCGACAGAGATACCCTAGATCTTTTGGCGAAGAAAAACTACACGCTAGAAACTGTGCCCGAGAAAGGAGAGATTATCTATTTAAAATCTACCGCTAATTTAAGTACCGGAGGCACTTCTATCGATGTAACAGATTCTGTACATCCACAAAATATATTTATTTGTGAACGTATATCTAGGGTAATCGGATTAGATATTTGCGGCATAGATATTATGGCACAAAATCTTACCCAACCACTTAGAGAAAACGGCGGTGTTGTACTAGAGGTAAATGCCGCACCAGGTTTTAGAATGCACCTCGCGCCAAGCGAAGGTTTGCCAAGAAATGTTGCAGCGAAGGTAATAGACATGTTGTATCCTCCAAGCAAATTATACAAAATTCCTATTATTGCCGTGACGGGTACAAATGGAAAAACAACCACGACAAGATTAATTGCCCATATTATTAGAAGCAATGGTAAACGCGTAGGCTATACCACCAGCGATGGCATTTATGTGCACAATACCATGTTGATGCAGGGAGACACCACCGGCCCGGTAAGTGCTTCTTTCATACTTAAAGACCCAACAGTAGAATTTGCGGTGTTAGAAACCGCACGTGGTGGCATATTGCGTTCTGGCTTAGGCTTTGATAGCTGCGACATTGGCGTGGTAACTAACATTCAAGAAGATCATTTGGGCATTTCTGACATACACACGTTAGAAGATTTAAAGCGTGTTAAAGAAGTGGTAATTGGCGCGGTTAGAAGAAAAGGTTGGGCGGTGTTAAATGCCGATAACGGTTATTGCATAAAAATTGGCCGAGAAGCTAGGTGTAATGTGGCCTACTTTAGCATGGACGAGAACAACCCCATTATAAAAGAACATTGTAAAAAGGGTGGCGTAGCTGCCATTTACGAAAATGGTTTTATAACAGTTAAAACCGGAGACTGGAAACTGAGGGTAGATAAAGCAACACATGTGCCTTTAACTTTTGGAGGTTCTGTTAACTTTATGATACAGAATGTATTGGCCGCAACCCTGTCTGCTTATTTGTGGGGTTATAAGCCAGAAGATATAAAATTGGCATTAGAAACCTTTATTCCCTCTGCGGCGCATACCCCCGGAAGGATGAATGTTTTTAGATTTAAAGATTTTAAAGTCTTGGTAGATTTTGCCCACAATGCAGATGGTTTTCTAGGCATAAAATCGTATTTACAAACCGTAGAAGCCACAAAATATATCGGTATTATTTCGGGTACGGGCGATAGGCGCAACGAAGATATTAAGGAAACAGCACGTATTTCGGCTCAAATGTTCGACAAGATTTACATTTGTCAGGAAAAATACTTACGTGGTAGGGAGCAGCAAGAATTGATTGATTTATTATTGGAGGGAATAGCAGAAGTAGATCCGAGAAAAGAGGTCATCATTATCAACAACAGCCAAAAATGTTTGCAACATGCTACAAATCATGCAGAAAAAGGCGCCTACATTACCATTTTATCCAATTCCATAGATAATGTGATACAAAAAGTTACCGAATATTTGGATCAAGAACTAGAAAACTAAAAGGGGAATAGATGCTATTAAAAATCCCCATTTGGCATTTGCCAGATGGGGATTTTAGGTAAAGTTAATTTTATTCTCAGGCGTCTCTAAGCGCTTTGATCTTGTTATGAGAAGTGTTTAAGCTAGCTTTTTGCTCAGAAACAAGCTCCCTAATATTCGCAGGAATTTCTTCTTCCAAAGCCATTTTATAAGCGTGCTGTGCCGCATCTTCTCCAGTTTCGCAATTGTTTAAAACCGATTGGCGATCGTGGCCGGTAAACATGGCTTTTACATCCATCCAACCCCGATAAATTTTGCCCGACGCGGTTGTGCCAGTTTCAATGTCTACACCTAGAGAGCCCACTTCTGTAGCTAAGGCCATTCTATATTTCTGCGATTCAGAAATCATCGTTAAAAAGAGCGCTTTTAAATCTTCATCGCCTTCTTTCAATTCTTGTCGGCCAGTTTCGTAGCCCTTAATTCTATCGTTGTTGATTTTTATCAAATCATTTAAAACTTCAGCTGTTTTCATTTCGTTGTTTTTCTTTTACAACACAACTTCGATTAAAAGGTTTGTGCCCTAATTGTTAAACAGCTTTGAATTGAAAAAATATCCACCAAACTTTACACCAACGGCAATTAAGTCAGGTTTTTTAGTGGAATATAACCCAAATGCATCTGGTCTTGTTTGATACTGAGGTTTTTGGTCAGTTTCAGCTTAAATTTCGACTTTACCTCTTGTGAAAGCACGTCGTTAATCTCAAAAATATCATCTATATCTACACCATACTTATCGTCAATATGTGATGTTGCGCCACTAAACCCCACATTTTTATAGAATGTTGTTTCTTTGGCCTGTTTAATGGCGCCTGCCTTTGTTGCTGCGGCCAACAGCATTTTAAAGTGTGCCTCATCAAAAACATCTTTAACATAGCCGCCAAGGTTAATAAAAAAAAGATGTTGCTCGTTTACAAACTCCTCTGTCGAAGAAACCACGTTTACTTCAAAGCCTCCAACAGCAGTTACTTCTCGCCAAGCATCAATATGCAGCTTTCCCTTTGCTTCTGGCCAAAAAGCATTCATAGATGGTACTAAATCCAATAGATTTTCTGCTATGCCAAAAAAAATATCGTGCTGCTCGACTAGTCTGCCTTTTGGAGTGCAGCCGAGTAATAACATGTAAAGTTTGGGATTTTTCATTGTTTGGTTTTGGGTTTTGAAAGGGATATTTTGGGCGCCTTAATCCCGAATCAAAATCGGGATATGCACGCTTTACATTATATCTTTTGTCCTGCCGACACGCAGGGCAAAAGGATGTCATTTCAATCGTTGGCGCACTAGGCTACAAATGCAGCCTTTCCAAAAAGCACCTCTGCTCTGCCTAACGCTGTGCTAGCCGCACGGGCTTCAAACTTTTTTCTTGATAAAAAAGTTTACAAAAACCGAGCATTTTCTGCGAGCTCATGAACGCATTTAACCAACAATCACCCGTGAATAAATCAAGGCTGGCAGCCCTTTGGGTAAAAACTCGCCAAGCTGTTCAATATCGATGCTTCGAGGCCTTTCCCCAATGTCATTAACTTAAGGAAATCGCTTGTCAGTCTGAGCTTGTCGAAGACCTTAAAAAAATCCAAAAAGCAATAAAATGGTTGTCCTTCGACAAGCTCTGGATGACACCATTTTGTTGGTTTTCTCTTTAACTTTATGACATTTCCCCTCTGCGAAAGGGGAAATGCAAGGCGGGGTGGCTATTTTAAAGAAATGGATAAACCAACGGCGAATAAATTATTTTTTTTCTCCCATAGCATATTCTATTCCACCCAGCAAATGTTTTAAAAATTTCGGCTCGCTGTAAGTCTCATCGGTATGGCCCATGGCTGTGTAGAACATTCTGCCACCTTGAAAATTTTGATACCAGCTAAAAGGGTGGAAAGCACCATTTTTTCCGCCTTCGTAACTTTTTTCATCTATGGTAATAAGCACGTGGATACCGGGTTTTATTTCTTTAAAATTATAAAGTTCGTCTTTATGCATCCACACAGAATCGGGAAAGAATTTGGTAGAGGGATGGTTTTTATCTTTAATAACAAAGCGGGCATTTTGAATACTTGGATGGCTTAAAAAACGCGCGCCAATCATGTCGCCATACCAAGGCCAGCCATATTCGGTATCTGTAGCGGCATGTATTCCTACAAACCCATGTCCGTTTTTAAAATAGTCTTCAAAAGCTTTTTGTTGTGCATCATTCAATACATCGCCAGTGGTGCTCAGAAAAATAACAGCAGCATATTTCTTAAGGTTTTCTGCGGTAAATACATCAGCGTTTTCTGTGGTATCTACAGCAAAATGGTTTTCAGCCCCCAATTTCATGATGGCCAATTTGCCTGTAGGGATAGATGCGTGACGGTAGGCTTTGGTTTTGGAAAAAACAAGCACCCGTAAATTTTTATGCGCCTTAGTTCTTGTGGCACTACAACTTTGGAATAAAAAAGCAAAAGCAAAGAAGCATAAAACTTTTGCATATAATTTTAAGGATTTAAACATGATAGGTTTTTTTCAGAGCAATCTACGAAAACTCTTTTATTATTTGCTCACATCTAGTTTCAATTTGTGCTGTAACCACAGAAAATAGCTTATCGTCATAATATGGGTCGGTTACATCGCCAATCTCTAAAAACATTTTTATTTTGCTTTTCTCTGTTTTAGATGTTGCTATACTCAAGAGGTCGGCGAAGTTGTTTTTATCCATCGCAAAAATTAAATCGTAATAGGCAAACATGGTTGGTTTAAACTGTTGCGCACGTTGTTGGCTAATGTCATGCCCTTTTTTGTTTGCTGCGGTAACACTTCTACTGTCGGGTGCTTGCCCTATATGCCAGTTGCCCGTGCCAGCAGAAGCAACCTGCCAGTTTAAGTTTTTGTTGTTAGCAAGTTGTTGCAAAATACCTTCCGCCAATGGCGAACGACAGATATTGCCAAGGCAAACCATTAATATTTTCATTTATAGGGTATTATGTATATGTTTTGACATTTCTGCAAGCTTGCTCAAAGTTGACACTTTAATCTGCCAATCGCAAAATTATCAGCGAAAACGAAAAAAGTTAAGGTATTAAAAACTTAAATCTTGACGAATTTTATGGCTTAGCCAAATAGATTAAAACACTTCTGCCCTTAAAGCCCCAAGCTTTTAATTATCTTTACCGCCGTGAATACGCCACTATATATTGCCAAACGGTATCTTTTTGCAAAGAAATCTACCAATGCAATCAATTTAATATCGGGCATTTCCATGCTTGGCGTAATGGTTGGCAGCGCTGCGCTAATCATTATTTTATCTGTGTTTAATGGTTTCGAAAGCGTTATTTTAACCATGTTTAACACCATAACGCCCCAAATAGAAATTAGGCCGGCGCACGGTAAAACCTTTAATCCCAACACCGCGGCTTTTATCGATTTGCAAAAAAACAAGCACATTTATTCGTTTACAGAAGTGTTGCAAGAAAACGCTTTGCTAAAGTATAACGAAAAACAAGCTGTAGGATTAATTAAGGGCGTGAGTACCGCCTATCTAAAAAATAAAAAATTAGATAGCATTATGATGGAGGGGCGATTTGAGTTTCAAAATAAATTTGGGGCAAGCGCTGTTATAGGTTCTGGCCTACAGAGTTTTTTGGCGGTAAACACACTAGATCCATTTACACAGCTAGAAATTTATTCTCCGAGAAAGACTCTTGCCGCCAATTCTATTAATCCCGCCGACGATTTTAACGTAGAAAGTATACGGGTAAGCGGCGTATTCGAGGTTCAGCAAGATTTTGATAACGGTATTATTGTACCGATTGCCTTTATTCGCAAACTGCTAAACGAGCCACAAAACGTTTCGGCAATAGAGATTAACTTAAAACCAGGGCTAAGCGTGCCAGATTTTAAATCGATGGTAGCTGAGAAAATTGGCGCCTCTTTTAACGTGTTAAACCGTGCAGAACAAAACAGCGCGCTTTATCACATTTTAACCACAGAGCGCTGGGCAGTTTACATTATTTTAACATTTATTTTAATTATTGCTATCTTTAATATTATCGGCTCGTTAACCATGCTTGTAATTGATAAGATGCAAGACATTGCGATATTGAGCAGTTTGGGCGCAGGAAAACGCCTGATAAAAAATATCTTTTTGTTTGAAGGGTTGATGATTACCATGTCGGGATGTATGGTTGGGTTGCTTTTAGGGCTGTTGTTTTGTGTTTTTCAGCAACAGTTTGGCTTTGTAAAAATGGGCGAGGGAGCTAACCAGCTGTTAAATGCTTATCCTATAGCGCTAAAATGGAAAGACTTTCTACTGGTTTTTTTAACTGTGGGTATTTTTTCTTTTTTGGCATCGGCTTTGTCGGCTAAGTTAAGCGTTAAGAATATAGATAGGATTAACCAAGAATTATAATCATGAAAAGGAATAGTGGAATTTTTTTGGGGTTAATGATGATGATGGCGGTTGTGATAAGTTCCTGTCAGAACGATCCGAAAGAAGAAAAAGTTGCTGCTGTAAATAAAGCGCACGTTGTAAAGGGTTTATATAGTTTTGGCCCAGACATGAAATCTTTTACCTTATGCGAGGATGGCAGAGAATATTGGGTGGTAGACAGCGTAAAAAGCCTAGAATTATCTTACAGCAAGCTAAATTTCGAGAAACCTTACGAACCAGTTTATGTAGAGCTCGAAGGATTTTTCGAGAAATCTAAAGCGCCTTTAGTTTCGGTAGATTTCGATTCTACCTTGGTGGTTACAAAAGTGATAAAAATCAGCGAAAAAATACCAGATGGTCCGTGTAAACAATGATCTCTTTAAGAAAAGTAATAATTATTCGTAGAGCGGTCAATAATAATCATTTACTTATTTGAAAAGTCGCAATTTTATTACTACATTTGCACTCATAATCGGGAAATTGAAGGGGACATTGTCCCCTTTTTCTATGGAGGAAGATTAAAATGCAAGTAGAGGAAAGAGTAAAGGCACTTGTGGAAGAAAAGATTGCCGATAAAAAAGATTTGTTCTTGGTCGATGTTAAAATGTTGCCAAATAATAAATTAATTATAGAGGTAGATGGTGATGAAGGCATAAGCATACAAGAATGCGTAGATATTAGTAGGCACGTTGGCTTCCATTTAGAAGAAGAGAATGCCATAGCGCAGGCTTATAATTTAGAAGTATCATCGCCGGGCGTGGGGGAGCCATTAAAACTTCAGCGCCAGTACATTAAGAACATCGGCAGAAATTTGGCCATAAAATTTAAAGATGGCCTTAAAAAAGAAGGTAAATTGTTAGAGGTAACTCCAACAGGTTTGCTAATAGAAGAAATGGTTAAACAGAAGGGCAAAAAAGCCACCGCTGTAAAAACAGTTATAAACGTTAACGAAATTATAGAAACAACGGTTTTGGTAAGTTTTAAGTAACCGCAAAACTTTTTAAAGCCTATAGCATTATATAAAAAATGAGTTCAACAACAATTAACTTAATAGACTCTTTTCAAGAGTTTAAGGATTTTAAGAATATCGATCGGCCAACAGTCATCAGTGTGTTGGAAGAGGTTTTTCGTAGCATGTTGCGTAAAAAATATGGTACCGACGAGAATTGCGACGTAATTGTAAACCCAGATAATGGAGATTTGGAGATTTGGAGAACTAGAACCGTTATGGAAGATGGCTTTTCTGAGGACGATGATCTGGAGATAGAATTGGCAGAAGTACATCAAATAGACGATAGCCTAGAAGTTGGAGACGATTACATTGAGCAAATTACCTTAGAAAGTTTTGGGCGTAGGGCTATTTTGGCAGCGCGACAAACGCTTGTTTCTAAAGTATTAGAGTTAGAAAAAGACGAAATTTTTAAGAAATATAAAGACCGCGTGGGCGAGCTTGTTACCGGAGAGGTTTATCAGGTTTGGAAAAAAGAAACGCTTGTGTTGGATGATGAGGGAAATGAGCTACTTTTACCTAAGACAGAGCAAATTCCTGCCGATTATTTTAAGAAAGGCGATACGGTTAGAGCGGTAATTTCTGAAGTGGAAATGATCAATGCCAACCCAAAAATTATTATTTCTAGAACTGCACCACAGTTTCTGCAACGTTTGTTCGAAATAGAGGTTCCAGAAATTTTTGATGGTTTGATTACGGTTAAAAAGATTGTAAGAGAGCCCGGTGAGCGTGCAAAGGTTGCCGTAGAAAGCTACGATGATCGTATTGATCCAGTGGGCGCTTGCGTAGGTATGAAAGGATCTAGAATACACGGTATTGTTAGAGAATTGAAAAATGAGAACATCGATGTAATCAATTTTACCAACAATACTTCGCTATACATTAGCCGTGCATTGAGCCCAGCAAAAATTACCTCTATTAAATTAAATGACGAAACCAAACATGCATCTGTGTATTTAAAGCCAGATCAGGTTTCGCTGGCAATTGGGCGAGGAGGGCACAACATTAAGTTGGCGGGTAAATTAACCGGTTACGAAATAGATGTGTATCGCGAAGCAGGAGAAGAAGATGAAGATGTAGATTTAGAAGAATTCTCAGACGAAATAGACAGCTGGATTATTGATGAGCTTAAAGCCATTGGTTGCGATACAGCTAAGAGCGTACTGGCTTTAACAACTGAGGATTTGGTAAAACGCACAGATTTAGAAGAAGAAACTATTAAAGAAGTAATTCAAATTCTACGGTCAGAGTTTGAGTAAGTGGGGTATTTGGCAAAATTACACTACTTTTGTATTATCATTAGAAAAATAAAGGGACATAAATGTCAGACGACAAACCAATCATTTTAATTAAAGCTATTAAGGAACTTAATATTGCCATGGGTACGGCTGTAGAGTTTTTAAACAAGAAAGGATTTTCTGCCCAGAAAAGCCCTATGTTTAAACTATCTCCAGAAATGTACGGTGCGTTATTAAAAGAGTACCAGGGCGATAAGTCTTTACGTGAAGAGGCTAAACAAATCGTGATCGGAAAAATTCGTCGTGATGAGGTAGAGGCAGAAAAGCCTGTAGAAAAGCCGGTTCCAGAAAATGATTTTGAAAAGAATGAGGAAATCTTAATCAAGAATGCTCAGACTTTCTCTGCGCCGGTAGAAAAGCCTAAGGCCGAGCCGGTGGCTCCAGAGGTAATTCCTGCCGCAGCCGAAAAAGTTGCACCGCAGCCTCCGGTAGAAGAAAAGAAACAAGAAGAAGCTCATACGGGTGTAAAGGTGGTGGGCAAAATAGACTTAAACCGGTTTAACGGAAAGCTTAGGCCAAGCAAAAAGGTTGAGGAAGTAAAGCCCGAGCCGAAAGTGCCAGAAAAGCCAAAGCCGGTTATACCCGCTGCACCTATCGTTACAGAGAAAGCGCCAGTTGAAAAAGCCGCTCCTGTTGAACCTAAAACACCGGCAGCACAGGAAGTAAAACCTGTAGAGCCGAAAAAAGCAGATGTTCCAAAGGCAACTGCTCCTTTAGAAAATAAAGGGCCAGATATACTTAAAACCCGCACTGTAAAATTAACGGGCCCAAACATTGTAGGTAAAATTATATTGCCAACAACGCCAGAGAGAAGAAGCCCAGTAGCATCATCAAATGATAATGATGCGGCTAAGCGGAAACGTAAACGTAAAAAAGCACCAGGAGGGCCAGCTACTACTGCTCCAGGGCAAAGTGCACCTGGCCAGCCACGTCAACCTTATCAGGGAAATAGGCCAGCAAGTGGTACGCCATATCAAGGCAATAGAGGGAAACCTACTTACGGAAATAGAAGTACGCCAAGTGGGCCAAAGGCAGAACCTACAGAAAAGGAAATTCAAGATCAGATCAAAGCAACATTGGCACGCTTAAGTGGTGCCGGTAAATCTGGTAAGTTTGCACAACGCGCAAAATTGCGTAGGCAAAAACGTGATGATGTAGCAAGTACTTCAGAAGAAGCTGCAGCTGAACTAGAATCGCAGGCAATGGTGTTAAAAGTTACAGAATTTGTAACTGCTAACGAACTTGCGAATATGATGGATGTACCGGTAACAAAAATTATAGGTACCTGTATGAGTTTAGGCATGTTTGTATCCATTAACCAACGCTTGGATGCTGAAACACTTACCATTGTAGCTGATGAGTTTGGATATGAAATACAGTTCGTCAAGCCAGATGAGGATGAGGAAAGCGTTATAGAAGAAGATGATAATCCAGAAGATTTAATAGAAAGAGCACCAGTTGTTACCATTATGGGTCACGTAGATCATGGTAAAACTTCGCTGCTAGATTACATCCGCGAAGCGAATGTTGTTGCTGGAGAAGCAGGTGGAATTACCCAGCACATTGGTGCTTATATGGTTACCACACCTACTGGTAAAAAAGTTACCTTTTTAGATACACCGGGTCACGAAGCGTTTACCGCCATGCGTGCCCGTGGTGCAAAAGCGGCAGATATTGCCATTATTGTTGTTGCCGCAGATGATGCGGTAATGCCTCAAACTAAAGAAGCCATAAACCATGCGCAAGCTGCGGGTGTTCCATTGGTGTTTGCTTTTACCAAAGTAGACAAGCCTGGAGCAAATTCAGATAAGGTGAGAGAACAACTGTCTGTGATGAATATTTTGGTTGAAGATTGGGGTGGAAAATTCCAGTCGCAAGAGATTTCTAGCAAGACAGGCTTAAACATAGATTTATTATTAGATAAGGTATTGCTTGAGGCAGAGCTGTTAGAACTTACTGCAAACCCTAAAAAGCGTGCTGTAGGTACCGTTATAGAGTCTGCTTTAGATAAAGGTAGAGGCATTGTTACTACTGTTTTGGTTCAGGCTGGCGAATTAAAAGTTGGCGATCCTATTTTGGCAGGAAGTTACAGCGGTCGTGTTAAGGCTTTGTTTAATGAGCGTGGCGCTAAAGTAGATTCTGCTGGGCCATCTCAACCGGTACAAGTATTGGGTATGCAAGGTGCACCAACAGCTGGCGACCGTTTTAATGCGGTAGAAAGCGAGAGCGAAGCCAGAGATATTGCAACCAAGAGGATGCAGTTACAACGCGAGCAAGGATTGCGTACTCAAAAACACATCACGTTAGATGAGATTGGTCGTCGTTTAGCCATCGGTAACTTTAAAGAGTTAAACATTATTGTAAAAGGTGATGTGGATGGATCTATCGAGGCATTGGCAGATTCATTACTTAAACTTTCTACAGAACAGATACAGATCAATGTGATTAGCAAAGGAGTTGGCCAGATTTCAGAATCTGACGTATTGTTAGCTACCGCATCTGATGCAATCATTATTGGTTTCCAGGTTCGTCCATCTTCTGGCGCGAGAAAACTTGCAGAACAAGAGCAGATAGACATTAGGTTGTACTCTATTATTTATGATGCAATCGATGAGATTAAATCTGCCATGGAGGGTATGTTGGATCCAATATTCGAAGAGAAAATTGTTGCCAATGTAGAAATTAGAGAAACCTTTAAAATTACCAAAGTTGGTACCATTGCAGGTTGTATGGTGCTAGATGGTAAGATTACCCGTAACAGTAAAATACGTATAGTAAGAGATGGCGTGGTAGTTTATACAGGCGAACTAGCCTCGTTAAAACGTTATAAAGATGATGTTAAGGAAGTAACCAAGGGTTATGAGTGTGGACTGAACATTCAAAACTTTAACAACATTGAAGTTGGTGATATTGTAGAAGCTTACGAGCAAGTAGAAGTTAAGAATAAGTTGTAAGCGATTCTTAAAAGACAGACGAGGGCATCAATAGTACTGATGCCCTTTTTATTAACAGAAACCGTTGCTCGTTTTGAAATATGCTGTAATGGTAACATCAAAGGGCACAGGCATCATTAAATCCCTCTTTCTTTATTTAACCCCCTCTTTTCAATGAAGTAGTGAATAGGCGAGTTAAAAAAGCTTGTTTAATTATTATCCGAAGGTGTTTAAAAGTTATAAACTGCCTTTCAAACAACTGATTCTTAAAGTATAGCGAAATGATTTTTCTCTCCTTTTTTTCTCGTAAAACGCTAAGCCATTTTACCATGAGCATCTTGTTGAAAACGTTCGAAGGATAGATGTTACTTAAATCGTTACCATGTTTTAATATTTCCAATAGGTTAAGAATCTCTTTTGTATCAGTTGATTCAGTTTTGAATCTTACTAGGTCATGATGAACCCTAACTAATTTTTCGTTCTCCGGAATGTTTAAAACAGCAAATATATCTTTAATGATATTAATTTCTGCATAGTCTAATTTTTCAGTTTGTAATTTAGAAATATTATTTCCGTGTTCTCTATAGTGCACAAAAACATCATTGAGGTTGGCTACTTTGTATTTCAACGATATTCTAAAAGATAGATCGTAATCTTCTGCCGGCGACCTATCATGATACCCGCCAACTTCTTCAATTGCACTTTTTTTTATCATTAATGTCGAATTGATAAAAATGTTATGTATTACAAGATGATGAGCTAAATCATTTCCAACTATATAATCTGAAACACCAGTTTTAACGCCATTTTCATTTATAAAACTAGCCTGTGAACCGCATAATGCTATGTTTGGATTCGATATCATAAAAGCAACCTGTATTTCTAGCCGATTACAAGTAGCTACATCATCGCTGTCAAGAATGGCAATATATTTCCCTTTGGCTTCTTTAACGCCATAGTTTCGGGTAAAGAAAAGTCCTTTATTTTTTACATTATCAATCAACCTAATTCTCGGGTCAACAAATTTCTCAACCACCTCTACTGTTCTGTCTGTAGAACCATCGTTAATGATTAAAAGCTCGAAATCTGTAAAACTTTGGCTTAAGACACTTTCAATTGCTTTGCCGATATATTTCTCGCCGTTTAAAACAGCCATTAGAACTGTAATAACGGGTTTGCTTATAATTTTATCCATGTTTTTGGCATTATACAATTAGTCGAATCATTGTTTACCCATTTTTTTGGCCCAATAACTATTTTTTCGGAATTATTATTTAACCACGCTCCCCACCAACTAAAGCTACTATTGGCAATAATATTATGTTTGCAGTTGCTCATCAACTGCATGTCTATATAACTTTCTTTATTCTGGTTCCCTTCTACAAATATTGATGGGCCGTTAAAAGTTAAATTCTTTTTACACCAGTCAACATCATCTGAGAAAATAAAGAATAGCGGATGCTTTATTCTGTTGTTTATCAAATTAATAGCTCTAAGATAATAGTCAATAGAACACATTCCACCGAGTAGTTCTTCTTTAAGATAGTCTCCTCGCCTTACATGGATAGAAACGCTATTGCTAAGCTTAATTTTATCTAACAAGGATTTGTTTTGAGAAGTTAACGGCAATTTAAATTGAAAATCTTCTCGTATTTCTACCTCGATGTGAGAAAAATATTCTGGATCTTGCCAATAACCCCAATAAAATGCATTTGATGAGTCTTTTAGGAGAGACTTTTCTAAACAAAAAGGTGTTTTCTCTTCGACGTATACATTTTTTAGATTTAGTATTCTTCGCAATTTTCTACTATACCAGTCTCTAACAGAAGGATCGTAGAGCTTAATGATAAATTCCGAAGCTTCGTCTAAATTGACATCAAACAATCTATAGAGTTCAAACCCGTTGTGCAGCCTATAATTCTTGTAGCCAGAAATATCTGCTTTTACATTGTTAAAGCGGCTTTTTAACGATTTGTAGAATGTGTATTGGAACATTTGATTTCCTAATCCACCTAAGAGTTTAACTATTTTCAATTTACTAATATTTAAAATGTCTTTTCCATAATAAGTTTCTAGAAATTCGAATTGTATTGATTGTTTTATATTCGATGGTTTTAAAATCTTCTTGTGATAACTTCTATAAGGCTGTTAATATTTTCCCAATTATAAAGATTGAATTAGTCGAGTCTACCGAAAATCACATTCTTATACCTTTCATCAAAATCGGATGTTTTTGCGAGATTAGCTATGGTATTAAATGCATTTTCACTAAATTTTTTCAGTTTATTTCTATCAGCACAAAACTTCTTCAGTTCATTAACAAACAAAATAGCTAGCTCTTCTAGGTCGTCTATGTTATTTACTATCGCACCATTTTCATTTTTATCCGAAATATAATCAGATAGTTCTCCTACCTTTGTCGAAATAGGAACTACTCCAAAGCTCATTCCTTCAAAAATAACCAATCCCCAGCTTTCTGTTTTGGAGGTAAGCAATAGCAAATTCGATTTTTTATAGTATTCGTTCAAAAGAGATACATCCTTAATCTCGCCAGCAAATTGTGTATTAGGTGTACTATTGGTTTGCAGTGCGGAGAAATCACCAATTAGGTTAAAGTTTAACGGAAGTTGAAGCTTATGGCATAGCTCTGCAATCCTGATAATCACATGTACTCTTTTTTCTTCGCTGTTTCTAGATACAAAGATAACCTGTAAATTGTCTTTATAGTTTTTTGTCGGAAAACTACTGTTGCAGGGAATCTTATTGTGAACCACCTTTAACCTTTCCAGGTAATTCAACGAAATGTTATTTTGGGTATATAGTGCTTTAAATTGCTGAACAATTGTTTTGCTTACAACTATCCTTGCTTCAATTCTATGGACATAAGGAAGACTATACCATTCGGTACTTTGTTTATCATCTCTAAAGTTATGAATGAGATCAACAATTTTTACCCGTTCATTTAATAGAGGAATGAGCTCATACATAAAGTTACTATTGCTGCCAAACACAACAGGTTGACTAGCAGCATTTATAGCCACAGCAACTTTTTTTAGCATATAAGCTTTATAGGAGTTTTTTTCTGCCCATCTGTTCAAATTTATAACGTTGGCCAAAGCTTTATAGGGCTTCTTAAATCCCGTATTTGGAGATTTCGAGGTAATGAAACAGGTTGGGTTTTCATTCTTAAAAAGCTCTAATATATCAAGCTGCACACGCTCTGCGCCGCCAATAGACCAGCGCTGAAAGAAAAAGAACAAATTAGTTTTTTTTAAGATGCCAGCAGATATTTGGGGATACCTTAAAAGATCTAAAAAATTGTCATACGTCCGGATAATTTTGTTCGCCATAAATTTAGGGACTAAATGAGGATCAAAAGTTTTTCTTTTAAAATAGCCATAATTCTTTTAACGAGAAGCAATTCGATTCGTCTTAACAAAGGATTTAATCTTGGTTGAAATAGGGTCTGATTTAATCCAAAAAGGCAGTAAGTGAAATAGGGTGTCTTTGGCTTTTATTTTTCTTCTGCCTTTAAAGAAAAGGTATCGAAAGCAAGAGCTCAAAAATAAATAAAGCCATATAACGGGCCTGTTTTTAGCTTTCAAATAAACCCGAACAGCCGGATAATACTTACCCAACGTTTGGCGCGAGTTATCAAACCCGCGTAGAAGCTTTTCTTCTAAAAATTTTTTTGTGAGCTTAAATTTCGGGATATGATGCTGATAGATCATTTCGCTATCATAAAATAAACGATATCCTTTAATGGCGAGGCGCAAACAGTATTCTGTGTCTTCGGCAGATAGAATGTTAAATTTAGATGTCGGAATTATAGATGGAAAATTTTGATACATTTCTTCGTACAGCGTTTTTCGGGTTGCTAAACCTGCTCCCCATAATACACTACCTTGTTTCATAATACCCTCGGCCTTACTTTGGGAGCCAACAGCGTAGGCGTAGTGGTAGTCTTTAAACCATGCAGGTAACTCAACCGCATCGGTTACAGCCACGCCAAAACCACCAAAAGCAGCAATATTGGGCATGTTTTCGAGATTATTAAAAACCCTTATTAAATAGTTTTTTGCTAGCCAATTGTCGTCATCACAAATAATTAGATATTCATATTCGGCAGTATAAATGGCTTTTTGTAAAGCATAAAGTTTACCTGGTTTTGTTTCGCTTATAGCTTTGAAAGCAATGTTGGGAATAGCTAAATTCCTCCATTCCTCTTTTGCAAAATCAGTCGAATTATCGTTAGAATTGTTATCTGCTAAAATGAGTTCTATTTTGATGTGTGAGGGGATAGTTAATCGTGCAATATGGGCAAGGGTCTGGCCTAGCCGTTCCACGCCGTTATAAGTGCAAATGATAATTGTTATCCCTTTTTTTATCATAGTACTAATGTTTCATAAATTCCTCAATTTGTGAGGTAAAATAATCTGGCTTAAATAACTTGGGAAAAAGGTGGTGTAAAATCGTTTTTTGTTTTCCTTTATTTTCACCAACTAAAAGCCTGATTGGTGTAATTGCCGATAACCTTACTTTTTCGAGCAAGCTTGGGTTTGAAACTTTGCTATGTTTTAATGCCAGATAATATTTTTCTAAAATTTTATGCGCGTCAGCAAAATTTTGAAGTAAGCTATTTTTATAGGCTAACGTTAATCTGTTGGCAGAAATATAATGTTTAAGCTTTAAATTATTGCTGTAGAAAAGCGTATAGCCATTTAAAATAAGCCTCAAACAGTATTCGGTATCTTCGGCAGATAATATTTGGATATTGTTTTCATTAATGAGTAAAGACGGTACATGCTGATACATCTTTTTATATAAAGCTGTTCTAGAAGTTAAGCCCGCCCCCCATAAAAAACCGCGCCGTGTAATATCACCAGTTGCGGATGCTTGCTTCCCTACGGCGTAAGCGGCTTTCTGCTCATCGAACCAAAATGGGAAATCCTCGCCATGGTCAATTATTGCAAATGTTTCTCCACCAATGGCGCCTATTTTTGCATCGCTTTCTAAACCAGAAAATGCAGTAGTTAGATAATCATTATCAAGCCAATTATCATCATCACAGATTGTAAAATATTCATATTTGGCGGCAGCAATTCCACGTTGGAACGCAAATAGCTTACCTGCCTTTTTTTCTGAAATTATTGTAAAAGTTACATGAGCTATTTGATGTTTTGACCATTCATCTCTTGCTTTAATTATGGTATTGTCGGTAGAGTTGTTATCAACAAGAATAATTTCCCATTTAAAATCCAATGGTAGATTTTGTTCGGCCAGATGCCTCATCGTTTCTACCAATTTAACTCCACCATTGTGGGTGCAAATGATAACGGTAACTCCTTTTTCCATAGGTGAACAAAACCAGTTATATTTCTAACTATTGAATGCCTGTAGTTCTATCAATTTATTATAAAGGCCCTTAGTTTCAATTAATTCTTTGTGTGTGCCGGATTCAACAACCTCACCTTTATCAATAACTACTATTCTATCTGCATGTTGTATGGTACTCAATCTATGAGCAATTACAATTGAGGTCCTATTTTTCATCAGATTGGTAAGCGCGTCTTGCACCAGTTTTTCAGATTCGGTATCTAAAGCAGAGGTAGCTTCATCTAACAACATAATAGGTGGGTTTGCCAAAACTGCCCTCGCAATACAAACGCGTTGCCTTTGGCCGCCAGAAAGCCTGTTGCCACGATCACCAACAAAGGTATTATAACCTTGTTCTGTATTTAGAATAAATTCATGCGCGTTGGCAATTTTTGCTGCCGCGATCACTTCCGGTTCGGTTGCATTTGGTTTTGCGAATGCAATGTTGTTAAAAATGCTGTCGTTAAATAGAAAAGAATCTTGATTAACAATGCCCATTTGGGCTCTGATGCTGTCTACGGTTAAATCTTTATAGTCCTTGCCATCTATTTTAATGTTTCCAGATTTTGGGTCATGAAAACGTGGAATCAAATCCATCAAGGTACTTTTACCACCGCCAGATGGGCCAACCAACGCAACAGTTTCTCCTTTTTTTACAAGGATATCTATGTTTTTAAGCACTTTTTTTTCGCCATAGCTAAAACTTACGTTGTTAAAGCTTAAATTTTGGCCGAAGGTATTTATGGCTATTGCATCCTTTTTATCCACCAATTCTGGTTTTGCATCGATTAATTCTAACACCCGTTCGCCAGCTGCAATACCGTTATGTATGCCGCTAAAGGAATCTGTAAGTGCTTTCGCCGGGTTCATTATTTGAGAGAAGATGGCAATGTAGGCAATAAAATCGCCAGGAGATAAGGCGTTTTGTTCTTTGTTAAGAATCAATGTTCCTCCATAATAAACTATTATGGCTGTCATAAGCACGCCAAGAAATTGCGAAACGGGAGAACCAAGTTGTTGGCGCCGCACCATTTTACGGGTTATGTTAGAATAAAAAATGTTTTCCTTATCGAATTTATCGATGGTGCTTTCCGTGGCATTGAAAGCTTTAATTATTTTTATTCCACTTAGGGCCTCATCTAAAAAACCGATCATTTTTGCGAAAGACTCGTGCGATTCTTTGGCCTGTTGTTTTAGTCGCTTTACAATTTTGCTGATCAGGAATGCAGAGATGGGGATAACCAATAGCGAAAAGAGTGTAAGTTTTACAGAATAGATAAATAACATGGAAGAATACACAATTAACGTTACCGGCTCCTTAAAAACTACTTGTAGGGTATTGGTAACGGTAAATTGTACCACTTGCACGTCTGACGCGACTTTGGAAATGATGTCTCCTTTTCGCTCATTGTTAAAAAATCCAACATGCATTTTCATTACATTGTCGAACACGCGTTTTCTGAACTTTAAGAGCGTATGCACCCGTAAATCTTCCATATAACGCTGTGAAATATATTTAAATAGATTAGCAAGCAGTACAGAAATTACAATGGTAATGCATACATATTGTAATGTTTTTTCGGGTCCATTTGTGTAAATAGAATGGTTGATAAATGCCTTGAACTTTTCCAAAAGGTCTAAAGAAGCCGCCGCCTTGTCGGTAAGTGTGTCGGTAGATTTGCCATTACTGAGCAAAGTTTGAAATAAGGGCCCGAGCAATGCAAGGTTTAACGTGCCAAATAAGATAGAGAGTAACGTTGCAATTACATAAGGAATGGCAAATTTTTCTATTGGTTTGGCAAAAGAAAGAAGTCTAAAATATGTTTTCATCTAAAAATTAATCGTTGATAAGTATCGTTTTAATGCAGTAATAATTTAAACTTCTTGGTAGCCGTTATCACGATAGGTTAATTTCTGTGATAATGTTGCTTGGTATATTTTATCATTTGCACCGGTATTTGCTCTACAATTTACTGGGTGAAAGATGTGAAAGGCCAAAGCTTTCATTTTTAACCTAATCCTTTTAACACCAGCATGCAAAAACCGGGCGCCAAATTCGTAATCTTCGCCTCCCCAGCCTTCAAAGCCATTGTAATATCCGTTAACGCTGATGAAATCTTTTTTCCAAAAGGCAAAGTTACAACCTTTTAAATGAAATGGATTTGATGGAGCGAGCCTAAACAATGGCGATAGTAGCGGAAACCTAATGGCGTTGAACTTATTATTTAAGCCATAAGAGAAGATTGAGAGATTAGTTTGTCCGCTTTTTAATATTTCCGCCGATTTTTGTTCGATAATCATTGACCTGCTGCCCTGTACAAAATATCCTTCTTCTGCGGTCTGTAAATGGTCTTCTATAAATTTAGGATGGATGATGATGTCTCCATCAATCTGAATAATATAATCGGACTTAATTTTTTTTACGGCCTTGTTTAATACTAGGCTTTTTCTAAATCCAATGTCCTCTTGCCAAACATGTGTAATGTTTAGTTTTTTACTAAAATTTTCAACTAAAGTGCGGGTTTCTTCTCCCGATCCATCATCTGCGATGATAATTTCGTCTGGCATTTTACTTTGAGCCAAAACGCTCGTTAACACTAAATTTAGTGCGCCAGGCCAATTGTATGTAGAAATTAATAAAGCTACTGTTGGGTTGTGCATAGGCGATCCGGATTACAAGGCTGCAAATTTACGGCTAATAACTGTCATTTTACAATCTTATAGTTTTTGTACTCGAAAGGCCGGTAGCCCGTAAAGCTTTCTACCCGTTCAAGAAATCGCCGTCTCAAAGACATTTTTTTAACTGCTTTTGTTAAATCTTTTTCAAACTTCCAATTAAGTACCTCTATTCGTTCTTTAATTACTGCTGGATGAGTGCCTGTAAACTTGACTAGCCTATCTGCATTACTCATGTCAAAACTGTTTTGTATTGGGTAGTTTTCCTCTACCCAGCCTTCGGTTTGATAGAATTGGTTGAAATTTCTGACTTTATGCTGTAGCGCTCTTGGAGTTTTAACCCATCCATAATGATAAACATAAGCATCTATCAATTTAACCGTTAACTTCCTATCGTTTATTCGAAAACCTTGTGCATCTCTGTAAGAATGAATATTTGGTAGGTTTTTCAAAACTCTAACTTCTCTTCTGTACCATCTTCTCGATTCGGCCACGTAATCATAAGAGCCATAAAAATGCTTGTATTTTAACAAAAGCGCTTCGACTTTGTTGTCGTGCAAGTTTTCTTCCATTTCTTTCTTAATCAATGGTAAAAACTTCTCGTGGATGCATTCATCGCCCTGGATGTAAAACATCCAATCGGTGTCGGCAGAAATGGCCGCAATGGCTTTGTCTGTTTCTTGTGCAAAAACTTGTCCGCCTTCTCTCAGCCCCTCCTCCCAAACGGTGTCGATGATCTGAATTTTAGGACTAGCTATTTTTGTAACCAATTCACGTGTTTCATCATTAGAATTTCCTACAGCTACGATAAAATAATCGCAGATGGGTAAGATTGATTTAATGGCCTCTACAATTGGATAATCGTTTGCAACGGCATTTCTAATAAAGGTAAAACCGGTAACTTTCATTGCTTAAAGTATTTTTCAGGTAAAGGATGGTATTTTAAAACGGTGGAATTGCCCTGATATTTTTAGGGAAGTAAAACAGGGTTGGTAAGCTGCATCTTTTTCCAGTGTTCGCCTTTTTTATAAAGCAGCTTGCTAAAAGCATATTTAAATGTTAGAAAGCCCATGTAATCGGTGCCTAAAAGTCTGTAATTGACAGTTGGTTGATTCTTTAACACAAAATTTATGGCCTTGGTATAAACCGTTGGCCCCGTCATTTTATGTACATCGTGCGGATATTTATTTGTTCTAATGTTTTCGCAAACCAAGTTGAAGGTTTGTTTTAAAAAAGGATGTTCTTTGTTAAAAATGAGCGCCCACTGCACAAACAAACCTGGATTGCGTTCTTCTGATATGACAGCTTCATCAGTTGGTAAAATAAAACTGTCTAATGCAACATTTATTCCACTGTCGATATCTAAATAAACCCCACCTTTTTTATATAACACAGCGTACCTAAAAAAATCTGCTTTGGCAGCTCCAATATTTATTCTTTGGTAAAGCTTTAAGGTTTCATCATCGTATTCTTCTTTTAAAAACGATATAATCCGGTCGTCATCATAAAATTCATAACGATATTCTGGATTTTTTTTCCTGAATTTAGCAATATGCCAACGCGTGATAAAAGGCAAGTCTGCCGTTTTAAAAGTTTGATGGATTATTTTTGGGATCGCCATTTAATATTTGCTCCTTTTTTTATTTAGCGCTATTAATTCAGTTGTCTCGACGTTTGAATACTTAATGAAAAAACTGACTTCTGACTTCCGACCTCTGACTTCAATTTTTCTTCCTAACTTGTACAAATATAGTTTTATTGATGGAAGAGCCTGAAAATTTATTAAGCTTAACTAAAAATGGCGATTTTAGGGCCTTGGCACGGCTGTTAACTTTGGTTGAAAATGACATTTCCCCAGCGGGCGAAATTTTAAAAAGCCTGCAAAGCAACAACGCCATTCCTGTAATTGGAATTACTGGCCCGCCTGGAGCAGGGAAAAGTACGTTGGTAAACGCTATCGCGACAGAGCTAAGCAAAGCCGATAAGAGGTTAGCTATTTTGGCGATAGATCCAACGTCGCCATTTAATTTTGGTTCTTTACTCGGCGATAGGATCAGAATGGCTTCGCAATTTACCAATCCAAATGTTTTTATTCGGTCTTTGGCAACCAGAGGTTCGTTAGGGGGTATTTCTGCCAAAACCATAGAAATGGTCGATGTGTTAAAAGCTTCTAATTTCGACATGATTATTGTGGAAACGGTGGGCGTGGGACAATCTGAAGTGGAAATTGCCGGCTTGGCAGATAAAACCATCGTATTGTTGGTGCCAGAATCTGGCGATGGCATACAAAACATAAAATCTGGCTTGATGGAGATTGCCGATTGCTTTGTAGTGAACAAGGCAGATAGAGCAGGGGCAGATGAGTTTGCAAATAACTTAAAAAAAACCATCCACGGCGGTACAAAAACCATCCCGGTTTTAAAAACTGTTGCAGACAAAGGTGCAGGTGTACCAGAACTTTGTAAATGGATGTTGAGTGACATCACAACAAAACAAAACCGGCGCTATTTTCTATTGGCAGAAAAGGCTTGGAGGCTTATCCAACAACAAAGAATGGTAGATGTGGATAGAGTTGGGTTGTTGAGTCGTTTGAAGATTGAGGCGGCTGATGATGATTTTAACATTTATCGCTTTGCGGATAGGTATAGGTTAGAGTAACGTGTAAAAGATTGTTGTTTTCTCGAAAATAACCACCCCGCCTTTCAGGAATCCCTCCAGAGGAAGGGAATTGCAGGTGTGTTAAAAAACATGAGGGGAAATTCCCCTCTTGTAGAGGGGGTGGTCGCAGACCGGGGTGTTACCATTGATGTTTTTACATAAGTTGTTTACTATCAGTTAATCAAATAATATCTCATTTTTATTACTCGTTCCTTCAGTCTTATAAAAAATGGCCGCCAACTCTTCCTTACGTTCTCCTAGCCGGAGGGGCGGCTCTCTTTTTCTTGATAAAAAGAGACAAAAATCAAGGCTGGCACCTCTTTGGGTAAAAATTCGCCAAGCTATTTAACATCGATGATTCGAGGCCTTTCCCTAGGCTTATTACCGCGCAAGGCTGCGAATCCTCTTCGTAGCTGCAAAGTGTCCGGCTTCTGCAAGCAGCTTTAGGCGTTTTTTCCTCCAAACTGCTGCTAGGCCAATCCCACCGGACTGGCTATAGCGAGCTTAAACAAAAACGTCATTTATATTGATTGGTCCCATTCGTTAGTTGAAACTATGCACTTCAGTGCAAGACTTTCAGTTTCTAAAAATATCATTCTAATATAATTACGTCAGTATCATTGTTGTCTGGCGCTCTATGATGTTCAAGATATTGTTGAACCATCTCGTCTGTAATATTTCCGGTGCTCCAGACGCCGTAGCCGATAGCCCAAAAATGTCTTCCCCAATATCTTTTGCCGATGTGAGGGAATTCTTCTTGGATACGTCTAGAGGTTCGACCTTTAAGTCTTTTTACGACATCACTTATGTTTTTGCTCGGGAGATATTCAATGTGCAAGTGGACGTGATCCGAACTGATTACACCAGTTAAAATAACGATATCTTCCGCCTCACAAATTTGTCTAATAAGTGTCCTACACCTAATTTTTAATTCTCCCTCAAGAACCTTGTAGCGATACTTCGTTACCCAAACAATATGTGCAGTTAGTCTGGAAACAGTATGTCCATTAAATCTTTGCTTATCCTCCACAAATCGAAATTACTATTTTACGCTTGCAAGAAAGAATTTCAATCTTTCTTTACGCAAACCTATGCACTTTCAGTGCATAGTGGTTTAGTTATATGAAATATATTAAACCTCAGGATGACACCATTTTGTTGGTTTTCTAGTTAACTTAATGGCATTCGTGTCTCCACGAACCGAAACTATGGAAATAAAAAAGACCCCCATTTTTGGAGGTCTGTATGTTTTGTAATTAAATTAAATCTTTAAAGTAGACTAAGCCAACAACCTAACAGGCTCTTCTAACAAAGCTTTTAACGTTTGTAAGAAGGAAGCTCCGGTTGCGCCATCAACTACTCTATGGTCACAGCTTAAGGTAACCTTTAGCACATTGCCAGGAACCACCGCGCCGTTTTTTACCACAGGAACTTGAGATATTCCTCCGATGGCTAAAATACAGCTGTCTGGTGGATTAATAATCGCAGTAAACTCATCAATGCCAAACATTCCTAAGTTAGAAATGGTAAAGGTAGAGCCTTCCCAATCTGCCGGTTGAAGTTTTTTAGATTTTGCTTTTTGAGCAAAATCTTTAACCTCAGCAGAAATGTGCGTAAGCGTTTTTCCATCAGCAAAGCGAACTACGGGTACCAATAACCCATCTTCTACCGCTACTGCAACGCCAATGTTAACATGTTCGTTGTATCTAATTTTATCGCCCAACCAAGACGAATTTACGTTTGGATGTTTTTTCAAAGCAATTGCGGTCGCTTTTAAAATCAAATCGTTAAATGAAACTTTAGACGGCGCATATTCGTTTATTCTTGCTCTCGCTTCTATAGCATTATCCATGTCTATACTCATGGTTAAATAGAAGTGTGGCGCAGTAAATAAACTTTCAGAAAGCCGTTTTGCGATTACCTTACGCATTTGGGTAACAGGTTTCTCGGTATATTTCTCTTCGCCAATAAAAGCAGGAATGGCTGGAGCAGCTTGCTCTTTTGCAGCTTCTGGTTTAGCGCCTTCTTGTTTAGAAGCAGCAGGTTTAAAGTTTTCTATATCTTTTTTGATAATTCGACCACCTTCTGCACTTCCGGCAACGCTTGCTAGATCTATACCTTTATCTTTTGCTATTTTTTTAGCCAAAGGCGATGCTTTTACACGTCCATCTCCTGATGTTTCTGCAACTGGTGCGGCATTGGCATTTTTATCAGATGAAGATTTTGCGTTTTCATTGTCTTTGTCCTCAGACTCCGTTGCTTCAGTTTCTTTGCTGTCTTCTTCTGCCGAAGCTTCAACAGCTCCTGCGCTTACTACGCCACTAACATCAGTGCCTTCAGGCCCAACAATGGCAATGATTCCATTCACTTTTGCAGCTTCGCCTTTTTCTACGCCTACGTATAACAAAGTTCCGGTAGCGTAGCCCATTACTTCCATAGTGGCTTTGTCTGTTTCTACATCGGCCAAAATATCGTCGTCCTTAACTTTATCGCCAACTTTTTTATGCCATTCGGCAATTACGCCTTCTGTCATGGTATCGCTAAGCAAAGGCATGCGGATAATGGTAACGCCTTTTTTCTCTAGCTCTTCCTCTGTCATTCCTCCCGCTTCGGCTGGGATGGCTTGTTCTTTCTTATCAGATTTATCGTTAGACTTTGACTCCTCAGCTTTCTTGTCTTCAGTTTTAGAGCTGCTCGAATCTTTTTCTTCTGGTTTCTCATTTCCACCTGCGGCATCTATAGCTGCCTGGAAATCTTCGCCTTCTTTACCTATCACTGCAATAATTGCATCGATTGGCACGGCTTTTCCTTCTTCTATGCCAATGTGTAGCAATACCCCTTCTTCGTAAGATTCGAGGTCCATAGTCGCCTTATCGGTTTCTACTTCTGCAAGTACATCACCACTCTTTATTTTATCGCCAACCTTTGCATGCCATTTTGCCAATACCCCTTCGGTCATGGTATCGCTCATTTTGGGCATTCTTACTACTTCAGCCATTATGTTTTGTTAAAAATTATCAGAAAAAATTAATCTTTTACGAACGGGTAATCGTTTTCTATATATACATCAGTATAGAGTTCTTCTGGCTCTGGCCATGGAGAATCTTCTGCAAACTTAACGGCATGAGCAACAGTTTCTTTAACACGTGCTTCTACCTCTTCAATCCATTTCTCATCGGCATATTTTTGCTTTAAGATGGTTTCTCTTGCCAACTCGATAGGGTCTTTTGCTTTGTAATCTTCCAATTCCTCTTTGGTACGATATTTAGCGGGATCGCTCATGGAGTGTCCTCTAAAACGGTAAGTGCGCATTTCTAAAAATGTTGGCCCTTCGCCGTTCCGTGCGCGTTGGATGGCTTCGTCCATGGCGTTGTGTACCGCTACCGGATCCATTCCGTCTACTGGTGCACAAGGCATATCGAAACCTAAACCAATTTTATAAATATCTGTCATGTTGGTGGTACGTTGTACCGAAGTTCCCATGGCGTAACCGTTGTTTTCGCAAACAAAAATTACGGGCAGCTTCCAAAGCATTGCCATGTTAAACGTTTCGTTTAATGCACCTTGACGCACCGCGCCGTCGCCCATATAACAAATGTTTACATGATCTGTACCTTTATATTTTTCTGCAAAAGCTACACCTGCACCTAAAGGAATTTGGCCGCCTACAATGGCATGGCCACCGTAAAAGTTATGTTCTTTGCTAAACATGTGCATAGAACCACCCTTGCCTTTGCTACAGCCAGTAGCTTTACCATACATCTCTGCCATTACAGCATCGGCAGATACACCTAGCGATAACGCATGCGCATGATCACGGTAAGTTGTAATCATAGAATCGCCTTTTTTCATGGCAGATATGGCGCCAGCAACAACAGCTTCTTGCCCGATATACAAGTGGCAAAAGCCGCGAATTTTTTGTTGGCCATACAGCTGTCCAGTTTTTTCTTCGAACTTGCGCATCAGCAACATCGATTCGAACCACTTTAACCAAGTATCTTTATTAATCTCTACTGCACTCATTTGGTGTTTTTAGTTTTTTTGCGTCAGCAAATCTAAATTTTTATTGTAATATAAAGAAGTTTTTAACGTAAAATGCCTAGTATATTTTGTTTAAATGTTAATAACTTTACGTTTGCCTACACAAACATTTGGATAACATTTGTATAATTGATACTTTTGGCAACCAACAATAAGCTATTGAAGTGTACGTTAAAGGGAGTGAACCCGCCACAACAAAGAGCATAACATGATTAAAAGAATTTTGTTTTCAACAATAATCGCTATTTGCACGTTCTCAGCTGCATTTGCACAGCCAAAAACAAAAGAGGATGCTAAAGATGTTAATGATCCAGACAACTTAGCTTCGCAATATTTTTCTCAAGTAATGGGCGTGGCGATAGATGCTACCACGAACTTAAAATTGTACAAATTTGTTTACGAGTGGATTGGAACTCCATATAGTTTTGGAGGTAACACAAAAAAAGGAATAGATTGTTCGGCCTTTACCAAAGCCATTTACGATAAAGTTTTCAACACCACCATCCGTCGCAACTCTAGAGATATCTTTAGCATGGTAGATCCATTATCAAAAGACGAGCTGAAAGAAGGAGATTTAGTTTTCTTTAAAATTAAGAGCAGGAGCATTTCTCACATGGGTATTTATTTGGGCGATAATCGCTTTGCGCACGCATCTAGCTCTAGAGGTGTTGTAATTAGCAACTTGAACGAGCCTTATTACAGTAGATATTTTTATAAAGGTGGAAGAATTTTAGAATCTGTAAAAAAGGATTTTACAACAGAATAGTTTTTACTGCTTTTAAAACTTTTTTAAAAAGAAAGTTTTATCCCTCCTCCAAAATTATTTCGGAGGATTTTTTTTGCAACGACATTTAAGATGAAATTTTCTTTGCGCCTTTCTATTTGCTCCGTTTTTATTGTAGTAGGTTTTTCTGGCTGCAGTAACGATAAAAACGATAAAGCTGTCTTACAGCTAGATGAAGGGCTTAATTCCACGCCTAAAGTAGACACTTTAGTTAAACACACTGATACTTTATCTATTGTTGCAGTGGGCGATATTATGCTGGGCTCCAGCTACCCGTCTGAGAAACACCTACCACCCGATGATGCGAAAAATAGTTTTGTGGCTGTAGATAGCTTGCTAACGGGCGATGTGGTTTTTGGTAATTTGGAAGGCGTGTTGCTAAACGATGGGAAAACAACAAAAATCGACACCTTAAAGCTTAAAACGAAATACGCATTTAGGATGCCCGAACGTTACGGCGGGATTTTAAAGCGCGCGGGATTTAATGTGTTAAGCATCGCCAACAATCATATTGGAGATTTTGGGATGAAGGGCAGAATGACCACCGCTAAGATTTTGGATTCTCTAAAAATTAATTATGCAGGACAGCTACAAAAGCCATTTGCAGTTTTTACCATTAACAAAGTTAAATATGGATTTTGTGCTTTTGCTCCCAACGCAAATACGGTTTCTATAAACGATGTAACTGCGGCGAAAGCTATTGTTTCTAGGTTAAAAGATTCTGTAGATGTAGTTATTGTCTCTTTTCATGGCGGGGGAGAAGGAAACAGTTTTCAACGTGTAACTAGAAAGAAAGAGGTTTTTTATAAAGAGAATAGAGGTAATGTTTACGAGTTTGCACATGCCGTGATAGATGCGGGCGCCGATGTGGTACTCGGGCACGGCCCGCATGTAACTAGGGCCGTAGAGATTTATAGAAGCAAATTTATAGCGTATAGTTTGGGTAATTTTTGTACCCGCGGTACTTTTAGCTTAGCCAGAGAAAATGGCTTCGCACCATTATTACGACTAAAGATAGATAGAAAAGGAAATTTCTTATCGGCCGAGGTAATTTCTGTGAAGCAAGATAAAATAAACGGTCTGACGCTTGATGGTAAGGAGCGGGCTTTTAAAAAGATGAAGGAATTAACCGATGCAGATTTTCCTGGGCACAGCTTAAAATTTGAAGGAAATACCATTAAACTTGTAGATTTAGCCTTTTAAGAAATCGATTTGAAAAAGAAACATATACTTCATCTCATTATTGGCTTAAGCGCGGCTGTTTTGGCCTTGGTGGCCATCTATTATATCTACTTAAATCCAAAAAATCTAATTTCGGCTGGGATTATCGCAACGGCTGGTGTTGTGATTGCCATTAGTCAGTATTTAATTATTAAAAGAGGGTAGGTGGCTGATTGTTTAGAGGTGAGATGGTTAGTGTTTAGAGGAAAACGCTGAGGTGGATATCTTGATACTTGCTACTCGATACTATACCTTTGAAACGCTTAACCTATTATCATACATGGATTTTCTTTTAATATTAGTCGGTATTTTTATCGGCGGCTTTATTTCTTACTTCATTTTTAACATGCTACATAAATCTACAAGCGTTAGTAAAGTTAGGTTTGAGGAGATAAACCAACAATTTTTTACAGCCGAAAGCAACCGTCAGTCTTTAGATAATATGCTTCAACAGAAGATTAAAGACTTAACGGAAGTTGGAAATAGAAACGATTTTGCGCAGAGAGAAAATAATCTATTAACTACAGAAAATGCCGTTTTAAAAGTAGAGCTGAACACCGAGCGCGAAAAATTAACACAGCAAAAGGCAAGTTTGGCAACCCTGCACGATCAAAATTTGTTGCAATTTAAGGAGATGGCAAACAAGATTTTGGAAGAAAAATCTGAACGCTTTACACAGACAAACAAGGTAAATTTAGATGCGATGTTGAAGCCTTTTGGTGAGAACATTGAGAAGTTTAGCAAACAGGTAAACGAAACGTACGACAAGGAATCGAAGGAGCGCTTTACCTTGGAGAAAACGGTAAAAGACCTGATCGAACAGACGGATAAGGTGAGCCTTGAGGCAAATAATTTGGCTACCGCTTTAAAAGGAAATACCAAAAAACAAGGCAATTGGGGAGAGATGATTTTGGAAAGTATTTTGCAAATGAGTGGTTTGGTTAGAGACCGGGAATACTTTTTAGAGCAAAACCAAAAAGGGGATGAAGGGATAAATTTGCGGCCAGATGTGTTGGTGAAATTTCCAGACAATAGGGTGGTTATTATAGATTCTAAAGTTTCGCTGTTGGCGTATGATAGATTTGTTTCTGCGGATACGCCCGAGCTGCAAAACCAACATCTGGCCGAGCACATAAAGGCAATTAGGAACCACGTGGATACGCTAAGCGGTAAAAAGTACGACGACCATAAACAGGCGTTGGATTATACCATGCTGTTTATGCCGATAGAACCAGCGTATCTGTTGGCGATACAAACCAATCCGCAAATATGGGATGAAGCATTTAAAAAGCGTATTATTTTAATAAGCCCGACAAATTTAATTGCCTGTTTAAAGCTCATTTCAAACTTATGGCAGCGCGACAGTCAGAGTAAAAATGCCCAGGCGATTGCCAAAATGGGCAAAGATTTATATGAAAAAATTGTTGTGTTCAGCAAGACGTTTGCACAAATTGGCAAGCAACTTCAAGGTGCAGAAAATGCTTATCAAACTGCTCTCGGGCAATTGAACAGCGGCAAAGGCAACCTCATTTCTAAGGCGATAAAATTTAACGAGCTAGGCATTAAATCTTCGGCAAAAATTCATGAAAATGTGTTGCCCGCCAATGTAGACTCTGACGATTATTTGGAGATTGCGGCGGGAGAGGAAGATGTATAGACTATGATTCGGGCTGATCAACGGGTCTTTGTGGCGTGGCAGCTTCCTTGGTTCGTAGAGACAAAAACCAAGGAACGGGATACATCTTAATTTAGTTTTTATCAAAAACTTAAAATAGCGCAACTCCTTAATTTAGTATTTTAGATAAATTGAAATAGTGAAGTTTACTGATGTCGTGTTAGCTATAGAATGGGAAAAATAAGTTTTTGTATCCATCTTTTTAAACATGTAAACCCAATATAGGTGTTAATTTATGTTCTTAACTAAAGGTAAATCGCAATTTAAGCAAGCACTAAAAACCATCGAAGATTACAAATAAAGCTTGAAAATTCTAATTATATGCTAAATTAGCAATTATCGGTTCAACTGCGCATGTTAACCTTTGTTATAAGCAATTAAAAAATACTCTAATTTAAAAATTATCAAAATACATGGTCCAAATAAATTTATATTATCCATTATGGAAAAGATACCTTCCAGTCTTTGCTATTCAACTAAAAAAAGCAATAACCGAAGAACAAGAAATAAATTTTACAAAATCTGATTTCCATAACCTAGGCAACAGAAATAAATCAGATTATGGTTTTAGTTTGGATATAGAAAACGGCAAAGTGAAAAATAATATTTCGGGTTCTGCAGTGGCAAGAGACTTGTATGATGTGCTAATGAGCGATACTAAAGTAAAGGAGTTATTGCAGGGCAACCATTTCAAGCTTAGTTTGGGTAAAGCCTATATTCTAAAAATTGCGTCGATAAGCGAATAGAACATCGAACACAATAAAATAAATGCAGGATTTTTGTAGCGCCCTTAGCGGTGATGATTTATATTCTTTACGCTTTATTCTAGTGTTAAACCTGAGTCATCACATGATTCACGAAGTACCGGAAATTGGTAGAAACTTCTATTCTGATGCTCAGAAATTTAATTATCTTTGCGCAATTACGGATTTTCACTTTGGTTTCGTAGTTCAACGCCCGCCCGGCCGAATGCCGTTCGGACGGGGATAGGATAGAAGTTTCCTAAACTTTAAATAGGATTTATTGGTTTCGTAGTTCAACGGATAGAATAGAAGTTTCCTAAACTTTAGATGCGAGTTCGATTCTCGCCGAGACCACAAAATTTTTCCCATCTTGGGAGGATTATAGGAAAGTTATCCGAATATTTTATCTCGTATGAAGCGAGATTATGAAAGGAATTTAGATCTAAATCTAGAGGTTCTAATTATTTAGTGAAGGATTTTAACTAAAGTATTTTGTATCCACTGCTTTAGCTATCGGTTCATTATTAGTTCTTATCGGCCCATATCGGCTCATTTGTTGAGCGATTTTAGTTATATTTGCATATGAGCTCAGTTAATATACATACCGAAACACTGCATTTAAATTGGAGGTTGGTTACTTTAATTAGCGATATTGATCGTTTTGATGCCTCTTGGCAATCGATTGAAAGAAAAGAAGGCCAAAGCCTTAAGGAATTAAAGTCAATTGCCACTGTTCGGAGTGTGGGAGCATCGACACGTATAGAGGGATCGAAATTAAGTGATATGGAGGTCGATGTTCTTTTAAAGAATATGGATATTTCAAAGCTCGAAGAACGGGACCAGCAGGAAGTTGTTGGTTATTTTGAAGTCCTTGATTTAATTGATGAAAGCTATAAGCATTTGCCAGTCTCAGAAAATGGGTTGAAAAATTTGCACAACCAGCTTTTAAAATACAGCCAGAAAGATCAATGGCATAAAGGTAACTATAAACAACACACTAACGCTGTCGAAGCTCATCTACCTGATGGTACCAGTCAGATTATTTTTCAAACCACGCCTCCCGGGTTTCTTACAGAAGACGCCATGCGTGCAATGATATTTTGGTATGATACCGATATAGAAACCCACCCACTAGTCAAATCTGCTTTGTTCTGCTACGAGTTCGTTTCTATACATCCTTTTCAAGATGGAAATGGACGGTTAAGTAGATTGCTTGCTACACTTCTTTTAAGAAAAAGCGGTTACCAGTGGATTAGATATGTAAGTTTTGAACATGAAATTGAAAGTCAAAAAACAGAATATTACAGCGCACTAAGAGCTTGTCAGGCACAGAGACCAGGTGAAGATATTACCGAATGGGTTGTTTTTTTTCTTTCCAGTCTTAGAAATATACAAAATGCTTTAATGGTTAAACTAGATACTCATGGTGTTGAGAAAAGTATCTCAGTTAAGGAAAAGCAGCTACTCTATATTGTAGAGAGCAATGCTGGAATTAAAACTAGCGAGATCGCTAAAAAGTTGGGGATGTCCAATTCGACAGTGAAGAGAATGCTCGACAAACTGATCATATTAAAGCTGATTGAAAGGCAGGGTGTAGGTCCTGGATCATACTATAGTCTGTTATAATTTATCGGCTCATTATCGGTTCTTATTGGGCCATATCGGCTCACGCGATAGATGGAAAGAAAATTAAAAAGCCAGCAAACTAGTGCTGGCTTTTGAAGACTTACGAAATTAAAGCCCTTTTAAACCGGGAGGAGGTGGATTAAACAAATCATCCTCCAATCCCGCAGCCATTATTAGGTTACGCTCGAAAAATTTGGAGTTCTGTATCTCTGGGACCACAAAAAAGCCCTGTATGTTTATGCCTACGTGATAAAAAGTGAAAAAACTGATTATTATTACAAGGGGCATTGTCAGAATCTTGAGGAAAGGTTAAAGCAGCATAACTCGGGAATGACTAAGTCGATTATTCCCTACATTCCTTTTAGAATTGTATTACGAGACATTTCAAACCAGAGAGGAAGCGATGGTAAGGGAAGGATATTTTAAAACTTCAGCCGGCAGGAGATATTTCAAGGATAAATTCCGGCAATAACCCAACCCATTTTTTGAAGTCGTTTTTCGAGCTAAATATTTATATTTTCTATCCTAAACCCCAAAAGCTATATATAATTTACAATCTTTACTAAAAAATAGGTGCCGAATTAAATAACTTTGTGGGTAAAAAAAACACCTCAAATTTTATAAAACATTTGGAATGATTTTAATAATACTTAACGTTATTTTTTGCATTTCGTTCATCGGCTTTGCCTATGTAAACTTAAACGACAAAGACTCTTGGTTATGGGTTCCAATTTATATGGCGGCGGCAATATGCTGTGGATTGGCTGCGGCGCATTTGTTGTTCCCTTACATTTACCTGGCGCTAATTGCTTTTTATTTAATTTATGCAACAAAAATTTTCTTCGCTAAAGATGGTGTTCGAGATTGGATTACCAAGTACAACAAGCCCAGCTTGGTTGAAAGCATGCAGGCTACAAAACCTTACATAGAGCAAACCAGAGAGTTTTTCGGCTTGCTGATTGTAACAGGTGCTTTGCTGATAAATTATTTGGTTTCGGCAGGAATTTTTGCATAAAATTGATATAACAACGTTTTCTTATGGCGATGAGTGATGATTTTGGAAATGCGAGCGAACTATTTTTAAGCGTTATAAAAAATAATATAAACGAAAGTTCCCTAATGTGGCTTGAAAGTGCGGGGAAATCTGCTGAAATAGAAAAGCTGGTTCAGGCATTTGTGATGTTGCCACGTAAAACAGGAAAAAGTCCTTTAAAAATTAGCAGTCAGCAGCAAGATGCGCTACAGCAGCTCGATATGTCGCATCTCAACAATTGGACAATCGATCGTTTAGCGAGGGTTTGGTTACTGGGCGTACAGAGTTTGGCAGGTGCCGAAAAATCTCATCCCGTTATCGAGAGTCTGTTTTTATCGGCAGAGATGAATGAAGCAGTTGCATTATATTCTGCCCTTCCTTTTTTAGCCAAACCCAAAACTTGGGTTAAGCGATGCGCAGAAGGCATACGAAGTAATATTGGTTCTGTGTTGGAAGCCATTATGGAAAACAACCTTTATCCTTCAGAAAACCTTGATGAGGCTGCATGGAACCAGTTGGTTTTAAAAGCCTTTTTTACAGAAAGAAACATAACTAAAATACAAGGGCTAGATGAACGTGCGAACGAGCAATTGGCGCTAACCTTAAGCGATTATGCCCGCGAGCGATATGCGGCTGGACGAGCCGTAAACCCTCAACTTTGGCGCGTTGTAGGTTATTTTATAAACGATAAAATTTTTGAAGCCATTAAAATTGGTTTAGCCAACCAAGATGATAGAGAACATAAAGCCATTGCGGTTGCCATTTCGATGTCTGATTATGGGCTAGCAAAGGTATATATCAGTCAAATTCCCGAACTTAAGGCCGTTGTAAGTGAGCAGGCGTTAAGCTGGGATCTTATTTGATCAAGAAATAAATTAAGTATAACATGTGTTGCAGCAATTCAATTGAAAAAGATAAAGCGTCGATGGGTAAACCAGAAGCGTTTGATATAAGTGCGGTAAAAGGGATGAGATTTTTTGATCCCCATGTGCACATGACCTCCAGAACAACTGACGATTACCAGGCTATGGCGGATGCAGGTGTTGTTGCGCTTATTGAGCCTGCTTTCTGGTTGGGTCAGCCGCGTACAGGATTGGATAGTTTTAGAGACTATTACAGTAGCCTTATTGGTTGGGAGCGGTTTCGTTCGTCGCAATTTGGCATTAAGCATTATTGCACCATCGGCCTAAACTCGCGAGAGGCGAATAATGAAAGCCTGGCAGAACAGGTGATGGAAATTCTGCCTTCGTTTATTTATAAGGAAGGGGTAGTTGGTATCGGCGAAATTGGGTTTGATGACCAAACCGCCGCTGAAGAAAAATATTACCGCTTGCAATTAGAACTTGCTAAAGAAGCAGGTTTGCCCGTTCAGATTCATACGCCACATCGCGATAAGAAAAAGGGTACGCAACGCAGCATGGATATTGCTTTAGAACACGGACTAGATCCATGCAAAATCATTATCGATCATAACAATGAAGAAACCGTAAAAGAAGTTTTAGACAGAGGATTTTTCGCGGCTTTTACCATTTATCCTTTCACCAAAATGGGAAATGAAAGAATGGTAGAAGTTGTTAAACAATATGGTGCAGAACGAATTATGATAAATTCTGCAGCAGATTGGGGCATTAGTGATCCCTTGGCTGTGCCTAAAACTGCGGCTTTAATGAAGCTGAAAGGAATAAGCGATGCTGATATTGAACTGGTTACCTATCGAAACGCTATAACAGCTTTCGCGCAAAGCGGCCAGATTGATGAGGCTGATTTTATTACAGCAAATAACATCGATCAAACAGAAAAATTTGAAGGCAATACCATTTTACGCGGCGGACAACAGCCACGAACAAATAAATCTTCCATCATCATCAGTTAAAAAATTGGGAAAATTAATTGATTATTTGCGCATTATGCGCCCCGCAAATATGGTAACAGCTGTTGCAGATATTCTTGCAGGTATAGCCATATCTGGGATATTAATCAGCAGCATTACCACACCTTGGTTTGCCATTCTTTGCCTTTGCCTTTCAACAGCCTGTTTATATGGTGGTGGCATTGTTTTTAACGATGTTTTTGATGTAGAACTTGATAAAATCGAACGTCCTGAACGTGCCATTCCAAGTGGCATAATCAGTTTAAAAAATGCAGCAATATTAGGGAGTGCTTTACTTATGTCCGGAATTGTGCTGGCGTCACTAAACAGTTTAGCTTCTGGTTTACTTGCTTTTGGCGTAAGCTGTTTTGCTTTGATGTATAATAAAGTTGGCAAACATCATCCTTTTTTTGGCCCGCTGAGTATGGGCATTTGCCGTGGCTTGAATTTATTGCTTGGATTAAGCATTGTACCCGAAATGTTGCAGCAGCATTATTTGCTGGCCATAATTCCGGTAATTTATATTTTTTCAATCACAATGACTAGTCGTGGCGAAGTGCATGGCGGCAATACTAAAAATCTTTACCTCGCCGCAATATTGTATGCCTTGGTAATTGGCGCTATTACAACTTTTGCTTTTCAGAACGATCGTTTATTATGGTCTTTACTGTTTCTCTTGCCTTTTGCCTGGATGATTTTTAAACCATTATCCAAAGCCATCAAACATCCGATAGGTAAAAATATCGGCGCTGCGGTAAAGACAGGGGTCATCTCACTCATTTTAATGGATGCCGCCTGGGCTGTAACTTTCGATGCATTGATTCTTGCTTTTATTATTGCGGCATTATTGCCCTTATCTATGTGGCTCTCTAAATTATTTGCAGTTACCTGATTTTTAAAATTCTATCAAGAGATTATCCAATTTATATGGAACATTTACAACAATCCTTTACGGTACAATATAATTTTAACGTCTTCTTTACCACGGCACTTTTCTCTGTGGAGAATGATTTGCTGAGCAGTTTTCTTAGTCTGTTAAATCCCGCGAAGACGGTAAAAAAGATTTTTTTTGTTGTGGATGACGGTGTTGCAAATGCGCACCCCGAATTGAAAAAGCAGATAAAAAACTACTTTTCTAAACACCATCAAACACAATTGGTTCAAGATATTTTGGTTATCCCGGGAGGAGAAGCGGTTAAGAATGAAGCTAAGTATTTGGATGTTGTTTTAGAAGCGGTGAATACGCACGGAATCGATCGCCATTCGTACATTGCGGCCATTGGCGGCGGCGCGTTGTTAGATATGGTTGGCTATGCTGCCACTATTGCGCACAGAGGGATTAGGCACATTCGGATCCCAACAACGGTATTGTCTCAAAATGATTCTGGGGTTGGCGTTAAAAACGGCATTAACTTTTTTAATAAAAAGAATTTTCTGGGTACTTTTTCGCCCCCTGTGGCAGTCTTTAATGATTGCTCATTTCTTAACACATTATCTGATCGCGATTGGCGCTCTGGCATTGCCGAGGCTTTAAAAATTGCGTTAATAAAAGATGCAGAATTTTTCGATTGGCTAGAGGCCAATGCAAAACCAATGGTAGAACGGAATATGGAGGCGATGAATTATCAAATTTGGAAATGTGCGAAATTGCACATGGAACACATTAAAAGTGGTGATCCCTTTGAAAGTGGTTCTTCTCGTCCCTTGGATTTTGGCCATTGGAGTGCCCATAAATTAGAATATTTAAGCAATTTTGAAGTTAAACATGGTGAAGCGGTAGCCATGGGAATTGCCTTAGATACGGTTTACTCTAACCTGTCGGGAAGATTAAGTTGGGCAGATAGCCAAAGAGTTCTAAAGCTTATACAGGCGCTCGGTTTCGAACTTACACATCGTCTGTTGCAAGTAAACGAAGGCGATAGTCCGATTTTAGATGGGTTGGAAGAGTTTAGGGAGCATTTAGGCGGCGAGTTAACCGTTACTTTGTTAACAGGGTTGGGGAGCGCAGAAGAAGTGCATAAAATGGATTCGGAAATTATAAAAGAGGCTGCAAAATTTTTAAATCAACAGGCAACTCGTAAAGCAACAAGTTAACGTAATGAAAATAAACTCCGGACATTTAACATTCTGTACAAATATTTATGCGGGCGAAAGTTGGGCTGCACATTTTGCTGTTTTAAAAGATAGTTTTCCGATACTCAAAGCACAATTATCGCCAGAAAAACCAATGGGCATTGGCTTAAGGCTTTCTAACGTGGCGAGTATGGAGCTATTGCAAGAAAATCTGCTGCAAACATTTAAAGAATGGCTAGCCGAGGTTGATGGCTATGTTTTTACCATGAATGGTTTTCCTTATGGCGGCTTTCATCATACAAAAGTTAAAGACCAGGTGCATGCGCCCGACTGGACAACTACCAAACGACTAGATTATACCATCCGTTTATTTAATATCCTTGCTGAATTGCTTCCTGATGGAATGGATGGCGGAGTTTCTACTTCTCCATTAAGTTATAAGCCTTGGTTTACAGATTCGGAGGAGCGAGAAAAAGCAACTATTACGGCAACGGAAAATGTTTTAAAAGTTGCAGAAGAACTTCAAAAAATAGCCGAGCGAACCGGTAAAATACTCCACCTGGATATAGAACCAGAGCCCGATGGTTTTATAGAATCGGGACTTGAATTTATAGATTGGTATGAAAATGTTTTGCTTCCGGCAGGGAAATCTCGTTTGGAAGAAAGCGTAATTAAGCAACACATTTGTTTATGTTATGATGTTTGCCACTTTGCGATTGGCTATGAACCGCACATCGATATTATTAACGAGTTAAAAGCAAAGGAAATTCTGGTCGGGAAAATCCAAATCAGCG
Source organism: Pedobacter sp. UYP30 (assembly GCF_040547165.1). Lineage (NCBI taxonomy): Bacteria > Pseudomonadati > Bacteroidota > Sphingobacteriia > Sphingobacteriales > Sphingobacteriaceae > Pedobacter > Pedobacter sp. UYP30. The sequence goes on along the minus strand of NZ_JBEPPD010000003.1, from coordinate 48,978 downwards.
CGGCTTTAAAAGCGAAATTACCAGAATCTCTTATTGAAAGAACATCTGTGATAAACGAGTTGGCGCGTTTTGATGAACCAACTTATTTGCACCAGGTAATTGCCAAGCAAAACGATGGAAGTTTAATTAGATATCCAGATCTTTCTAATGCTTTGGCAGATAAAGAAAATACAGCTGCTACAGAATGGCGGGCACATTTTCATGTTCCCATTTTTGTGGAAGATATGGGGCTCATCCAATCTACCCAAGCAGATATAAAAGTAGTTTTAGAGGCTTATAAAAATAGCCCTTTTACTGCTCACTTAGAAGTAGAAACCTACACTTGGGAAGTTCTTCCGGCATCGTTAAAAGCTCCGTTAAATGATTCGATTATAAGGGAATTAAATTGGGTAAAAGACCTATTAAAATTTTAAATCATGCAAAAAACAGTTGTAATAGATATTGTTGGATTGTCTGCTTCTATTATTGGAGAACACACCCCGTTTCTTAAAAAATACATCGCAAAGAAAAATTTTACCAATATAGAACCCTTACTGCCTGCGGTAACAACAAGTGTTCAGTCGAGTTATTTAACTGGAAAATATCCTGCAGAAAACGGGATTGTTGGCAATGGTTGGTACGACAATACCGATAGTGAGGTAAAATTCTGGAAACAGTCTAATAAATTGGTAAATGGGGAGAAAATATGGGATAAGGCGAAGGCAGAAGATCCATCGTTTACCTGTTCAAATATGTTTTGGTGGTACAACATGTATTCAAATGCAGATTACTCGGTTACACCGCGCCCAAATTACCTTGCCGATGGTCGTAAGCTGCCCGATTGCTATTCGGATCCAGCAGAATTACGCGATCATTTACAACAAAAACTCGGTCAGTTTCCATTATTCAGTTTTTGGGGTCCGGCTGCAAATATAAAATCGAGTAGATGGATTGCCGATGCCGCTATGGAAACAGAGCAATTGCATAATCCAACATTAACTTTAATTTACCTGCCGCACCTCGATTATTGCCTACAAAAATTTGGCCCTGATTTGGAAAAAATAAGTGCTGAATTAAAGGAAATTGATCAGCTTGTTGAGGAGTTGGTTCTATATTATGAAAAGAAAGGTGCAAAAATCATTTTACTTTCTGAATATGGAATAGAGCCTGTAAATAAACCAATTCACTTAAATCGGGTTTTTAGGGAGGAAAACCTAATAGGCATTAGAGAGGAACGAGGGTTGGAACTTCTTGATCCTGGCGCATCTAAAGCTTTTGCGGTTGCCGATCATCAAATTGCCCATATTTACATCAACGATAAAAGTGTAACCGAACAGGTTAGAAATTTACTTAAAAATACCCCTGGCGTCGATTTGGTTTTAGATAAAACTGAACAAGAAGAATACCACATCAACCATGAGCGTTCGGGCGATTTTGTAGTTACTTCAAAAGAAGGCAGCTGGTTTACCTATTATTTTTGGCTAGATGATGCGAAGGCTCCAGATTATGCAAGGGTTGTAGATATTCATAAAAAGCCAGGTTATGATCCTGTAGAAATGTTTATGACCTCGAAGCTTCGTGCTGGCTATAAATTACTTAGAAAAAAGGCTGGTTTTAGGTATGTAATGGATGTTATTCCCTTAAATGCGACCTTGGTTAAAGGATCTCATGGAAGGGTTGGAATCGCTGATGCTTATAAGCCCGTTTTAATTACAGATTCGAAGATTACCAAAACATTGCAAGCGCCCGATGTTTACGGCGTGATATGGGATGCGCTTACGAAATAGGTTTTTTAAGTTCGATGCCCAAATAAGTTAAATTGATAATGTGTTGACTAGCCCAATAAATTAGCAAGTATAAACACCTGTTTTGGGTTTTAAGTACCTTTTTTACAAACCTTTCCTGCGTATAAAGCCTTGTATATGTAATGGAACTCTAGGGCTATTTTCTAACCGATTCTTTAGCTTTGAGCAGTTTAGGATTAACTTAATTTTATATACATTTTAAATTTTTAAAACTATGAAAACACATGCCCAGCTCTCTAAGGCCAAGGATGGCGTAGGTAAAAAAAAGAGTTTAAAATTAACGCAATTAGGCGGTAGAATCTCTGCCCGCATTACAAGAGTAAAGAGTGCCATAAACGCTCTCAACGGTCTCAACGCTCTCAGTGCTATTGAAATAACGGATGAATACTTTTTTGGATATACCGATATCCATCAGAACAAATCAAACCGAGAAAATACCATATCCGATTCAGTAGACTTAGAGGTTAGATACGGCTTATTGTAGATGCCATACCACCATCCAAAAAATCGTTGAGTGTTAGCCATTATTTAGCCGACACTTTTTTTTTGCTCGGAAAGCTTTGTAAAAAAATAGAATTTTAGAAAAGCTGATCATAAAAAAAAAGCACTTTGATTTTCATCAAGTGCTTTTAAAAAAATAAATCCTGCAGCAGTTAGATGCCGAAAGCTTCTTTTACTTTATCAACATAATCCAGTTTCTCCCAGGTAAACAGTTCTACTTCAACCGTTTTTTCTTCGCCGTTTGGCGATTTAAATGTCTTGATAACTGTTTCAGGCTTTCTTCCCATGTGTCCATAAGCTGCGGTTTCGCTATAAATAGGGTTGCGCAGTTTCAGCCGTTGTTCGATAAAGTAAGGGCGCATGTCGAACAGTTGTTCGATAATTTTGGCAATCTCGCCATCGTTTTTTTTCACTTTTGCAGTGCCATAAGTATTTACATAAATACCCATAGGCTTTGCTACACCAATGGCATAACTTACTTGTACCAAAATTTCATCTGCAACACCTGCAGCAACCAGGTTTTTTGCAATGTGGCGGGTAGCGTAAGCAGCACTTCTATCCACTTTACTTGGGTCTTTGCCCGAGAAAGCACCGCCGCCATGTGCGCCTTTGCCTCCATAAGTATCTACAATAATTTTTCTGCCGGTTAATCCAGTATCGCCATGCGGTCCGCCGATAACAAATTTACCGGTAGGATTGATGTGGTGTGCAATATCATCATTAAACAAATGTGCATACTGTGGATATTTTTTAATAATACGAGGTAAAAGAATGTTAACAAGGTCTTTTTTGATCTTCTTCAACATGGCCTCTTCCTCATCGAAATCATCGTGTTGGGTAGAGATTACAATGGCTTCTATGCTAACTGGTTTGTTGTCATCATCATATTTTAACGTCACTTGGCTTTTCGCGTCGGGACGCAAATAGGTAATTTCTTTATTTTCTCTGCGCAATTCGGCAAGTTCTTGCAACAGTTTATGAGACAAGTCTAGCGCTAAGGGCATATAATCTACGGTCTCGTTGGTTGCATAACCAAACATCATTCCTTGGTCTCCTGCGCCTTGTTCTTCTTTGCTTACTCTATCTACGCCTTGGTTAATGTCTTGCGATTGCTCGTGTATGGCAGAAAGAATGCCGCATGAGTTAGCATCGAACATATAATCGCTTTTGGTGTAGCCAATTTTTCTAATTACTTCTCTAGCAATGTGTTGCACATCTAAATAGGTTTTCGATTTTACTTCTCCAGCTAAAATAACCTGACCAGTAGTTACCAGAGTTTCGCAGGCAACCTTAGAATCTGGATCAAAAGCCAAAAAGTTATCAATTAACGCATCCGATATTTGATCGGCAATTTTATCTGGGTGACCTTCAGAAACAGATTCTGACGTAAATAAATAAGACATCTATTAAAATTAAGATTAATAAAAAATTACTATAGCCAACAACCCTCAGAAAATGGGTAAAATAAGAGGTGTTAGCATTTTTTTTAAGTGGTTGCAATCTGGCTTTCTATATAGAAAACGTAGCAAATCCCTCCACTTTTTTCGTCTGCAAAATTAACATATTTTCTTTATTTAAAAAATAATAGATTATTTTGGCTGTTAAACAGAAACAGTGGCCGCGAGAAAGAATATTTTATTTATCATCAATCCCATCTCTGGGGGCAAGAATAAGGTAGATATTCCTGCTGCAATCAACCGATATCTTGATAAAGAAGTCTTTAATCCTGACATAAAGTTTACAGAGTTTGGCGGGCATGCATCAGCGCTTGCAGAAGCTGCTTTGGCTGGTGATACCGAAATTGTGGTGGCGGCTGGTGGAGATGGGACCATCAACGAGGTGGCCTGTATGGTTTTAAAGTATAAAAAGACGTTAGGTATTTTGCCCCTAGGATCTGGAAATGGCCTTGCGCGATTCTTAGAAATTCCTACAGATCTACAAAAGGCAATTGCCTTGCTAAACAAACAGCAGACTAAAAACATAGATTCTGGGCATTTATGCGGCAAGCCTTTTTTTAACCTTGCGGGAATGGGATTCGATGCGCATGTAAGCGCGATTTTTGCCAAAGACAAAAGTAGAGGGCTGTTTGGTTACATTAGGCTTGGTTTGGCAGAAGTGCTTAGCTACAAGCCACAAGAATACCTTATAGAAATTGATGGCAAACAGTTTACAAGAAAAGCATACGCCATCAGCATCGCCAATTCTTCGCAGTATGGTAATGATGTAATTGTTTCTCCTTATGCATCCGTTACCGATGGATTTTTAGATGTTTGTATCATTAAAAGTTTTCCACTGATCAAGTTGCCTATGTTGGTCTTTGTAATGATTAAAAGAACGGCTAAGAAATCTAACTTGATCGAAATTATACAAGGTAAACAGATTAAAATAACAAGAGAAAAAGAGGCTGCGGTGCATGTAGATGGCGAACCGTTACACATGTCGGCCGACTTAGAGGCCGGTATTGTTGAACAATCGCTGAAAGTTATTGTATCATTGTGGGAAAGAAAATTGATCATCCACAAGAAGCGAAATTGAGATGAAGTCGAAAAAAATAAATTTAAGTGATCTTGGTGGCATTATGTATTCTACCGATACATCTTACGAATTTCGCCAAGAAACAGAAGAAGTTGATACACCGAAAAATCAGCAGCAAGATTTGCGGGTAATGTTGGATAAGAAGAATAGAGGTGGTAAAGCAGTTACCTTGGTTATCGGTTTTCAGGGCAAAAGCGATGATTTACAAACGCTTGGCAAAATGCTTAAAACCAAATGTGGTGTAGGCGGTTCAGCTAAAGATGGCGAAATTCTGATTCAGGGCGATGTGCGCGATAAAGTGATGTTGATTTTGCAAAAAGAAGGATATATGGTGAAGAAGGCTGGGGGATAGGGTTTGGGGATTGGAAGTTGGAGGTCGGAAATCGGAGGTCGGAGGTCGGAGTTCGGAAGTCACCTCCTATCCCTTGACGTACTTTGGTGCTCTTCAAAAAAATTCAGCGTAATGCAGGTGCCGAAACGAGTTTGGCACAAGCAAAACAGGGTAAGTCACCCTGAATTCGTTTTAAGATCTTTATCTTTGATGCATGCACAGCCTAAATAAATAATAGCGGTATGCCAAAAAAATACTTCCTGTTTAAAGGTTGTGTAGACTCATTTTACTCCCAACACATCAACACCCTGTTCAAAAACCACATCTACAGGAATGTTGTTGTTCGTTAGCTTGTCTAAATCTTTTTGCAATTCGGGGTGGATAACCGCCATGGTCTTTTCTACTTTTTCTACGGCAGCCCTGTCTCCATCACCCTGTAGTTTTAGAATGAGGGCGCTTAAATCATTCATCGCGGTAGCAAACTTATCATAATCTATTTTGTAGGTGCCCTGCTCAGTTCTTTCAAATGCGCCATGTTCCTTAAAATAGTTAAAACACTGCATATTTGCTTTTCCATGCGACTCGGACACGCCAAACCTAACCGACCTTAAAATGCCAGCCATAAATGTGGTGTAATAGGTTTTAATGTCGCCCGTAAGTTCTCCTTTTTTCAATAGGGCGGTAACCATATACAGTCCTAGAATATCGGCTTTGCCTTCTTCCAGCCAACTATACTGGTCTTTTAGTGCCTCGCGTACATAACCTTTGCCATTAACGGTCTTTTTAATCCCCAAGCCATGGGCAACCTCATGAAACATAATGTTGGTAAAAAATGCATCAAAATTAATGTATTGTTGTTGGTCAGCGGCAATCAGACTTTTAGAAATGGGAACCAAAATCTTATCAAACTTAGCCTGCATGGCATTTTTTAATTGAGACCTGCGGGTACCTTTTTCTTGTTGTATTTTTTCGTCGTTTGGCAAATTAATGGCAATGGTTTTCGAGCCCGCATTGCAATCGCCGGCATAGTACACTACATCGTAAGCATTCAACTCTGAGTCTGTTCCAGGTTTTTCCTGCTTGTATTTTGCTGGTACCGGGAGGTCTTTTTGTAGTTGGGGCAACATGGTTACGTATTTTGCCAGTCGCTTGCTCCATTCTTTATCTTTAATCAGTACATAAGCCTCGTAGCTGGTACGCGCATTAAAAAGCTTATCCTCATAATTTTCTATCGGGCCAATAATAATGTCTAGGGCATTCGTTTTCATGTCCAGCCAGGCATAATCGCTTGCGGTAAATTTATCGGTTACCAATGCATCTGCACGCAGGTTTAAATACTTTTTAAATGCTGCGTTATCAGTAACTAACGCGGCCTGTTTCAATAAAGACGATGCACGTTGGAGTTGCCCGGCACACAGAATATGGTAAGGCGTTGTGCTTAGTTTACCGCTGCTGTCTCTGGTAACCACAGAATAGGCGCCAAATTTATCGGTTAGTTTAGCTTGTTCTATCTCTTGTTTGGTAATGTTTTTTGGGTAAAAGAAAGCACCATCTGGCCTTGGGCCAACGCCAGCCACAAAAGCAGTATCGTTGTTTAGTCTATCCCAAGGGCCGTAATTGATGTTTAGAAACGCCCTAGTGTTTTCATCCTTAACATTTGCTAATAAACTATCTCGCGCCGGATAGGCTTGCTTCCAATACAAATCGTCCATTATTTCTGCCGCTTGGATAAGCAAAGGCAGTACTTTCCTGTTGTTGGTACTTAGCAAATTTATATTGGTAGTCAGTTTTACACGTTCGTAAATAGGAAGCCGTTTGGCTACGTACGCTTCTAGTGCATTTTCTTGTGCAGTATTTACGCTACTGCTTTTTTGATTTTTTGTTTCTTTTGGAGTATTGTTACAGGCCATAAACAGTAGACAGCTAGCCAAAATTAAACTTGATTTAGGTAAATCTTTCATCTGCGGAGTAAATTGCCCTAAAGTAATAAAATTTGTAGTTTTTGTTGCGAATTTTGAAGCATTAGCTTTAATTTTAGGGTAAATTGCTCTTTTTAGAAACGACCCAACATGTTTAAAAGTACTTTTATAAAATTTCGATTGCCCTTTATTTTGGTATGCTTGTTAGCTTTTTCTGCTTGCAAAGTGAAAAAATATGCTGCTACAGAAAAAATCTACAAAGAAAAGGCAAAGAATTTTGCAAATATTATTAGTGATGTTCCGCCTAAGGGGCAAATTTACGATACCTTAAATAGTCAAAACCAACAATGGATAGCTTCCGTAAACTTTGGCATCCGCAAGCCTAATTTTGTCATATTACACCATACCGCGCAAGACAGTCTGGACCAAACCATAAAGACTTTTCAGTTGGCAAGAACGCAAGTTAGTGCGCATTATGTAGTGGGGAGAGATGGCAAAGTGGTGCACATGGTAAACGATTACCTGCGCGCAAACCATGCAGGTGTGGCCAAATGGGGCAAAGACACTGACATCAATTCATCGTCTATCGGTATCGAGCTAGACAATAACGGCAGTACCGATCCTTGGCCCGATGCGCAGATAAACAGTTTGTTAAAACTCTTGGCAACGTTAAAAAAGGAATACAATATTCCGACGGCAAATTTTATCGGGCATGCAGATATAGCGCCCGGAAGAAAGCCAGATCCAGCACATTTTCCTTGGAAAAAACTGGCCGATAAGGGTTTTGGATATTGGTATGATGAGGTTTTACAGAATCCTCCTGCCGATTTCAATACCGAAATGGCGCTAAGATACATTGGGTATAATACCAAAAATTTAGGTGCAGCTATTAACGCCTTTAAAATTCATTTTATCCAGACCGATATTAGCCAAACATTAACGCCAGTTGATGTTTTGGTGCTTTATAATGTGTATTTAAAATATTGATTGCTGTTAATTTTTGAAATTAGTTAAGATGATTTGGGCGCCATTACATCCCGCACGTGCGGGATTGTATTTTTCGGGCACAAAAAGCCTCAAAAGATGCCGTTTCTGTCGTTAGCGCAATTTAATCCAAGGGCAGATTATTAAATTCGGTATTCATCCTTTCCACCACACCAAAAAACCTCAAAGAAACATAATCAACATGGGTCATAATCCCGAAGGGATTTAATGTTTATAGAAATTATGGTGTGAAAAGAGGTTCGACCCCGACGGGGTCGCATGTTACGTTCAACGTATCTGTGCTATAAACATTTGAACCGTTCCGGTTCTGTTATCGGCGATTGTTTTGACCGCCTTTTCACATCTAGACAACAAAATTTAAGATAAGACGCCGTTTTTGAGACCTTTCGTTCTCGTCAATATAAAAAAAAAGATTTGTTGCGCTAACCACAGCAATGGCATCATTTTTTATTAGACAATAAGTGAGATTGCCGTAAAGCGCAATGCTTATCGTGCAAATATCTCGTCATTTTAAGTACATGGAAATATCTCGGAAGCATGCAAAAAATTATGTACCTCTTTTGCATTGTTTGTAATCCCGAAGGGATTAAATGCCTATAGGAATTAGGTTGCGATGTGGGGTTGGACCCCGATGGGGTCGAATATTGCGCCCAATGTGTCTATGCAGTAAGCAGTTGAACCGTTCTGGTCCGGGCATCGGCAATTGTTTTGGCCATCAAAAAAATCCTGCAACAAACTTGCTCTCAACATGCCACTTATGAGGTATTTTGGTGCTTAAAAAAAACCATATTTTACCTTGTATTATACATTTATAAGTTATGTCATCTATCTTAAGAACAGGCTTGGTTCGTGTCTCCAACTAGCAATTCTAATTTCGCTTCGTGAAGACACAAGAAGAAGACAATTTTTTAATTGTAGAGGTCAGCAATTCTGTTTCTTTAACTCCTAGCAGTAACCAACGTTGTCTATTTCCTGTTGTTAAACTTTGTGCTTTTGCTTAGTTTGTGCATACAAGAGCTGAGGAGGAGATCGTTTTTAAAATAGCGCTGAATGTGACTCGGTTAACTTTAATATCATCACTTCTTCATCACAATAAGATGACCAATAATCAAGCTACTTTACAACTTTCAAAAATTAAAAGCGTCTTCGACGTTTTTATAATTTTAAAAAGCGAGTTTTCGTGTCTGCAATACCCATTCTCCATGGCAGAGAATACTGGATGTTTTCAAGATACAAACATTCAGAACCAGTCATCTTTATAAACCATGGTCTCGCTTTTAGATTAGCGGCTGTTGGAAAGTATTCTAACGCTTCTGCAGCAAGAGGAAACAAAGTTACAAATAACGTAAGGACTCTTTTCATCCGCTTATAGATAAATGGTTAATTTATAGGATTTTCAGGTTTTCCGATAACTTTAAAATTTCCCTCACCCGATAAAATTGCTAGCATTTTAGGTTGATTGTCGAACAACTGCTTTGCCGCAACCAGTTCTTTATCATATTGAAAACCCTGCACGGTTCTGCCGTCTTGGTAGAAATATCTACTAACAATTTGGCTTTCCAAATACCGCTTAATCTCCTCTTTATGCCTTACAAGGTCTGTTTTTTTAGATGAAGTAAGTTTATACTTTAGGTTTTCTAAATCGGCCTGTACTTCGGCAGATTTGTTTTCTTTTTCAGCTTCCAAGCGCAAATCAGAAAGCAGTCGTTCCGTTCTGCTTACATAAGTTAAGTCTTTATCTGGCAAGGCCGATGTAAACTTAATGTAATCGACATCGCCAAGCTTAAAATTATTGGGCGATGGAATGGTTGGATGATCTTTTTTATACTGATTGGCAAAATCGAAGAACAAATTTTTACTGATCATGATAATGGTAATAGGGCTAAGCTTAGGAGCTTCGGTAAGCACATCTGGATAGATGCCGTTGCCGCTGTAAACCTCTCTACCTTTTGTTGTTCGGTACATTATTGCTAAAGAATCTGCAAATTTTTCTACCGAGCCATCTTGGCTTCTGTGGCCATAGTCTAATTTTTGGATACACCTGCCCGAGGGCGTGTAATATTTTGCCACGGTAATTTTAACCAAACTGTTGTAGGGGAGATTAAAGGCCTGCTGTACCAAGCCCTTGCCGTAACTACGTTGGCCAATAATAACAGCTCTATCTAAATCTTGCAGCGCTCCTGCTACAATCTCTGACGCTGATGCCGCGTTTACATTTACCAGAACCACCAAAGGTAATGTTGGCGCAATTGGTTCTGAAAGCGTTTTGTATAAGATAGTTTTTTGCGGATTTTTTCCCTTTTGGGTAACGATAAGCTGGTTCTTGGCAATAAATAGGTTAACAATTTTTACGGCTTCCTGTAAAATACCTCCACCGTTGTTGCGCAGGTCCAGCACAATGCCTTTTGGACTGCTTTTTTGGAGCTTAATTAAAGCAGAAGTCACTTCTGCAGCAGAGTTTTCTAAGAATTTATCGAGTTTTATGTAACCTATGTTATCGTCTAGCATGCCAGAATAGGAAACATTTGGCTGAAGTATTTCGTCTCGAATCAACTTCTTAACCAGTTGCTTTCCATCTCTACCTACCGTTAAAGAAACATCGCTACCTTTTGGCCCACGTAACAGCTGGCTCACTTCTGCACGCGTTTTCCCTTTAGCTAGCAAGCCATTGATGGCCACAATTTCATCGCCCGGAATAATTTGTGCTTTATCTGCTGGATAATCTTTAATAAGTTCGTTTACGAATAGCTTTCCGTTTAAAAACAGTGTACCAGCGCCAATTCCTCCGTATTGTGTGCTCACATATTTTAGTCGATAGTCTTCAATTTCAGATTCTGGCACATATTGCGTGTAGGGATCCAAACTGTCTAACATGGCGTCTATACCAATGCGCATGAGTTTTGGAGCGTTGGTTTCATCAACGTAATTTATGTTTAGGTCTTTATAAACGGCGGCAAAAATATCCAGGTTTTTAGAAACGAGAAACAAATCTTCCCGAAAGGAAAAAGTTATTGCACATACCAGAATGGCCGCAAACCCAAAAACAAGTTTTAACTTTTTCATTCGATAAGATTAAATTTCAGACATATAGGTTGACTAATTGATGCCAAACCAAAATTGAGCAAAAAATAAATATACTAAAAGCAGCTAGCAAAAAGAATTGCCCAAAAAAGAAAGTGGGGAAATGTAAATTAAAGAAATTGGCCCAAAAAAAAGTTACAGCCGGTTTCCTTTGGGGTCTGCAATAGCCTTTTGTAGCGTAAACTCAACATAAGTTCTGTCTCGCTTAACCAAGCGCATAATATCTGCTACCAGTTTTTCTTCATTACCTGGAGAAAAATCTAAGGGCTGGTCTACTAAATCGCGGTATTTTCTTAGAAACTTCGTCTTAACCCTAAAAGCGTTCTCTTCTGTAAGTTGAAAGTTGGCCATAAACATATTTTAAGCAAAAGTAAAAAATTATTTTGTTCGTTTGCTCGATTTGCTGCCTGTATTTGCAAAAATCTTTTTAAATTTATCATCTTTGTACACGATTATGCTTTACAAATACGTTAATCGAATGTAAAACGCGTGACTTTAAACTGAAAAGAACATGAAAAAATTAACTTTATTAATGGCCATGGTAGCTGCATTTGCGGTTAATACACAGGCACAAACTTTTAATTTAGGGATTAAAGCAGGCGTAAATCTTGCAAAGATAGATGCCGATTATGCAAAAACAGAAAACCGATTGGGCTACCAACTTGGGGCTTGGGCACGTGTAGGCGTAGCAAGTTTTTATATTCAGCCAGAGGCATATATAGGCACCAAAGACAATAGATTTTTAAGTTTCCAAAACAATGGAAATGAGGTCACGGCAGTAGGTACTGCTAAGTTTACCACATTGGATGTGCCTGTTCTCTTCGGAACCAGCATTGGCTCCAAAAACCTTAATTTTAGGTTAATGGCTGGCCCGGCAATTACCTTACTTTTAAATGATCGGTCTACTTTTAGTTCAGCATACGATGAATTAAAAGATTTTAAAAGCTATAAAAAACAGGCTTTTTCTATACAAGCAGGTGCGGGTGTAGACATTTTGAAATTCTCCGTAGATCTTCGTTATGTTGCAGGCTTGAGCAACCTAAGCAACAGCGATATGTATAAACAAAAGTCAAATGTTTTTCAGCTAAGTTTGGGCTATAAAATTTTATAGCCAACAACAACCAGTTTTATTTTTCGAAAATTCAAAACGGGCATTTAGGTTTGTACGTTAGGCATATCTTCTGGCAGGTTTTTTCTTGCCTTTTAAAAAAGGTAATTGCATATTAATTCTTAGAAGGTGCTTTTTTAGATTTGATAATTCAGATTTTAGTTTAGTTTAAGGAGCTCTTTTTGTTATCGAGCCTTTATTCCCTTTTCTGGTATTTATAATTTCCCCTAGAAAGCCGAAGGATAAGTTAACCAACCGATATAGCCAAATAGATGCCAAAAACGGATAGTCTTGCCAACGCGAACAATGATACAGCATATAGTAAATTCGCTAATTTTTTTGATTTTGCACCTCTTGGCTATTTTATTTTAGACGGGTTATGGCGCATTACTGAAATTAATCAAATGGCGCTGGCAAAACTAAATGTTGGGAAAAAGGAGGCCTTGGAAAGTGTGCTGACAGATTTTATTAGCGAGGATGATAGGGAGTCTGTTATCGCCATGCTAAAAAGCTTAGAGTTAGCTGAAGAAAAGAAAGTTTGCTGCGTAAAAATTCAACCACGAAATGGGAAGGCAATACACACACTTATAGAAGGGTTGACCAGAAGACGTTTGGCGGCCGGGAAACCGGAGTATTATATTACATTAACCGACATTACCGAAACGAAAGTTGGTGAACAAAGGCTTAAAACAGTTACCCAAAGGCTCAATCAAATTCTCAGGGCTTCTACCGCTGGCACTTGGAGCATTTACCCAGATGTTCGCGAAGTAATCTTAGATGAATATAGCAAGGAGATTTTCGAGGTTGATAGAGACGGCTTTTCAGGTAAGTTTCACGATTTCTTGCCGCTAATCGCGGTTGAGGATAGGCATAAAGTAACGCAGCTTTGTAACGAAGGCGGGAGCGAGCTAGAAGTAGACTTTGAACTAAATATAGTTACAAACAGTGGCCTACAAAAGACCATTTTGGCAAAAGGCATGCACTTTGAAACGCAGGATGAAGGCTGCTATTTTACTGGAATTTTTATCGATGTTACCGAGCTTAGAAAGGTGACGGGGCAAAAAGAAAGCGCTGACCGAAATCAACAAAAACTTTTAACCCAAGCTATTTTAGATGCTCAAGAGAAAGAACGGAATAAAATAAGTACCGCGTTGCACGATAGCATTTGCCAGCTCCTCTACGCCATCAGGTTTAATTTAAACCATGCCACAAAAAATTCGGGTTTTAAACTAAATATGGTGCAAATAACAGGTTTACTGGACCAGGCGATTACAGAAATCAGAAATTTATCTTATGATTTAACGCCATCTATTTTAAGAGATTTTGGCTTTACCGTTGGGATAAGAGAGATGGCTGAACGATTAAGTACAGGTAGCTTTAAAATTAGCTGTAACCTTCATAAGGAAACTGATTTATTGGCCAAAGACTTACAACTTTATATTTTTAGAATTGTGCAAGAGCTGATTAACAATACCATTAAACACGCACAAGCTACCAAAGCAGAGATTCTGATTGGTTTTGATGCGGGGTGTGTTAAAATTGTAGTGTCAGACAATGGTAAGGGTTTTGATAATAAGCAAGTTGATATTCAAAGAGAAGGATCAGGTTTGCGTGGAATAAGGAATCGCATATCCTTGCTAAAAGGCACATTCAATATTGTTGCAGAATACGGTACACGATGTGAATTCTCTTTCGATCCAAATGAATTTCAGGGGTAAACCAGGCCTGTTCTTCACTTAGAGCAATACCTAAAAAATAGGAAATCTTACAGGCCATCGCAGTAAAAAAACGGTCGATTTTGAAATTTTGGCACGTAAAATGAATATTCAGGCGTCTATACCAAAGACAAGGAACCGTGATAAGAGTAATTCTAGCCGAAGACCACAACATCGTAAGAAATGGAATCAAGATGCTTCTTGAAAGCCAACCAGGAATTTCTGTAGTTTCAGAAGCAGCAAATGGGCAACAAGTTTTAGATTTGATAAACGCTGGCTTAGAAGTAGATGTTGTGCTTGCAGACATTAACATGCCACAGATGGATGGCATTGCTTTAATAGAGGAATTGAAGAGCATAAGTCCGCAAACTAAGTTGTTGATTTTAACCATGTTAGATAATGATAAATATGTGGCGCAAGCTTTTGGTGCTGGTGCCCGTGGGTATTTATTGAAAAACTTGGGAGAAGATGAGTTGGTTTTTGGAATAAAGGCCGTGCATAGCGGTAGCAGATATATTTGTACCGAGTTGGCCTTAAGAATGTTGGACGAACTTTTAAAAACGAACGCACAAAAAAAGGAGAGGAGTGAAATTGACTTTACAGTAAGAGAGCTCGAAGTACTGCATCTTATCGCCGAAGGCTACACCAATCGCGAAATGGGCGAAAAGCTTTTCTTGAGCAAGCGAACGGTAGAAGGTCATAGGCAGGCACTCTTAGACAAAACTAGTACAAAGAACACAGCAATGCTTATTCGGTTTGCTTATTCTTGTGGTTATATAGATTGACGGGGCAAAAAAAGCCTAGAAGAATGTCCTTTTTAGTCTACTAATACACTATAGATTTGTTTTTAACTTTTTCCACGCTCAAGAACAAATACTTAAATGTTAAACGTAGAAATACTCAATTATAACATCTGTTGTAAAAAGACCTTTACTAATGCTCTTATGCCGGGTTGTAAAACAGATATTTTATTTTTTTTTAAAAAAATTACTTTGACTATAAAAATGTCGGTATGTATTTTGATGTTTTTTTATTAGATTTATTAGTTGCACTTTAAACCCCCAAGGATATGTTGGAAAAAGAATTTAGTACTATGGTTGAAGACCATATCCCTTCCCTAACCAAAAACGCATTAAAGTTTACTAAAAACTTGGAAGATGCAAATGATTTAGTTCAAGATACTTTGGTTAAAGCAATTCGCTTTTATAAAAATTATGAACCAGGCACAAACCTAACCGGTTGGTTGTTTGTAATCATGAAGAATACCTTTATCAATAAATGTAGGAAGGAGGCTCGAAAAAGAGCTTTAATTACCCAAGATGATGAGATATCGTCTGTAAATCTGCTTTACAGTGCCGATCATAATAAATCTACGGGCACCATGATTATGGATGATGTAAAAAAGGTATTGGATACTATCCCAGATGTATATAGAATACCTTTTGTGCGTTACGTAGAAGGGTATAAATACCATGAAATTGCAGAGCAGCAAAATATTCCTTTAGGCACAGTAAAAACAAGAATTCACGAGGCACGTATGCTGTTAAAAAAGCAGTTAAAGGTGTATGCAATTGCTTAATTAAAAAAGGTTTAAACGCGATTTCTTAGCATTAAGAATTTTGAGAAAGATTTGACATGTACTAAGTTTCAACGCTTTTAAAGAGGCTAGTAGACTAAAAAAGGCGATTATTTTTTAATCGCCTTATGTTTATAAAAGCCGCAAGTTAGTTAAAAGCATTAATTTCTCCACAACCCACACGTGGCCCAGAATTTCCTGAAGGCTGAGACGTGTAATCGTCGGTTCCACCGTGTACAATAATCCCCCTGCCTATAATGTCTTTTATATCTCCGTCTTTTATGCTCCATCTATCGGTCGTAACCGATATGGCACCATGACCCTTTCCGTCTAACATAATGTTGCCAATATCTCCGCTATGATAGGCTGCCGAACCCCATTTTCCATGCGCTTCTTTGGTTGGGTTCCAATGGCCCATTGCTGCTTTGCCCATATCGCCACATTCGCCATGCTCGTGGAAATGAACGGCTACATTGCTGTCTGCCCGGAGTGCGTAATTAATCTCTAGATCCATTTTTATTTTTCCATCTGCCAATTGGTAAAATTTAGCCGTGCCAATTTGTTTACTGCTATCGGCAGTCTCCATCAACTTAGACATAGCAATCTCTTTTTCTTTGTTGGCGAAACTGGCCAAAAAAACAAGCGCAAGCGCGCAACATACAATAACGTTTTTTTTCATAACAATTAAAATTAGTTTTAACAGAATAACTTATATTTCGGCTAATGAGCGGTATAAAAAACCATTTAACCAACCGATTGTTAAAATTAAACATAAAAAATCTAAAAATCATGGAACAGCCAGCAACAATGAGCACTTTAAGCCAGGTAATGGAAAAATTAAGGTTAAACGGAAAAGACAACGAACTTAAAATATCTGATCATGGCAAGATGCAGAGCGCCGCTCTCTCAAAAATCTATACGCCAGAAGATCTTACCATTGTTAAAACATACAGGTTTGAAGGCGAGTCTGATCCAGGTGATAACTCTGTATTGTATATTTTGCAAGATAAAGACGATGCGATGAGCTACATTATAGATGCTTATGGCGCTTACTCAGATCACGATGGTCCTGCCTTCGATGATTTTTTGAAGAAAATTAAGGTGGCAGATAGAGATGAACAAGAGTTGTTTGACTGAAGCTAAAACAGGCAGACTTAAAAATCTGCCTGTTTTATGTTTTCTTAACTATCTATTATAAGCTTCAACTGCCCTTTCTATATTTCTAGAGCCGGTTGCTTAAATTAAATAGCCGCCAAGCCCCAAGGCAATTCCTGTGCCTACTTGCACAAAGCCTCCAGTCTGTTGGTTATCATTGAATGAATTAACGTTAGAAAACATCATAATCACACCAGCAATTGCTGCAGCTCCAACACCAACATAAATCGCGGTAGCGATTTTTCTCTTTTTTCGATATTTATTTAGGAAATCAATGCTTTTTTGATTGTCTGCCATATCTCTACTTAGATTATAGTAGTTCACCTTTTTGAGGTCTCCAAACTCTTTATTATAAAACATCCTTATATTTACAGACTGTTGAACTCTTGGCCTAAATCGATAAAAGTCATGTTCAAAAGAAATAGGATCATAGGTAATTTCTTGAAAGAGGTTTATTTTTGCTGTTATAATTCTCTCAGAAAACGAGACTCGATTAAAAAAGTCGATTTTCCTGGTATCAGCAAAGAATCCATCACCATTACTAAAAACATAACCTGCGCCGCAGGCACGCGGTAAGAATTTACTCTAAACGACCAAGAGCGTAAAAAATCAGCACGCAACCTAATTTTTTTTCATAGACCGTAGAATCAGAATAGAGGTACAGAAAATCTTTTGATTCGTTCATTTGAGAACGAGCGTTTAGGTCATAGCAAGCCATGACCAAAATGAGTAATTTTTTCATATTGATTTACATTTGTGCGTGTAATCAAAAAATACAAAATTTTTATTCCGAAAATCTTTTGTAAAGAACAAAATACAATGTGAAAGCTGATTCTAAAAATCCCCTTTTTACAAACACATAAGGCATTGTGTTAACGAATAAAGGAATTGCTGCTAAACAATTTTTTTAGAATCGGCATTAATATCGAATTTTGAGAATTGATTTAGGTATGCGGAAAACAACTGCATAGC
Source organism: Pedobacter sp. UYP30 (assembly GCF_040547165.1). Taxonomy (NCBI): domain Bacteria; kingdom Pseudomonadati; phylum Bacteroidota; class Sphingobacteriia; order Sphingobacteriales; family Sphingobacteriaceae; genus Pedobacter; species Pedobacter sp. UYP30. Next base: position 31,296 of record NZ_JBEPPD010000003.1, on the reverse strand, counting down.
CAACAAACAGTCTGATAATGAACAATTTTGAAAGGGGTATTCAAAACTTCGCGATAGCTTAGCGAGTTACAGCGGCTAAATTGTTACTGGAATTAAAGATTTCCTATTCAAAAATTTGTAACTTCTGTCTCGGGAAAAATTTGTGAAATTGCAGAATAGTGCAACTTAGATTTCCTGATTTTAGTACATTTTATGCCAAAAAAGAGTACACCTGGTGTAAATATATGCTTTACTAAGATATAGTAAAGCTAAAATTATCGCCATATAAATGCTATAATAGCAATAAAACACCCATTACTAATGTAATTTATCTAATTTTTAGATTGTTTTATAACAATATCAATAAATTTTATAAAATGATTTGTTAAAACGATTTAGTGTCTATATATTTGAGCTTACGAGTTGTAATTAACTAACCAACCAAAAAACTATATATGAGAAACTCTACTATCCCAATGTCGCGGTATTTATATTTTTTAACTGCCGATTATTAAAGGCAGCTGAACAATAACGATAGATCCAAAACCATTTTATAAATCAAAATTCCAATTTATTATGCGATACTCACGGGTGTGCCTTGCTATTTTTATGGCCCTTATTGCCATGTCCATATCGGACATTGTTAGCGGACGCGAACTCAGCGTAAGTTCAAAAAGTAATTCTTTTCAGTTGCAGGATACTACAAAGAAGGTTTCTCAGGTAGATTCTGTAGGAAAAGATTCTTTACTTAACGACAGCGCTCAGTTGATTACTGAAACCTCCATGTACAATAGCCTATCTGCTAAGGCGGTAACGAGAGAAACTAAGAAGCTGTCATTGTTTCCTGCTATAGCCCTTCAGCAGACGCTAAAGAGTAACTACGCCGGTTTGTATATTCAAGAGCCATCTGGAGAACCAGGTTCTGTGCAAAATATGTTTATTAGAGGTGCAGCGATGCCGCTACTCTCTAAAAAAGACGTATATCAAATACAGCCCCTTGTTGTTTTGGATGGAATTCCGCTTATTGGAGACCACCCTTTTGCGTTCGACGTTCAACAGTACGATTTTAACAGACTTGGAACAGCTACAAATCTTCTAAGTAATATAGACATGAACAATATAGCGTCTGTCCAGGTTTTAAAAGATCTTGCCGCAGTTGCAATTTACGGTCCTAGAGCCGCTAACGGTGCGATAATAGTTACTTCTAAGCAGCCAGGATATTCAAAAAAGATAAGCTTCGATAGTTATGTAGGTATGGTTCAAAAACCAACTGTAAATACAATCAACGGACAATATGAAAATGATTTTAGACAGCGCTTTTACGATAAATATACTACAAACGGCAGATATTCTGACGATGAGGTCTATCCTGTTTATTTAAGTGATTCGCTAAATAGTGTTTATAGCGGAAAATCAGATTGGACAGATTTATATTATAAAAATGCCGTAATTTATGGTGTTAATGTTGCACTTTCTGGTGGTACCGATAGAGCTAACTTTAGGTTTTCACTAAACAACACAAAAAGCAAGGGTGTCGCAGACGATACTGGTTTGGATCGATATGGTGCAAACTTCAACATCAATATGCGGCCTATTAAGTGGCTTCTTTTTTCTGCTTATGTAAATGCCAATCGAGTTAATAGAACTAGAAATAAATCTTTGAGAGATAGATTCGCACAACTTAATTATTTTCCAGATTTGAGCGCTCCATTACCGCCAAATAAAGAATATTATGGCACTTATCTAACGCAGTATAGTAAAGGTTTTGATGACAATAAAAATAACATTATAGAAGGATACGCAAGGCTGGTGGGTACATTCGGAAAGCTAAAAATAACTTCATCTTTTAATGTAGATTATAACGAAGGCTATAGGGACGTATTTTATCCTCGTACTTTATTACAGGGCAACAGCTATGCGTCTAATTATTATGGGTCCAACCAAAGACTTATGATAGAGAACAGAGCCAATTATGACTTAAAAATAAATGAAGACCAAGATGTTAATTTTGAGGCTGGCCAAAGCATACAATATGACACGCATAAGTATGATAACGCTTATGCTTATAAAGGTACAAACGATTTTATTAAAATAAATCTTTTAGACTCAAGACCGCAAGTAGATGGCGCGGATAATCCCGCATATTTAACTCCTACTGCCTTTCCCAGAGAATTAACTTTCCGTGCTTTAGATAGAACGAAGAGCAATTTGGTTTCTTTTTATGGAAAAGCTAACTATTCTTATAAAGACAAGTATTTTGTTGGCTTAACCATGCGGGCAGATGGGTCTTCTAATGCTCAGCCTACCTCGCGGTGGTTTTACTCTCCTGTATTATCTGCTGCTTGGAGTGTAAAAAAAGAGTTTTTAACCGATATTTCTGTGATTGACGACGCAGTGCTACGTGCTAGTGTTGGTAGATTAGGGCGCTTAAACGTATTTGATAATTTTGCAGAAGGCCCGCAGTATACCGCTTCTGTTGGCTATACTGGAAATGTAACTGTTCCAGGATATAATGGATTCGGAGTTTTAACCAGGCCTTATGCTGCTGGGTTTGTAGGATACGACATTCCGTGGGCATATACGGAACAGTTAAACATAGGTTTAGATGTTGCTTTATTAAAGAATAAATTAAACGCTTCTTTTGATTACTACACCAAGACAGATAAGAAGCAATTGTTGGGTATCCCTTCTTATGCAGAATATGGTTATCGCCAGTCTATTGAAAGTGGGATGGATGTGAACAACACAGGTGTTGACCTAAGCCTGAATTACAGAGCAATAGCTCACGACAATTTTACTTGGGTAACTGGTCTAAATTTTAACTACAACTCAAATAAGTTAAAGGCACTTCCTCGGGGTCTAGACCAAATAGTTATTGGAGACAGGCTTTTAAAAGTGGGTAGTCCAGTAGATCAATATTGGTTGTTGCAAAACAAAGGCATTTACAATGCTGATGCAGACGTGCCAGTAGTAAATGGACAGCCTTTAAAATACAATGGCATTCCATTAAAGGCTGGCGATCCACGGTGGGTTGATCAGAACGGCGACAATAATATAGATGATAATGATAGAGTTTTGCAAGGAAACTCGCTGCCTAAATTCTATGGCGGCTTCGACAACAATTTTACCTATAAGCAATGGAGCCTAAACACAAATTTGTACTTTAATCTAGGCCGTAAAGTATTGAATCAAGAAAGTGCAACCCGTTTTGATTTTGTGAACAGTCAAGGTAGCAACAGTATAAGTTCTGTTAAAGAGATTACCTTTTGGGAGAAGCGTGGCGACTATACCAAATATCCACTTTATAACCCTTGGAGTACCGTGATTCCATATCGTTTACAACAAGATTTATTCTTAGAAAATGCATCGTTTTTAAAGCTTAGATCTGTATCTGTTGGCTACGATTTTACAGATATGTTTAAGAAAAATAAGGTTAAAATCAGTAAAATGATGGTATATGCCTCTGCAAATAACATATTTACAATTACGAAGTACAGCGGCCAAGATCCTGAATTGATTGGTTACAACGGCATAGATGGAGGTTACGGACAACCGATACCAAGAACGTACACACTAGGAGTTAAAATGGAACTTTAATATGGAAATGAGAAAGAAAAATACAACTGTGATGAAAAATATTTTATATGTGCTTCTTCTATCCATTATCGGCTTAACCAGCTGTAATAAGGCGTTGGATATAAATTCCACCCGTGTGGTAGGCGAAATAAATATGTGGAATTCGGTGGAGGACGCCAGGGCTGGAATTTTGGGCGTGTATGCGCTTACCAGGGCCGCACTAATTGATAATGACGGGCACTGGATTTATGGAGATGTTAGGCCAGGCGAGTTTCAAAGTCCGGCGAGATTAGATTTAAAAGCAATTGGCAGCAATAATTTAAATGCCTCTTACCCGGTGGTAGAAGCATTATCAGACTGGACCCGCTTTTACGCAGTGATTAATGCTGCAAATGTTTTTCTAGAAAATGTGCAAAGGGTAAAAGACAGCGATAAGCGATACACAGCTAACAATATGACTGTAGATGTCGCTCAAGCCCGTTTTCTAAGAGCTTTTACCTATTTCTACATCGTGCGGATCTGGGGCGATGTTCCTTTCATTACCTCCTCTCATGAAGGGAACTTTGTAAATAAGCCGAGAGAAAACCAAGATAAAGTGTTGGCTTGGGCAAAGCAAGAAGTTTTGAAAGCTGCTGAAGATCTTCCTTTCATTTATAGCGGTGGAGATATTCAGCAGCCAAGCGATTATTACAATGAAAACGGCAGCCGTTGGGGCGGGGCACTTGCAACAAAAATTTCTGCCTATGCAATTTTAGCTCATATAGCGGCATGGCAAGGAGATTATAGTAACGTGGCAACATACGCTAAATTTGTAGAAGACAACTATCAGAAGAGTGCCGGAGGTTTTACTTCGAGCAACGATTTAACAAACGCAAATGGATTTTTCTATAATAAGAATACACGCCAAATGTTAGGCTTTAATTCAGATTATGGGCATGTAGATGGTTCTGCAACTGGGCATATTGAAGAGCTTACACTTGCTGCACCTTTAATTAGTAAAAACGTACCAGATATTTTTCTTCCTAAAGATTCTATCATCAAATATTTTGATCTTCAGAACGATGACAGATTTAGCATCGATTCTTTAAGTCAGCCGCGTAGCGAACGGTACTTTACCAATTTTAATGGCAAATATCCCATTTTTAGTAAAATTAAATGTATTCAGGGTGGTATAGCAGACCCAACATTTAGATATTTCACCAGCGCTTGTGTCTTTACCCGATTAGAAGATATTGTGTTGTTAAGAGCTGAGGCGCTAGCGGTATTAGGGGATCAAAATGGCGCATTCAGCGAACTATTTAATGTGTTGGGAAGAAGGGTTAGCGGGAACATTTCCATCAATTTAGGCGCAGACAATAGTTTGGTTGGTTTAATTTTTAAAGAACGTCATAGGGAATTGCTTGGAGAGGGCTCTAGATGGTATGACCTAGTTCGTCTGAATAAAATTAAAAGGAACGACCCTAAGTTTATGAACTTAATCAATTCTGGCGGTATATATTGGCCTATTTCAAGAAAGTTGATATCTGAAAACAGTCAGTTAACCCAAAACGCATATTGGAAATAATTATAAATTGAATATGAAAAATCTTAAAACATATTTGGGCATGTTCTCGGCAGTTTTGCTGGTCCTTGCGCTATATTCTGGATGTAAGAAAGACGGGGGTTACTATGAAGCGGTGGCTAAAGACGCTACATTTAACGGTACAACCTACGAATACCTTAAAAGCAAGCCTGGAATTTTTGATAGTTTGATCAAGGTAATTGACAGAATGGACTTAAAAGCGACATTAAATGACAGCGACGTAACGCTATTCGCGGTTACAAACCCAAGTTTTCAGTTGGCATTAAACAACCTAAATAGGTTAAGAAAGCAATCTGACAAAGACGCGCTGTTTTTGGCAAACATAGATGGTGTTCAATTAGACACTATGACCTCTTACTATATTGTAAAGGGAAAGATAACAACAGACAGCTTGGCGCTACAAGACGGTCGCTTCCTTACTGGAGTAAGGCAAAATTATCCTATGCATGCAAGCGTAACCAGACGGTCTGCTTCTGGACAGGTAACAGCTGGCCCAGAAGTTATTAATTTTGACAATACAAAAAGAAGCAAGTTTACCAGAAATTGGGCTACAGCTACTACAGCGTCTAACAATATTAAAACCCAAAATGGTATTGTGCACGTGTTAAATTCTGATCATATTTTCGGTTTTGATGAGTTTGTTAAACGCTTAACATTTGTTCCGCCGCCACCAAATTTGATGAGAACGATCGGTGGAAAGCTTACGGTGTTACATGAAAGTAACGGGGGGGCTACCAATGGAGAGGGTTCGCTTAAAGTTATTGATGGTGATGACCACACTAAGTTTTTGGCAGATCTTCAAGGTCGACTCTGGATGCAATTTGAGTTGAATACACCTGCTGTCTCTAATATTTATACGCTTACTTCTGCCAATGATGCGCCAGAAAGGGATCCTAGGGCGTGGACTTACGAAGGATCTAATGATGGCAGTACCTGGACCGAATTAGATAGGGTATCTAACTTCTTTTTTGAAGAAAGGTATCAACAAAAGGTGTTCCTCTGTAAGAATACCAAACCGTTTAAGTTTTACAGGATAGACATTACCGAATTGAGAAACAGCGGGACGTTTCAACTTGCAGAATGGTCAATCAATAGCCCTAAGTAAGCCATGAGAAAATTAAAAGACAAAATATTCGATACAATGCAATCAAACACAAAAATAAAAGTAGTTTTTCTTGTTTTGGCTACGGCGGTGTTGGGAAACAGCTGTAAAAAAATATATAACCTGCCGCAAGAAAAAGATTTTATAAGCAATAATGTCAATTTTTCTAACAAGGTGTTGGATCCAATTATCGGGAGAAATAATTTACTGGGCAACTTTAACGCAGATTATTCTACTTTTCCAATAAATTTTGAGATTGTTAATGCAAGATATGGGGATGGAACACCTTATACAGATATCTTTAAAAAAGTACCTACATTGGTTTTTATTGCACCATATACTGGTTTAGAAACAAGCTTGGCAGAAATTGAGGCTAAGCGCAAGGTAGAGGAGCGTCCTATGTTCGAGATTAGATCGTCCGGACAATTTTTGCTCTGGGGATCTTCCACAAACGATTTGATTAAACCAAGGCCAATTGATAGCACTAACCTATCACAAGATACTAGGTTTTTTGATGTAAAGATTACTAACACCGGGGGAGAACGACTAATTAGAGATTTTCAGATCAGACCTTTTAGAGAAAGACCTTATGAACCCTCTAACGATTTTAACGCATATACTGGGCTAACTGCTCCTGACCCACAGTTTCCTCTGGATACAACAAAGAGAGATTACATTCGCCCGTATTTAGACAACGTTATCGGTGCAGTGTCTGACCTTCCTATAAGTAAGTATGATAAAAATGATGTGGTAGTATATATCAGACCATTTACCGGGGGCAACGGACATTCATTGCGAATTAAGGTATTGAACAAAGACTCGACAGAAATAAATCCAAATCAGTTTAATGAGACTGTATATGAAAAGATGATTCATGGTTTCAATATGCAAAAGACTGATAAGTATGTGCAATATGATGTAGCCTACCCAATTCCATTGGCTGAAGTATCTACTTTTTATGCTCCTGGCGGGTCCAGAGCTAAAGTTCAATTAAAATATTCGCGTTTAGGCCAAGGGGGCGGGAGACAAGTTGCAACTATAGGGCTCGATTTTGCGATTTATAGACAAGGAGATTGGGAAATTGTATTTCATTTCCGCAACCAAAACCCAAAATTCACAAACGAATAAGAAACTTAACCGCTTTATATTATGAAAAAAAACATACTCTTTTATGCAGCGCTTGTAATCTGTATAATATGGAATTTGCAAGCCTTCGCGCAAACTAATGTTACGGTTAAGGGAACTGTAGTAGATAAGGAGTCCCGTCAAGGTATTCCGGGTGTAACCGTTACCGTGGGCTCTACAAAAAAAACGCTTACTGCCACCAACAATAACGGGCAATTTACGGTTACGGTTCCTGTAGGTACCGTACTGTCCTTCGCTTATATTGGGTTTAATGCTCAAACCGCTAAGGTAACTGCCAATACAACTTCGCTAAATATTGTTTTGGGCGAAGACAAGAAAGATTTGAAAGAGGTAGTAATCATTGCCTATCAAAAAAGAACCAAAGAAACTCAAGCGGGATCTGTTTCAATTATTACTGCAGACGATATTAAAGATATCCCTGTCTCTAGCCCCGAGCAACTGTTGCAAGGTAAGGTACCTGGATTAAACGTGCAGGTTAATACTGGCGCGCCGGGCTTTAGAGGCTCTGTGCAAGTGCGCGGTTTGTCTTCTCTAAGTATTTCTGGAAACGGTAATGAGTCTTTTTTGCAACCCACGTCTCCTTTATACATTATAGATGGAGTGCCATTAGATGCGGATAAAGCTGCGGAGTTTGGTTTCCAAACACAAGGGCCAGGGGTTAGTCCACTATCATTAATTCCACCAGAAGACATTGCAACTATCCAGATTTTGAAAGATGCGCAAGCAACTTCCTTGTATGGTTCTAGGGGAGCTTATGGGGTAATTATCATTACCACAAAACGCGGTAACTCTAAGGTGCCTCGTGTAAGGTATACCGGAAATTCTTTCGTAAAAACACCTCCAAAATTAAGAGAAACGTTGGGCGGAGACTCTGAGCGTACTCTAAAAATAAACCAAATCATTGGTAACGCCTTAAGTCCGGATGATATTAGGAGGATTGGATTTACGCCGTTTTTGGCAGATAGCTTAAATGCCTATTATAACAACTCTACAGATTGGCAGTCCATATTCTTCCAAACCACTTATAATCAAACGCATAACTTGGCTTTAGACGGTGGAAATGAGAAATTTAACTATAAGGCTAATTTAGGCTACTATGGAGAGAAAGGTGTAATTAAGAACACAGGATTTAATAGATATAATTTAAGCATGAATACCGAATTTAAGCCAAATGATAAATTTCGCTTTTTCGGGTCAATCTATGCATCCGTAGGGAAGCAGAATAAGGGAAGTGGCGTTGGTTTACTTCAATCTGGTGTTGCAGATAATGGGCAGGTTTCTACGCTTTTACCACCTCCGTCTTTTTATCAAGCTACTGGCGCGGTGCTGTCTGCGTTACAAACGGCCAACGACAATAGCTCTAGAAACATCCGGGCCAATGTAGATGCCAGGTATGAGTTTATTCCTGGCTTGGCTTTTCAATCTGCGGCAAGTTATGATTATACTTCAGATGCGGAGACGACCTTTACACCAGCTGCAGCGAACGGTCAGTTTGCGCAGATTTACGACTTTACCGGAAGAACATTTCAGCTGTACAACAGAAATGGAATTACCTATTCTAAAACTTTTGGAGAAAAGCATAATTTATTTATAAACACATTTAACGAAATTTACAAGCAGGGAGCTCAAAACGGAATATCGCTCCAAAAAAGAACTCCTAATGACCAGATACAAGGACCATTTGGCTTTGATGGTTACAACTCTCGTGGTGGTGGTGTTTTAAGTAATTTTAGAAATGCTACTATAGCCTCTTTTGCGGCTGGCATATCTTATAATTATGATACTAAATACGTGTTAGAGGGGTCTTATAGACTGGATGGTACTTCTTCTAGTGGATTAGATAATCCTTACTCTAAAAACCCATCTATCGGGTTAAGGTGGAATTTCAACAAAGAAAAATGGTTGGAGAATGAAACATGGTTGTCTTTTGGTAGTCTGAGAGCTACTTGGGGCCAAAACATTGTGCCAACAGGAAATTTAGAGAGTATATATGGTAGATATAATTTAAATGGTAACTTTAACAATACGCCAACCATAGGTATCGATTATCATCAAGTTCCCAATCCTAACCTAAAGCCGACTACCACTACTCAGTACAATTTTGGGTTGGACTTAGGGCTTTTTAAAAGCAAGTTGACCCTAGCGTTTGATACCTATTTTAAAAGAGTGAATAATTTATTGTTTGATAGAAATTTATCCAACGTAAGCGGGTTTGATATACTGTCGAGTAATGACCTTGGAATTGCAAATTACGGGTACGAATTAATTGTAACAGGAAAGGTTTTTGACAGCAAAAATTTCGGTGTGGATCTTTCTGCCAACGGGGCAATCAATAGAGATGTTTTATTAAAGTTACCAGCAGAGTATAATGGGCAATACATTAAGTTCGACAATTCAAAATATCGCCAGCACAATGTGTACAGAGTAGGAAGAAATACGCTATCAAATTTCTTGTTTGTAAATCAAGGTGTATATCCTACAGATGCAGCTGTGCCAACAGACCCAATTACGGGTAAAAGGTATCAATCTAATAATGCATTCTTCTTAGGAGGAGATCCAAATATAAAAGATGTTAATGGTGATTATGTATTGGATAACAACGATTACGAAATTAGTGGTAACTCCCAGCCTTTAGTTACAGGTGGCGTGTCTACAAACATCCGTTATAAAAACTGGGGATTAAACATGTACGCAAGCTTTACGGCAGCTCGTACCATTTTAAACGATGCATTGGCAGATCGTATAGCAATTGTGCAAGATCCATATTCATTAAAAGCGTATGTACCGTTAGGTGACCTAAACATTTGGAAAGCTCCGGGCGATGTAGCTAAATATCCAAATCCTTATGATTACCGTCGTTTTGGGCAAATTCAACCGGTGCGCCCAGACCAAACCCTATGGGCAGAACCTGGCGGTTATTTTAAACTGAGCAACGTTACACTGTCTTATCGTTTTTCTAAAGAAGCGGTTGGAAGATATGGTTTAAACAGTTTGCGTATTTATGGGTCTACAGATAATCTTATCTCGTTCTCTAAATATAGCGGGCCAAATCCAGAAAATGTTACAGCGTTAGGTCGCGATGTTTCGACGGGGTATCCAGTACCACGCACTTACAACATTGGTATAAACATAGAACTTAACACAGGGAATTAAAAATACAATTATGAAAAAATATATAATTTGTACATTGGTTATTGCAGCATCCTTTTGCCTGCCATCGTGTAAAAAATTCCTTAACATACAGCCTGTAGATAAATTAACTGGAAACAACTTTTTTCAATCTAAAGAAGATGTTACGTCAAACATTTACGATTTATCTAGAATTGTATTTAGCAAGCTTAATGAAACAGCCTGGGTTGGTGCCACTGGCGAATATCGCTCTGGAGAGGCGCTGTATGAAAGTCAGTCTGACGCTGCCACTTCTAGGGAGTTTGTAGATTATCTTGGACGGAATGATTTAATAAGTGTGCTTCAAGGCGGTAGACCTTGGGATTTTTACAACTTCCAGAAAATTATCGATTGGACTGGATATTATCGGGCGATTCAAGGAGCAAACATTTTAATTTCCAAGCTAGATGAAGGGATTCCAGGAATTTCAGAAACAGAAAAAAACCAATATAAGGCGGAAGCTGTATTTATTAGAAACTTAAGTTATTTTTTTATGGTAAGGTTATTTGGCGATGTACCTTATTACACAGATGCATTCCATTCGAAGGCACTTGCTAGAGAAAATATGGTTTCTGTATTTAACAAATGTATTGCAGATTTGCGGGCAAACAAAGATTTTCTGCCATTTGCCTACGGTGATCCGGCCCTTCGGGGCGTGCGCGCCAACCGAGGAAGTATGCTTGCTTTAATTGCCGAAATGAACATGTGGAATGCAGGCTTCGATTCCAATAACGCCAATAAATATTATCAAGATGCCGCAGATGCCGGAATGGAAATTATCAACAGCAATGCCTACCGTTTATTACCCCTAAGCGAATGGGCGACTGTAGTAAAGGGCAGGTCTGAAGAAAGTCTGTTTGAATTTTACCAAAGTATTAATTATAATGATCAGGTTCTTAATGTTGCCCCAATAAGCGATATGTTTTTGCACTATCCATACAAGCGCCCAGAATATACGCACCGGGTTAGCTTTGCATATTATAGGGCTGAGTACATGCAAAAGTTATATCAAGACGCATCTGACAAAAGAAGGACTACGTGGTTTAACGAAGACATTTTTGCCGACAATGGGAAATTTATGATGATCAAATTTGCAGGGAACTCTTTTATTAGAGGCGAGGAAGATGCCAACCCAGACAACACATTTATGATATTTAGATACGGCGGAGAGATTTTAACCACCGCCGAAGCTTTAGCCCATTTGGGTCAAACTACGGAAGCAGTAGCACTTGTTAATAAAGTAAGAGAGCGTGCGCAAGCTACACCTTATGCCGGGGGCGGTTCTGACACTGATCTGCTAGATTATATTTTTTATGAAAGATCCAGAGAGCTACAGGGTGAAGGTTTTCAATATTATGATTTGGTACGAACCAAAAGAATTTTAGACAATCAATTTTCTTACAATGTATTAACGCCAGATAAGTTTGCTCGTGGCGCTTGGACATGGCCAATAAGCTCAAATGCACTATATAATAACCCCTTAATGCAGCTTAATACCTATTGGACCAATGGTGGAAATTAAATTTAAAAGGAATAACAACTCAACTATGAAAAATCTAATAATTACCTGTTGCGCGTTGCTTTTGGGTTTAAGTGCCTGCAAAAGAGACAACTATTATAAAGACGGTGGCCTTGCAAAAGCAGATTTTAATGGCAATATGCTACAATACCTAGAAGCTAAGCCCATTCCTTTTGATACCATTGCACAGTTGGTAAAATTAGCTAAGTTAGACACGGTTTTTAGCAAAGACGATTTTACATTTTTTGCTCCAACCGATGACATTTTTAAATTTACACTGGGCGATATTCATACATTTGACAAAAATCAACCTGCGGGTAGGACACAACGTATCAGCCTAAACCAATTGTTATTTGATGCTGGCAGAGACACCATTAAAACGTTGGATCAGGTAGATGGCGCTATATGGAGAAAGTATTTAATGCGGTATATGTTTCACGGTTCCAATAGACTCAAAGATTATCAACAGATAGATTTTAGCTTGGTAAGTCTTTATGGAGGTGCAATTTACAATTCTTATGGCGGCACACCAACCAATATTGGAGTAGTTTACAACGACGCTAACAATGTAAAATATATTGGTTATAGGCAATTGGCTATATCTTACATTTACGATATTTCTAGGCCCGATGGATTTCAGTTTACGAACTTTGTAGCATCTTCTGATATTAAGCCTACCAATGGTGTTGTGCAGGCTTTAAGATTTGATAAAACAGATTTTGGCTTTAATATAATTGATGTATTTACAGACATTTATACCACAGGCCTAAAAACCAAATAGACCAAATAATCTTTACTTTAAGATATTTTATGATGAAAAAAATTAACTACATACTCGCCTTTTTTATATTAGCTTGCCTGGTATTTCAAGGCTGTAAAAAAACTTCTACAGATTTTAAAGATCCTTATGCAGATGGAAGGCCATCTCTTGGTGTTTTATTAACTCCAACTACGCCTCCTTCTCCTGCTATCGGCGCGCCCGGTACCGAAGTTACCTTTCAGGCTAAGGGATTTATGAAATATAAGGATAAAATGGTGTTTTATTTCAATGGAGAAGAGGCCGAGGTAAAAAATGTTACCGAGACTACCATCGTCGCCATTGTGCCTGCAAATGGTAGCGGAGGTGTAGTTTCGATAGGTATTGATGATCAGTTAGTCATTGGCCCAGTGTTCGCTGTAACGGGAAACATTAAATTTGATCCCTCGTTTAGAGCCACCGCGGGTACTGATAATTCCGTAAACTCTGTGTATTCCTTGCCCGACGGTCGGAATTTGGTATTGGGGAATTTTACGAATTACGATAATAAAGGATTCATCCTACCGGTTAATCGCATAGCGCGCGTATCTGAAAATGGAGAGTACGACGCTACATTTAGATCTGGTAAAGGAGCTAGTGGTGTATTATCTAGGGCTGTTCAAATTGGAAACAGAATCTATATTGCTGGTGGATTTGGTGGGTATGATCAAAGAGGAAGCGACATTAGCAACATCACTGCTTTATTTACTAATGGCTCAATTGATACCATCCAAATAAAAACCAAGAAAAAGCCAACGTTAACAGATACCGTAACAAGAAAATGGTTTCCAAAATTTAATGGCGGTACAAATGAATATATCAACAGGGTTTATAACCACCAAGGTAAAATCCTTGCAACTGGAGACTTTAGATTTTACGTAAAGAGAACTTATGACAAAGATAATTACAACTTTACAAGAGACACGGTTATTTTAGATAGCACAGAAATAAGACAGATCTTAAAGTTTAATTTAGATGGATCGCTTGATAAGACTTACCGTTTTAATGTGGCAACAGGTAAAGGGAATGCTGGCGCAAATGGACACATAGATAGCTATATGCATACTGAAGGCCCTCTGCTCGAAAAGTTATTAATATTTGGTAATTTTACCACATTCGATGGTCAGCCAGCTGGAAAAATTCTTAGATTAAAGGTTGATGGTACGCTAGATCCGACTTTTACGCCTGGATCTGGAGCAAATGAGTATATAGCCAGTTTAACCTATAACATAGCTACAAAGAAATATTTTATTACAGGCGGTTTTAACAGCTATAATGGCACGCCGGTTCCCGGAATGGCCTTGCTAAATGAGGATGGAACTATTGATAAAAGTTTTATAGCGCAACGTTTTGATACGGGTTTTGCAACCTATGCGCAGCAGTTATCGAACGGCCTTATCGTGGTAACTGGCTCATTCAGAAAATATGGTGGAGTTTCTAGAAACGGCTTTATGGTGCTTACAGCTAAGGGCGATCTTGCAAAAGGTTATAATGCTACAGGCCCATTTAACGGATACGTAAGTGATATAAAGGAAACTAAATCTGCCGACGGTAAAATGGCTTTGTTATTAATGGGTAGATTTAATCGATTTGATCTTAAAGACGTTAACAACATCATTAGAGTAACGGTAGAGTAATTTATCCAAGTAAAAATTTTAAACAAAAATGAACAAGATGAAAAAACATAAATTATTGTTTGGCATTTTACTTACTATAGTAACCTGCGCAACCATCTGGTCTTGTAACAAAGGCTTCGACAGGGTAATTACTGTTAAGGATGGGGGAGATACGGCCACAGTTCGTTATGGTAATAGAAAGGTATTATACCTTATTGTAGATGGAGCTAGAGGGCAATCGGTCTTAGAAGCGAATACACCAAATATTAACGCTTTGTTGCCAAATTCTATTTATAGTTGGGTATCTCTTAGCGATCCAGATTCTTTAGCTGATGTGAGCAATTATGCAAATATGCTTACTGGCGCTAAAAAGGAAAAGCATAATGTGTTGAAAAATGACCTGAGTAATAATAACTTGCTAAACTTTCCTATCATCTTTAAACGAATAAAGCAAGAATTGCCTCAAGCTCGAATTGTTTCTCACACTTCTTCGCCGCTTTTTAAAAGCTTGACAGATGGTGCGGATGTTTCTGATGTGTTGGCAGATGACGGCGCAGTAAGGGCCTCGGTTATTAATACGCTTAATTCTGATACTGCTTCTGTAATTGTTGGACATTTTACCAATGTAAAGAAAGTTGGAAAGCAAGTTGGTTTTGATAATTCTTTTCCTCAATACAAAGCTGCTATTGAGAATTTCGATACATCGGTTGGCGATATTTTGGCCGCGTTGAGAAAGAGACCGACATTTGCTACAGAAGACTGGTTGGTTGTTATTGCTTCTAGTGGGGGCGGCGCATACACATCAACTGTGCAGAGCGATCAAACTGTATTTAGTAATACTTCGGCAAATACTTTTGTGGTTTATTACAATCCCAGTTACAAACAGCGCATCATCACAAAACCTTTTACAGGGAACCGTTACCTTGGAAAAACCGTACGTATGGATAAGCAAGTAGTTCGCGCGGAGATAGATACGGCCAATGCATTTAATTTAGACGATACTACTACATTTACCATAGAGTTAAAGGTTAAGAAAAATGGTCAAAGACAGTCTTATCCAGCGGTTTTGGGTAAGCGTAACGAATGGTCTTCTGGTCATCCAAGTGTGGGCTGGGTTTTCTATTTGCAAGATGATTATTGGTTTTTTGAATGGAGAGGTGCTAAAGATGGTGACTATCACCAAGCACAGGGAGCTGTAATTAATGAAGGTAGATGGGAAACACTTACAGCGAAAAAAGAGCGTAGAGGAACGCAATATTTTTTAAGGGTTTATACAAATGGAAGCTTCAATAGCGAAGTAGAAATCACAAATTCGGGTTCATTATCGAACGATAACAAATTAAAAATGGGTTATATTAATGGACAGGGACATGGTGAGCCAGATGTGTACGTAAGTGACATTCGGTTCTTCAAAACCGCTGTACCAGATGCTGTTATAGCTAGATATTCTTGCGAGACTAGTATCAATCAAAGCCACCCATATTATAATTTTATAGTTGGGTACTGGCCTTGTACTGACGGAGTTGGAGATAAGTTTGAAGATTTAGGTCCAAGTGCAAGAAATTTTAAATTGGTTGGCCCGTATGTGTGGGAAAATTTCAACGATTTGATTTGCCCACCAGACGCTTCTATTCTTGCAAGATTTGTAATCCAAACGTCAGATATTCCAATTCAGATTACAAACTGGTTAAAGATTGCCAATAAACAAAGCTGGAATCTCGATGGACGGGTTTGGTTGGATCAATAGTCAAATAAGAAACAATTTAAAATATCATAAAATGAAGAGGTATATCTACATCGCAATCATAGGACTGGCTATTGCCTTTGTCTATTCTTGCAAGAGGTCTGAAATTCAAGACTTAAAGCTGCCAGATGCCGCTAATAGAAGTATTACTGGAGAGGGAATTGTGATCGGCGATGTGAGTAAGGATAACGCTTACGTTCAGATTCCGTTTAAAATTTCGCTATCCGGCCCAGCAGAAAAAGCATTTCAGGTTGGTATTACGTTAAACAACGATACGGTTACCGGGCTTATTAATAGTGGGGCATTAACAAATGCCGTTTTGTTACCGGCCGCCCAGGTAGAATACCCAAATGTTATAAATGTTGCTTATGGCGCTACCGAAGCTACTGGAGTGGCTACCGTGCGCTTGTTTGCGCTAGAAAGAAACTATGGTAAAAAAGTAGTTTTTGCTTTTAAACTTATCCAGCCCGGTAAGGGGAATGTTGTTGCTGGCGGAAAATCTAATATTATGGTTGTTCTAAATACTAGCGAGTATTTAAAACCCTCAGACTTGCATTACTTAAGTATTGGCAATGGCGGCATTTACAATGTAATGTACAAAGGTCCCTATATCACTTCTCTCGCAGGTGCAACAATTTACGTTCCAATTAATTTGGCCAACCAGCCCTCTGGTGCTTTTAATGTAAAGGTAGTGGATAACGTCGATACCATCGCATCCCTGAAAGCAAGTGGAGTTTTGGATGCAAATACCATTCATTTAGATTCTGGAAAATATACCATAGACACCGCCGCGCGTTTAGGTACTGGGATTTCTTATAGTGCTGTTCGAATATTTATTCCTTGGCCAACTTTCGATGCAAACATCATAGCGAACAAAAAATTTGCTTTTGTATTGCAACTTAAAAATCCAACAAACCATGTATTAGATCCTGCTAAGAAAACGGTTGTTGTGGTGGTAGACCCTAATGTAAATTTAGATAACAACTCCCAAATAATTGGAAATGGAACAGGCTTAAAAGCACAGTATTGGACAAATACCCAAGATGGCATTAATAGTGGAGTTCCTCCGTTTGCAACTCGGATAGATGCAACAATAGAGTTTAACGGAGATGGCTGGCCAGATGGCGTAAAAAATGCTGCGGGTCAAAGTTTATCTAGAGACAATTTCTCTTCGAGATGGACAGGTGAATTTTTAGCTCCTGTAAGGGGCGAATATATATTCTATCAAACCAGATGGGATGACGGAAGTAAGTTATTTATCAATGGAAAGGCCATCATAGACGACTATACCACTACGTGGGATCAACCGTCTAGAAATGCTAAAATTACCCTAGAACGCGGAGTTAAATATAAAATAGAAGCTTGGCATAGAGAGAATGTTGGTGGCCAACAGGCCTATTTAGAATATGAAGTGCCATCTGTAATAGACGGTAAACGCATTGTTCCAAAAAGTCAGTTATTCCCAGCACCATAAACTAAACAAATATGAAAACGAATTTTGAAAAAATAGTTATTGGTTTGCCACTGTTGTTGCTATTGGTAATAGCTATGGTGAAATGTAAAAAAGACGCTCCACCGCCGCCTCCGGTAGTCGATGAAGCTAAGCCAACGGCTAAGTTTGAGATAGTACTGCCAGATTCTGCAAAGTTTTTGCAGTTTGAGTTTACCCAATCGTCTACCAATTACAAAGAGTTTTTATGGCAATTTGGAGACGACAGTACGTCGGTTGCAGAAAACCCGAAACATGCATACAGATTTCCTGGCACTTACCATGTGGTGTTAACTACAACCAATGGACAGGGGTATAAAGCTAGTCAAGAAATATTCCTTAAAGTGGTAGACCCCAACTTTGATCCAACAAAAATTGGAGAGAACTATATTTCTACGGTTGGTGGTACCTTATCTGTTACTAGAGATAGTGGTGGCGGGGCAAATGGAAATGAAGGGTCGCAAAAGTTGATTGATGGTGACCTGGGGAGTAAATTCTTGCAGGATGGTTTTGACGGAACGCTAAAATGTACGTTCGAGCTAGACACGCCAAAAGTTGTGGGCGCATATACCTTAACTTCTGCAAATGATGGAAATGACAGAGATCCCAGATTTTGGATTTTTCAGGGTTCTTTAGACGGTATTCAATATCGAGATCTGCATACAATTACCCGATGTCCCTGGGCAAATAATGACGACAGAAGAGTGACCAGAAGATTTTATTTCGACAATTTTGTTGCTTATAAATTTTATAGAATTTATTTCAAAGCAAACAGAGGTTCTAGGTTATTTCAAATGGCAGAATGGACAATCAACAAGAAACAACCATAACGTTTATCTAAGTTAAAAAACTAATAGTTTAATACCTGAGCCAATGCTCGGGTATTTTTTTATTTAACAATCGAAAAGAATTTTATCATTTCTAATAAATTGAAACACAAAATGAAACACACACGAAACCTTAAATTACCAGGCCTTATTCTCTTAACATTATGCTGCTTTGCAGCATTTGCACAAGAACGAAAAGCGCCATCTTATCCTTTAATAACGCACAATACCTATTTTAGCATTTGGTCTAATACCGATAAGCTAAATGAATCTAACACGACACATTGGACCGGCAAAGATCAGTCTTTAACTGGTCTTATCAGTGTAGATGGCAATGTGTATCGTTTTATGGGAGCAGAAACCGTTAATTATAAAACTATTTTGCCAGCAACGGATGAAGCGGCTTTTAAAGTGCATTACACCGAACAAGAACCAACAAAAGGTTGGGACGATGTTGATTTCGATACTAAAGGATGGAAAGTGGGCCAGTCTCCGATTGGAGATAACCCTAAAGGGGTAAAAACATTATGGAACAGCGATAATATTTGGGTTAGAAGAAGTTTCGACCTTTCTAATGCCAAGGATTTAAAGAATCTATTTTTAAAACTGAACCACGACGACAATGTGGAAGTATTTTTAAACGGAAACAAAATTTACAAAAAGCAAGGCTGGACCCAAGGTTTTGAAATGATTCCTCTTGGGAGAGCAGAAGCTGGATATTTAAAGGACGGAAAAAATGTACTTGCCATTCATTTGATGAACAGTGCCGGAGGCCGATATCTAGATTTTGGTTTGGTAGAAAAAATAGAAGTTGAAGGAAAACCAATGCAATTGGCCAAGCAAGAAAGCGTAGACCTTAATGCCACACAAACAATATATAAGTTTACTTGTGGAGCTGTAGATCTAAAATTGGCATTCACTTCTCCACTTTTAATGAATGATCTGGGAATTTTAGCTAGACCAGTTTCATACACTTCTTATTCAGTAAACGCAAACGATGGCAAAAACCATCAAGTTAAGGTTTTTCTGGGCGCTTCAACCGACATCGCTGTAGACCAGCCAAATCAAAAAGTTACCACTAAACAATACAATACCGCAAAACTCTCTATTTTAAAAGCCGGAACTATAGAACAACCCATTCTACAAAAAACAGGTGATGATAGAAGAATTGATTGGGGCTATTTTTGCGTAGCAGTTCCGAAAGGTAACGATGCTGTTCAGTTTATTACCAATCAGAAAGAAGCAGTTAGCACATTTGTTAACAATAAAACAACTTCTACAGCTAAAAAGGGCAAGTCTCTCTCGTTAAACACAATATTGTCTTTCGGGTCAGTGGGTGAAAAGCCGGTAGAAAAAATGATTGAGTTAGGTTATGACGAGATTTATTCAGTAGAGTATTTTAATACCAAACTTAGACCATGGTGGAATACATCTGGCAAGGAAACCATCGAAAGCCAATTAACCGATGCCTACAATGATTATGCTAGCGTATTAAAAAAATGTGATGACTTTAATAAGAGTATGTATGCAGAAGCTTTAAATGCCGGAGGAAAAAAGTATGCAGATCTTTGCGTACTGGCGTATCGCCAAAGCATTGCTGCACATACCTTGGTTAAAAGCCCAGATCATGAGATCTTGTGGTTATCAAAAGAGAATAATAGTGGCGGTTTCATCAATACAGTAGATGTTACTTATCCGTCTGCACCTTTGTATTTAATTTACAATCCAGAATTATTGCAAGGTATGCTAAGTGGTATTTTTCATTTTAGCGAAAGCGGGAAATATCCTCATCCTTGGGCAGCACACGATTTAGGTACTTACCCACTTGCAAATGGACAAACTTATGGCGAACCTATGCCGATAGAAGAGTCGGGCAATATGATTATTCTTACAGCTGCCATTGCTAAAGCAGAAGGAAATGCAAAATATGCAGAAAAGCATTGGAAGACACTATCTATTTGGGCCAAATACTTAAGTGATGAAGGATTAGATCCCAAGACACAACTTTGTACCGACGATTTTGCTGGTCATTTGGCAAGTAACGCCAACCTATCTGTAAAAGCTATTGTGGGGATTGCCTGTTATGCACAAATGGCACAAACGCTAGGCAAACAAGAAACAGCCAAAGAATACAGGGCAATTGCAGAAGGAATGGTTAAAAAATGGATGAAAATGGCAGATGCAGGCGATCACTATGCTTTAACTTTTAATGATAAAAATACTTGGAGCCAAAAGTACAACTTGGTTTGGGATAAAGTATTAGATTTAAAATTGTTTCCACAAAGTGTTTACAACACAGAAATTAACTATTATTTAACCAAACAAAACAAATTTGGGCTACCGCTTGATAGTAGAAAAGCTTATACCAAAAACGATTGGATTTTATGGTCAGCAACGTTTGCGCCAACTCAGCAAGATTTTGAAAAATTGATTGATCCAGTTTACAAATTTGCGTTAGAAACAGAATCTAGGGTTCCGTTAAATGATTTTTACGATTCTAATACCGGCATTAGAGAGAATTTTAAAGCCCGTAGTGTTGTCGGCGGATTTTTTATGAAAATGCTCGAAAAGAAAATGAATAAGTAAGGCTTTTTTTTTGCAAATTTTTTAAAGGCCTTGCAACTGCGAGGCCTTTTTTATTTCTGAAGCTTTAGTTTTAAAACTTAAATTCGCCATCCATTTCGTCCGTGCCGCCCTTTCGTCCCGCGCGCCGTGATTTCGACGGTAGTAGAAATCTCACGTGCTATTCCAATACGCCTATGCAGAGTTAGTTGTGAGACCTCTCGCTGCGCTCGACGTGACGAGTACCGGCAATCTATCGCACCCAGCTTAAAAGTCGAATTCTAGCTGAATGATCTGTTCTTCGGTTAAGTTTTTTGCTTTAAAGCCAGAAATTGATATGCCCAACAAGCGCACGTCTTGCACTTTTAAGTCTATGAAACTCAAGAGCTCGGCGGTATGCTGATAAATAATCGGCTGTTCGTTAAAGGCCATTTGTATCGTTTTGCTACGCGTGATGATGGTAAAATCTCCGAATTTTACTTTTAGCGTAATCGTTCTCCCTTGTAAAAATTGTTTCTTCAACCGATTTGATAGCGTCTCGCTAAGCTGAGCCAAAATACTACGCAATACCACATAATCGCTTGTATTTTCGGTTAGGGTATCTTCTACACTTACTGATTTTGTTGCTCTGTGTGGTCTAACCGGTCTATTGTCTACTCCTCTAACCACATGGTAGTAGTAGTTGCCAGCTTTGCCAAAAATAGCTTTAAGCTGCGCTTCCGAAAGTCTCTTTAGGTCTGCTCCGGTAACTATTTGCATCGCTTTCATTTTTGCCGCGGTCACTTTACCGATGCCATAAAATTTCTCAATCGGCAGCCGTTCCATAAAACTGTTAATTTTAGATGGGCCTATAAAAGTGAGACCGTCTGGCTTTTCCAAGTCTGATGCAACTTTGGCTACAAATTTATTTACAGATATTCCGGCAGATGCGTTTAAATTCAGTTCTGATTTGATGGCTTTTTTAATTGAACTTGCAATTTCTAAGGCCGAACCTATGCCGAGTTTATCTTCGGTTACATCCAGATACGCTTCGTCAAGTGACAGCGGCTCGACCAAATCTGTATACCGAAAAAAGATAGAGCGGATGCCTTTTGAAACCTCTTTATACACATCGAATCGTGGATAGACAAATATCGCTGTAGGGCATAGCCGATATGCTTGACTACATGGCATTGCCGATTTTATTCCAAATTGGCGAGCTTCGTAACTGGCTGCTGCCACTACACCTCTACTATCTGGCATACCACCAACAACAAGTGGTTTACCTCTATACTCGGGAAAATCTCGCTGTTCTACAGAAGCGTAAAAAGCGTCCATATCCACGTGTATAATTTTTCTGAAAGGTTGAGTAACAGTATTGGCCATGTTCATCAAAATTACAGATTTTTGTCCGCGCAATACATAGAAAATTTCTGCAATTGCAAGATAACCCCAACAACTGACCAGTCATTTAAACTGGGTTTTTTCCTAAGGGAACTTATAGGAATACATCTTCCAAAGTTCGGAAACGAACAGAACTTATCACTTCCTTTTCCGTTAACAAACCCGGGGTGGATCCTGTAAAAAACTTAAAATCTCTAATAAGGTGCATCTGGTCAAAATACCCACATTGATAGGTAATACTGGACCAAGATTTATTAGGAAATAACTCCTTTAGTTTATACGCATAAGAGAATCTGATCATCTTAGCATAGGTTTTGGGCGAGAGACCAATCCGCTTTAACGACTCTCTTTCAAATTGTTTTAACGATAGGCAGGCACGCATCGCTACAGACTCGATGCGTGAATTCCCCGTATTTCTTACAAGCTCCAACATAGCCATATCGAATGGCAAAGCTGGCTTTAAAAATTGCAATTTGTCCAACAAATATTTTTGGATAATCTGATTTTTTAGGTCGTCGGTTTTTGCATTCCTTAATCGGTCTGTAACCACATCAACCTCAGCTCCTAATACCAACCTGGCATCGTAGTCTTTATCTACAATAGTATGTAAAGGTATTCCCAAAAGCCTATACATGCCGCTCGGTTTAAGACAGACGACTACATCTTTATGTTTACTCCCTAGATTGAGTGTTACCGGCGTTGTTTGCGGCCCAATAATCATTGAGCGAGACTTTAGTTCAAAGTCCTCCCCGTATTTTTTTACCAAAACTTTATCTTCCAAATAGAAACATAGAAACCGGGTGTGGGTTGGAACGAACGTATAGATTGGGGAAATGTCTTTTTCTACAGAAAAATCTACTGTGGTTACTGTAATGTTATCCACAAACTCTCTTAATGCTGGGTGAGGAAGGTAAACTGAGTGAACCATATATTCAATCCTATTGGTGAGGTTAGTGGATAGGCTGCATAAAGATAGCTAAAATTGGTTGGCTATTTTAAAATTTACATCGAAATTGAATTGAACCAAAGGTATTGAATTGCATGGGGTTAGCTAAAGATTAGCTGGGTTATTGCCAAAAAGGCTGACATAAGGTGTTTTGCAAACTTTTAGGTAAATCGGTCGTCAGTCAGAGCTTATCGAAGGCCTTACAAAAGTCTAAAATTAATAGCTTCGCTAAATGATTACGCATCTCGCCGGATAGTTTGGTGCCTTTTGCAAGCGAGATCGATATCCATGAATTTAAATAAAATGTCGTTTTTGTACTATGTTTTCGAGAAGTCTGCTCATAATTTTGTGGACAAATAACATTTAGAAAAGGGACTAAATAGACCGAAAACCATAATGCTAACAGTTAACAACAACCTTATTTATGAAAAAGTTTAATTTTTACATCATCGCACTAATATCCGTTTTCTTTCTCGTCTCTTGCGGAAAAGAAGGCGCTGTTGGGCCAACGGGCGCTGGTGGCGTGCAGGGGGCGATAGGTGCTGCGGGACCTAAAGGTGCAAATGGGCAAGAGGGAAGTATCATTTATAGCGGCACCACAGTACCTGCCACCGCAATTGGTAAAGTAGGCGACTATTATTTAAATAAAACCACGTCCCTACTATATGGGCCAAAAGCTGCTGCTGGTTGGGGTACGGGTTTATCGTTAAAAGGTGCGACCGGTGCCAAAGGATCCGCCGGAAGTAACATATACAAAGGAGCCGTTGTGCCAGCCGCTGGCTTAGGCGCTAATGGTGATTTCTACCTCAATAGTACTTCCTACTTGCTTTATGGGCCCAAAACCGCAGCTGGCTGGGGCGTACCCATAAGTTTACGAGGCCCTGCCGGGCCGCAAGGGCCAGAGGGAAACGCGAACGTAAAAACAGATGTATTTTCTTTAACAAACAGTGACTGGCTTTGGAATTCAAGTTATTCGTTTAGATCCTCTCCAGGTGTTGGTTCTTCTTATTTCACGCGTTACTACCTAAGAAACAATAATTCCATTACACAAGCTGTGCTTGATAGAGGCATGGTGTTGGTTTATTTTACCCCAAATTACGCCAATACCAACCAATGGTCGCCGTTACCTTACCAGTTTACCGACTTCAGCTTAGGTTTTGACTACAACATTGCGTTTGAAACATCGCGAGGCAGTGTTAAGCTTCACTATTTCTTTGTCAGACGAGATGCCACAGCAGTTCTCCCCGAATTGTCTACTTATAATATTGCGAATTATAAATTTAAAATTGTGGCAGTTAGCGGCGAGCTCGGAACCTTTATGGTGGCACATCACATTGACCTGAGCAATTATAAGGATGTAAGTAAAGTTACGGGCCTATGGCAACAAGATAAAAATTAGTTAGCAGTTCCAATAGTTTAAAAGCCGTTTCGGATAATCTCTTAGGCGGCTTTTTTGTGCCAGTTATATGAATTAATGTTTTGCTGCGCCTTTAAGAATTGGGGAGTAAGTGAATTTTTTTTACTATGGTTACTATCTTTTCAGACTATTAGCTCCAAAAGTCTAAAATTCAAATACTTATGGCTTGTTTAAGTTTTGATAATAAAATTGCTATAGCAACTAGGTAAGGCCGGCCTTGCAATTGTCGGAGGAAAAACGCCCAAGGCTGCTCGGAGAGAATTGCTGGGTTACTCAAAACAAGAGGATTCACAGCAGTTCGCAAGAAAAAGGCATCGAATAATCTATAATAGGCAACTCTTTGAATTCAACCCAAAGAGTGCCAGCGTTGATTTTATTTGTCAGCCTTTATTGTCTTAATTCCATTCATGAGCTCGTAGAAATGCTCGGATTTGCTGCTTTTTTGTCAAAGAAAAAAAGCACTTCCGTCTAGACGGCATAGCGCTGGGTAAAGCAGAGGCCTATTGTGGCAAGGTCAAAGACGGCAGAGAAAAACGAGATGCAATTATCTTCAAAAGTAACAAATCACAAAAAAAGTAAATGATAGCTATTCTAAGTACTCTTTTAATCAGGAGTTTCATAAATAAAACCGTAAAGTTTAAACAGGCCCTAAATAATATCCGCAACAATGTTATTTTTTGATAGAATAGGTCAATTTGTTAGAAAACTTTAAATAAAAAGAGAAATCATTTGCAATTGCCAGAAATAATCTGCTATTTTACGCTTCGATAAAAACATTAAAGATGATTAGTAATTTTTCAATTATAACAACCATAATTATTACCGGCGGGATTTACGAGCGGGACTAATTTGTTGTACTTTGGAAAAACATAAACATACAGAAGACGTCCCGATAAACAATCGGGGCGTTTTTTTTTAACATTAAATTATGAAAATTTTAAAGTTCGGCGGAACATCTGTAGGCACAGCCGAAAACATAAGGACTTTATTGGGCATTGTTGCTGAAGAAGCAGCAGATGAAAAGCCAGTTGTGGTTTTGTCTGCCATGAGCGGTGTTACTAATTTGCTTGCCGAAATGGCCGAAAAAGCAGAACGTGGGGAAGAGTATGATGTTTTTTTAAAAGAAATAGAAGCTAAGCACTTTGCGGTAATTAGAGCGCTTTTGCCAGCTGCCGCTCAAAATCCAGTTTTTACAAAGCTGAAAATATTTTTTAATGAGCTAGAAGATTTATTGTTGGCCGTAAATAACTTAAGGGAACTTAGCCTACAAACCAAGGACCATATTTTAAGTTATGGCGAACGCTGCTCTACGTTTATGGTGGCACACATTGCCTCTCAAAAATTAAAAGCCGCTATTTTTGTAGAAGGATCTGACTTAATTAAAACCGACAATAATTTTGGTCAGGCAAAGGTTGATACAGCGCTCTCCGAACTGTTGATTAGCGATTTTTATCATGCCCACGCAGACAACGTTCTTTTCGTTACCGGATTTATCGCCAGCAATATTGAGGGCAGAATGACCACACTTGGCCGCGGAGGCTCTGATTATACCGCAGCTATTTGGGGCTCTGCGATAAAAGCTAGCGAAATACAAATCTGGACAGATGTTAATGGAATGATGACTGCAGACCCAAGAATGGTTAGAAAAGCTTTTTCGTTGCCCGAGCTAAGTTATACCGAAGCCATGGAGCTGAGCTACTTTGGTGCGAAGGTTATCTATCCGCCAACGATGATTCCGGCCTTTCTGAAAAAAATTCCGATTGTCATTAAAAATACATTTCAGCCAGCTTTTGGTGGCACCTACATAAGAAGCGATGTAAAAACTTCTAAACTACCAATTAAAGGAATTTCGTCCATCAATCAGATCAGCATCATCAACCTTACCGGCAGTGGCATGGTTGGCAAAGCGGGTTTTAGCGGGAGATTGTTTTCTCTATTATCGCGGGAGCAAATTAACATTGTACTCATTACGCAATCTAGCTCTGAACATAGCATTACCTTTGCTGTAAAGCCTAGCGATGCCCAAACCGCTGTAAACTTTATAAAAAAAGAATTCGAATTGGAACTGGAAGCTAAGAAACTGGAATATCCGGTGGTAGAAAACAGCTTATCGGTTCTAGCCATAGTGGGCGAAAACATGAAACGTACGCCAGGTATAAGTGGCCGCTTGTTCCATTCTTTGGGCAGAAACGGAATAAACGTTCGCGCCATTGCGCAGGGAAGTTCAGAATATAATATCTCGGTGATCATTTCTGCAGCCGATCTTTCGAAGGCGGTAAATGCAGTGCATGATGCCTTTTTTACCAATTTAAAAAGAACACTAAACATTTTTTGTTTGGGAACGGGAAATATTGGAAAGACTTTGTTTAATCAACTAAAAGAACAAATGCCGTTCTTGGCCGAAAACAATGATTTGCACGTTAAGGTAGTCGGCATTAGCAATACGCGCAAAATGGTTTTTGATGCCGATGGATTATCTCTAGACAATTGGGAAGCCCATTTAACTGAACATGGACAAGCAGCGGAACTACATAGTTTTATCCAGCAGATGAGGGATTTAAACTTGCCAAATTGCGTTTTTGTAGACAATACGGCTAGCGAGGTGCCAATTAGTTTTTATCAAAAGATTTTTGAAAGTAGTATTTCTATTGTCACCTGCAATAAAAAAGGAAACTCGGCAAGTTTTGCACAATACAAATCTTTTAGAGATACTGCCAGAACATTTGGTGTAGATTTTTACTACGAAACAAATGTAGGTGCAGGTCTTCCAATCATAAGAACATTAAAAGAATTGATGGTAAGTGGCGATAAAGTTGCAAGGATTGAAGCCATCTTGTCGGGTACCATTTCCTATATCTTTAACAATTTTAAAGGTGAAGCGGGTTTTTACGAAACGGTAAAAGAAGCGCAAGAGCTCGGCTATACCGAACCGGACCCAAGGGATGATTTAAACGGAAAAGATTTTATGCGTAAAATGCTCATCTTGGCTCGAGATGCAGGTTATCCGTTAGAAGCAGAAAACGTGAAAATTGATAATATTTTGCCCGATGATTGTTTAAACGCCACAAGTGTAGAAGATTTCTACGTGCAACTTAAAGCGAACGCCAGCTATTTCGAAGATTTAAAAAATAGGGCAAAAAAAGAGAATAAAGTGTTGCGCTATATTGGCCAATTAGAAAATGGCGAAGTATCTATTGGTTTGCAAATGGTCGATGACAGCCACCCTTTTTACATGCTTTCGGGCAGCGATAATATCATATCTTTTACAACAGATAGATACAAAAGTAGGCCATTGGTAGTTAAAGGACCCGGCGCAGGCGCAGAGGTTACAGCCGCAGGCGTGTTTGCAGATATTATAAATGTGGGGTCGAACCACTAATCCCCCGCCCCCTTAAGAGAAAACCCAGCCCCTAAAGGGGAGTAGTAAATTGGATAAAAAACAAATTATAAAATTATAAATGAGCGATAGAAAGTCAAAGTTCCCTTTAGGGGATTTAGGGGTGGTAAAAGTTTTTGCACCTGCAACAGTTGCGAATGTAGTTTGCGGTTTCGATGTACTGGGTTTTGCGGTAAACGAACCTGGCGATGTGGTAGAAATGAAGTTAACAAATACGCCAGGAGTTATTATTACGAAAATAACCGGAGACGATGGAAGGTTGCCAATGGCCTCAGAAAAAAATACCGTGAGTGCCAGCGTGCAACATTATTTAAAACACATCAATAGGTTAGATGTGGGCGTAGAAATAGAGCTGCATAAAAAAATGCCTATTGGTAGCGGCCTTGGTTCTAGTTCTGCAAGCACGGTGGCGGGATTATTTGCCATAAACAATTTAATGGGCAAGCTGCTAACCGCAAAAGAGTTGGTTCCATTTGCCATGAAAGGCGAAGAGTTGGCCTGCGGTTATGGGCATGCAGACAATGTTGCACCCGCTTTATTGGGTGGTTTTGTGTTGATTAGAAGTTACGACCCATTGGATGTAATCTCGCTCCCAACCCCGCCAAATATGTTTGCCGCAATTGTGTACCCCGAGGTTGATGTACCAACAAAAGATGCACGCCAAATGATTAAAAGCAAAGTGCTCTTAAAAGATGCCGTTACCCAATGGGGCAACGTTGCCGGATTGGTAAGCGGGCTGTTTATGCAAGATTTCGAATTGATTGGCCGCAGCATGAAAGATGTTTTGATAGAGCCTACGCGTTCTATATTAATTCCTGGATTTGACGATTTAAGAAAACTTGCGATGGACCACGGCGCAATAGGTTTTGGTATTTCTGGCTCAGGGCCTTCTGTATTTGCATTGACCAAAGACAAAGAAACTGCCGATAAAATTGTTCAGCAACAACAACAACATTTAAAAAATTTGGAAATCAACAGCAAAGCTTTTGTTTCAGCAGTAAACGCCGAAGGGCCAAGAATACTTTAGAGAAGTTAAAATTTTAAAAATTAAAATCGAAGCCTGTTGAAGCATATTTTAAAAAAGGTCTTCGATAAACTCAGACTGACAGTCGAATTAAATTTAAACAGCTCCTTACTTATTTTCTATTTAACAAGCGTATGAAACTGTATAGCACCAACAATAAAAACCACTTTGTTTCTTTTAAAGATGCCGTTTTCAACAGTCTTCCTTTAGATAAAGGCCTTTACATGCCAGAAATCATTCCGCAGTTAACACCTTCGTTTATCGATACCATTCAAGATAAATCGTTGCAAGAGATTGCGTTTGAAGTAGCCTCTACCCTTTTGAAGGATGAAATTCCGGCGGCAGATTTAAAAACCATCATAAATGAGGCCATCAACTTTGATGCTCCTGCCGTAAAGCTTGATGAAAATACTTTTGTGTTGGAGCTTTTCCATGGCCCTTCGCTTGCTTTTAAAGATTTCGGCGCCCGGTTTATGAGTCGTGTGATGGGTTATTTTCTACGTGCCGATGAAAAGTTATTAGATGTATTGGTAGCCACTTCTGGAGACACAGGCGGTGCTGTTGCACTGGGTTTTTTAAACGTTGATAACACTAGGGTTACGATACTCTATCCAAAAGGAAAAGTTAGCGAAATACAAGAGTTGCAACTTACTACTAACGGCCATAACATACGTGCGATAGAAATAGACGGCACTTTTGATGATTGCCAAGCTTTGGTTAAGCAAGCCTTTGGCGATGCAGAATTAAACGCCAAACTTAGGCTCACCTCTGCAAATTCTATTAATATTGCACGACTGATTCCGCAAACATTCTACTATTTTTATGCCTACGCACAGTTAAAAAAGCAAGGGTTTACCGATGTTATTTTTTCCGTACCAAGCGGAAATTTTGGTAACATTGGCGCGGGCATTATGGCCTATAAAATGGGCTTGCCCGTTAAACAATTTATAGCAGCCACCAATGTAAACGATACCGTACCACGGTTTTTAAAAACAGGTATTTATGAGGCTAAACCCTCGGTACAAACCTACTCAAATGCCATGGATGTAGGTGCGCCAAGTAATTGGGTAAGGATTATGGACCTGTTTGGAGAAGAGGCAGCACAATTAAAAAGTATTATTTCTTCTGAAAGTTTTACCGACGAGCAAACTTTTGCAAGTATTATAGAAATTTTCGACAAATATAATTATGTCGCTTGCCCGCACACTGCTATTGCCTATCTCGCCATCCAGAATTACCGGGCAGAGCACCCAAAAAATCAAAGTGCTACCGTCTTCCTTTCTACTGCCCATGCCTGTAAGTTCCCCGATATTTTTCCTAAAAATATCGCCGAAAAGATAGAAATTCCTGTGCAAGTTTCAGAATTAGCGCATAAAGCAAAACTTGTAGATAACTTAGGTATTGATTTTGAAGGATTCAAGAACTACTTATTGAACAGATAAAAATTTCTATTTATAGGATATTTATGTAGGCAAACAATGTGCTCGGTCTTATTGTTCATTATTGGCAAGGCTTGAATTTCTCAACATGCGCTAACCAAACACATGACACAATTTACTCCTACAACAATATTCTCCAACCAATTTTTAACTTCTATTGAAGAAAGTTATAAGAATTTCGTAGCCCAATTGCCAAGTATTTTACTTGGCATTTTGGTTATCGCTTTGGGTATTTTTCTTTCGGGCAAAATTGCTCAACTGTTCAGCAAAACCATCCGTAACAAAACGGAAGATCCAATTATGACCAATTTCTTGAGCAAAAGCATCAAGATTATACTCATTATTTTGGTAATCTTACTTGGTTTAAAAGTAGCAAAGTTAGACGGCATATCTACCGCCTTGGCAACCGCTGCAGGTGCTTCTGCAGTGATTATCGGCTTTGCTTTTAAAGATATTGGGGAAAATTTCCTTGCGGGAATTATTTTATCCCTTGAATTCAAGTAATAAATGCAACAGGGTTTAAAAGTAGCCGGTACGGCTTTTTTGCCCTAGGGCAAAAAAGCCGTACCGGCTGGGGCGAAAAA